>NZ_CP064187.1:3492500-3792500 GCF_015353075.1 Rhizobium sp. 007 | reverse complement strand
ACCTATCTTGCCGACGTGACCGTCAACGGCCATCCCGAAGCCAAGGACAGGCCGCGGCCGCTGGAAAACGCTGCAGAGCCGGTCGTTCCCTATGCCAACGGCAGCAAGGTCCAGGACGGCACCAAACAACGTCTCGACAAGCTCGGCCCGAAGAAGTTCGGCGAGTGGATGCGAGGCGAAAAGCGCGTGCTGATCACCGATACGACGATGCGCGATGGCCATCAGTCGCTGCTCGCGACGCGCATGCGCACCTACGACATCGCCCGCGTCGCCGGGACCTATGCCCATGCGCTACCGAATCTGCTGTCGCTCGAATGCTGGGGGGGTGCGACTTTCGACGTTTCCATGCGCTTCCTGACGGAAGATCCATGGGAGCGTCTGGCGCTGATCCGTGAAGGCGCACCGAACCTGCTCTTGCAGATGCTGCTGCGCGGCGCCAACGGCGTCGGATACAAGAACTATCCGGACAATGTCGTCAAATACTTCGTCCGGCAGGCCGCAAAGGGCGGCATCGACCTCTTCCGCGTCTTCGACTGCCTGAACTGGGTCGAAAACATGCGCGTGTCGATGGATGCGGTCGCTGAAGAGAACAAGCTCTGCGAAGCGGCGATCTGCTATACCGGCGATATCCTGAACTCGGCGCGCCCGAAATATGATCTGAAATACTACACCGACCTTGCCGTTCAGCTCGAAAAGGCCGGAGCTCACATCATTGCACTGAAGGATATGGCTGGTCTGCTGAAGCCTGCTGCTGCAAAGGTGCTCTTCAAGGCCCTGCGTGACGCGACAAGCCTGCCGATCCATTTCCATACGCACGATACGTCCGGCATTGCCGCTGCGACCGTGCTTGCAGCCGTCGATGCAGGCGTCGACGCGGTCGATGCTGCCATGGATGCGCTTTCCGGCAACACCTCGCAGCCCTGTCTCGGTTCGATCGTCGAAGCGCTGCGCGGTTCCGAGCGCGATCCGGGGCTCGATCCGGAATGGATCCGACGCATCTCCTTCTACTGGGAAGCGGTGCGCAACCAGTACGCAGCCTTCGAAAGCGACCTCAAGGGGCCGGCATCGGAAGTCTATCTGCATGAAATGCCGGGTGGCCAGTTCACCAATCTCAAGGAGCAGGCCCGCTCGCTTGGGCTGGAGACGAAGTGGCACAAGGTGGCGCAGGCCTATGCCGACGCCAACCAGATGTTCGGCGATATCGTCAAGGTGACGCCGTCTTCCAAGGTCGTCGGCGATATGGCGCTGATGATGGTTTCCCAGGACCTCACGGTTGCCGATGTCGTCAGTCCGGAGAAGGAGGTGTCGTTCCCGGATTCGGTCGTCTCGATGCTGAAGGGCGATCTCGGCCAGCCCCCGTCCGGCTGGCCGGAAGCGCTGCAGAAGAAGGCGCTGAAAGGCGAGAAGCCCTATACCGTGCGTCCGGGCTCTCTGCTCGAGGAAGCGGATCTCGATGCCGAGCGCCGGGAGATCGAGACCAAACTCGAACGCACGGTGAATGATTTCGAATTTGCCTCCTATCTCATGTATCCCAAGGTCTTCACCGACTTTGCACTGGCTTCCGACACCTATGGCCCGGTCTCGGTCCTGCCGACGCCCGCCTATTTCTACGGTCTGGCGGACGGCGAGGAACTCTTTGCCGATATCGAAAAGGGCAAGACGCTGGTCATCGTCAATCAGGCGATGAGCGGCACGGACAGCCAGGGTATGGTGACGGTGTTCTTCGAGCTCAACGGCCAGCCGCGCCGCATCAAGGTGCCGGATCGTGCGCATGGCGCTTCCGGCGCCGCTGCCCGCCGGAAGGCCGAGCCTGGAAATGCCGCCCATGTCGGCGCGCCGATGCCGGGCGTTATTTCTCGCGTCTTTGTTTCGCCGGGCCAGGCAGTCAGCGCCGGCGACGTGCTTGTCTCGATCGAGGCCATGAAGATGGAGACGGCGATCCACGCGGAGAAAGACGGCACGATTGCCGAAGTGCTCGTCAAGGCCGGTGACCAGATCGACGCCAAGGACCTGCTGGTAAGCTATGCCGGCTAACCGGAAGCCGAAGGGCTAGGGTGGCCTACCCGGGCCGCCCTTGCGTGTAATGGACAGGAAGGGCCGAAAATGAACAACCTCAAGATTGCAGTTGTCGTTGGAAGCACGCGCATCGGCCGCTTTGCCGATCATCCGGCGAAGTGGATTGCCGAGATTGCCGCGCAGCGGCCGGAGTTTGAGGTCGAGGTGGTCGATCTCCTCGACTACCCCATGGCTTTCTTCGGTGAAGCACGTGCGCTGGAAGCTGAGAGCAAGACGGCGGAGCGCTGGAAGAAGAAGCTGCGCGAGTTTGACGCCTTTATCTTCACCGTTGCCGAATACAATCACGGCCCGACGGCCGTGCTCAAGAATGCCATCGACCTCGGCGAATTCATCCACAAACCGGTTGCCTTCGTTGGGTATGGCGGTGTCGGTGCTGCGCGTGCCGTCGAACAGCTTCGCGTGATCTTCGTAGAAATGGGCGCGGCTTCGGTGAAGACGGGCGTCCATATTTCTCTGCCCGAATATATCGGCGTTGCCAGGGAAGGTAAAAGCCTCAACGACTACCAGCACCTTATCGATGCCGCCGGCAAGCAGCTCGATCAGCTGGCCTGGTGGGGCAATGCGCTGAAAGCGGCGCGCTCGAAGTAAACGAGCGCTGCGGCGCGGGACCGAGTGGTGAAAATCTGACGCTTGAAACCGTAGCCGAAAGATCATTTTTCGGAGCGGCCCTCCAGCGGACAAGCGTTTGAGCTGTCGGAGCTGGATCGCGCACGAAATCCTATCTTTTCATCCCGGAAATGCGCCCCAAACCGGCAGCGCTTGTCTGGAGCTACGCGCGCCGGGCGGTATAGATTGCAGTTGTCATGTTGCGATCTACGCGGCCCGCAAACTGCCCTGTAACAATCTCGGCCAAAGCATCGAGCAGATGGGCCTGCTCCGAAGGCGCAAGGGCGGAAACATTAGAGTAGGTGGCATAAAGGCTGCGCACGCCGGACGCATCAAGCCTCAATGTCCAGCGGATAAATTCAGGAGGATCGGGTATGAACCCAGCATCCGTCATCTCCCGAATTCGTGCATCCGCATCAAGCGCATAAGGAGAACTGTCGGGCCCACCCGCTGACAGGCTGGCACAATGGCCAACGAACAAATGCGTGGTGGCATCATGAAAGGGATCGGGCCGACTTTCATCGCCAAAGACGTTCCACCAAAGGGCGACGGCGCCGCCCGGTCGCAGCAATCCATGAATTCGTTTCAGAGCAGGCGCAGCGTCCAGCCAGTGAAAAGCCGTCGCACTTGCAACCAGGTCGAACGAGGCAGGCTCCAGATTTGCGTCTTCAAATGGCAGCGCGAGCACCCGCAAGCAGTCAACCGCGATCAAGGTTCGCAGGAAGTCTGCCAGCCTCATGTCAGGTTCAACCGCTGCAAGCAGCCGCGGCTTGTGCGCCAGCAATTCTGCCGTTGCAAGCCCAGTACCAGCGCCGATCTCCAGAATATCAATGCCGGGTCCAAGGTCAGAACGCTCGCGCAACAGCTGCCATGTTTCTTCAGGATAGCGCGGTCGGGCAGCATGATAATTGGACGGATCGGCCCCGAAAGCCACACGGCCAAACACACGATCCAGTGTTGGAACTGTCATCGCGTCCTCCAAGGGCACAGACCACTCAGACCTTTTTCGCCCGTGATGTGCATATTATTCAAGTAGCATGAGGGCCGCTATTGGTGGACAGAGCCGAAAATAATCACGGTTTCGAGGGTTTGAACCGAGCGGGACAGGAAAAGATGCGCCATCCATGCCTCGCTACCTAGATTTTCGTTCCTCAATAGCGCCGGTCGCCATAGTACGCGTCCAACGACGTATGATCGGTCAGGTGCCATCGATTCATGGACGTGATGAGTGGCTCGCGGACCACCTGACTTATTGGGTGGAAATGGATGGATGAATGGATGAACACGCTCGATACCTCCACGATACGGATCACCCAAGAAATCCTATACTCCATTGCGGAGATCGATGAATTCAAGGGGCTCTGTGCGAGGATAGATCACGCAATCCTCGATACCTGCATATTGTGAAACGGGTCACCCGGCCTTAGGGCGTAGTCTAGATATCGTAGGTATGTGCGGCGTTGATCGTCGAGATGAAGCGTTTGGTGCGCTCGCGTTCCGGCGCCGTGAAGATGGACTTCGCCGTGCCGGTTTCGACGACGTTTCCTGCTTCCAGGAACACGACGTTGTGGGCGATCTTCGAGGCGAGCCGCAGATCATGCGTCGCCATGACCATGGTCGTGCCTTCGCTGGCCAGCCGGCCGAGAACATCGACGACTTCCGCCGAAAGTTCGGGATCGAGTGCCGAAGTCGGCTCGTCACAGAGAAGGACGCGCGGTGACGGAGCCAATGCACGGGCGATCGCGACGCGCTGCTGCTGGCCGCCGGAAAGTGTCGAGGGCCAGGCATCCGCCTTATGCGCCATATCGACCTTGGTCAGCAGTTCCATAGCGCGGGCGTGCGCCCTTTCTTTCGGCCATTTCAGGACCGTCACCAGGCCTTCCATGACGTTTTCGATCGCGGTTTGATGCGGGAAGAGCTGGAAATTCTGGAAGACCATGCCAGTCTGGCGGCGGATCTTCTGGATCGCTTGCCAACCAACCCGCCTTCCCGGCACAAAATCCAGCGTCTCTTCGCCAATCCTGATCGAGCCAGCTGTTGGAATCTCAAGCAGGTTGATGCAGCGAAGCAGCGTGCTCTTGCCGCCGCCGGAGGGACCCACGAGAGCAGTGACGGTGCCTTCCGGGATGCGGATGCTGATATCCTTTAGGATGATGGCATCGCCGAAGCGCTTTTCGATGTTGGAAAGCTCGATCATGCATTGGCCTCCAGCATGCCACCGTAGCGCGCGAAGCGGCGCTCGAGCCGTACCTGCAGCGCTGAGAGAACGGAGCTCAAAACGAGGTAGATCAGCGCTGCCTCGATATAAAGGATCAGCGGCTCATAAGTTGTCGCAACGATGCGCTGTGCAGCCTGGAAGAGCTCCGGCACGGTGATTGCTGCCGCCAGCGACGTATCCTTGACCAATGAAATGAAGGTATTTGAAAGCGGCGGCACGGCGACACGACCGGCCTGCGGCAAGATCGTGCGGCTCATCGCCTGCCGCCAGTTCATGCCGATCGAATAGGCAGCTTCCCATTGTCCCTTCGAAACGGAGGAGATGACCGCCCGGATGATTTCGGAGCTGTAAGCGCCGATGTTCAGCGTGAAGCCGATCAGAGCCGCCGGAAAAGCATCGAGCAGAATGCCGAGGCTCGGCAGGCCATAGAAGATGACGAAGAGCTGCACGAGCAGCGGCGTGCCGCGGATGACCCAGACGTAGAACCGCGCGATTGAGGCGATGGGAGCCGGGCCGAAGAGGCGTGCCACGGCAGTCACCAGCCCGAGCGCCAGGCCGAAGACGAAGGAGAGCAGGGTCAGCGGTATGGTGAAGATCAGTCCGGCCCACAAAAGCGTGGGGAGCGATTCCGCCATCAGTTGAAGCCAGTGCGGCACGGGTGTGTTTCCTTAATGAAAGGGCGTCCAGCGGGTTTTCGCTGGACGCTCTTCAGCAGATATAGAGGATGTGCCAGCGGCAGGAAACCGACCATTCGAAGCGCTTACTTCGATACGTCCTGGCCGAAATATTTATCGGCGATCTTCTTGTAGGTGCCGTCTGCCTTGATGTCTGCCAGTGCCTTGTTGATCGCCTCGAGCAGTTCCGGCTCTTTCTTGCGGATGATAATCCCGGAGTAGTCGGCGTTTTCCTGCTCGGCCGCAATCTTCACATTTGCGTCCGGCTTGTGCTTCTTGAAGTCCAGGAAAGAGAGGCTGTCATTGATCGTTGCGTCGGCGCGGCCGGTCAGCACGAGCTGGATCGATTGGTCGAAGCCTTCGGTACCGACGAGCTCTGCGCCGGACTGCTCGGCGAGCTTGCCGAAGTTGCTCGTCAACGACTGGGCAGATTTCTTGCCCTTCAGGTCGGCGAAGCTCTTGATGCTGTCGTCGTCTGCACGGGCGATGAGCACCGCCTTGGAGGCGATATAGGGCTCGGAGAAGTCGTATTTCTGCTTGCGGGCTTCGGTGATGCCGACCTGGTTGATGACGGTGTCGTAGCGCTTGGCGTCGAGGCCGGCAATCAGGCCGTCCCACTTGCCTTCAACGAACTCGGCCTTGACGCCGAGCTTGGCGGCAACCGCTTCGCCGATCTCGACGTCGAAGCCCACGAGCTTGCCGCTTTCGTCATGGTAGGTGAACGGCGCATAGGTGCCTTCCGTACCGATCTTGAAAACGCCTGCGGACTTGATGGCGTTGAGATTTTCGCCGGCCTGGGCGGAGACGGAGGCAGCAGCCGAGATAAAGGCTGCGGCAGCGATGGTCTTGAGGAGTTTCATGTTTTGCGGGTCCATGTGGGAGGAATTCGATGACAGATAGATCGCAGAAAATAGAGCGTGGCGAAGCGTAGAAAACTGCAAAGAAATTGGGCAACTGCGAATATTTTTCTCATTTATCTGGCTTTTGACGCGGCTGGTTTCAAGGCGTCAGGAAATGTGTGGCAATGCCTATTGTGTGCACGTTCATATACGTTTATGCACGTTTCCAGGAACTTGCGTCAATTGTGAGCTAAACAGGCATGAATACGTCCGAGATGCTGTTGAAGGAGCGGCAGAACATCATATCCGGCAAGCTTCAGGCGAACGGCCGCGTGCTTGCAGCTGAACTCGCGCTGGAATTCGGGGTTTCCGAAGATACGATCCGTCGCGATCTGCGCGAGATGGCAGCTGCCGGCCTCTGTGAGCGGGTCTATGGCGGTGCGCTGCCGGTTTCGCCTGCCGGCGGGAGCCTCAAGCAGCGGATGGGCATTGCCCTCGATCGCAAACAACTGCTGGCCCAAGCCGCCGTGCCGCAGATTGCGCCCGGGTCGACGGTGTTTTTTGATGCCGGAAGCACCAATCTGGCGATTGCCAAAGCCCTTCCATCAGACATGACGCTGACGGCTGCGACGAATGCGCCGGCAATTGCCGCAGCGCTGATAGACAACGGCGGCATCGATGTCATCCTGATCGGCGGAATGGTCGACCGGCAGGTGGGCGGCGCGCTCGGCGCCAAGGCGATGCGGGACATGGAACAGATCTCGCCAGACCTTTGCATTCTCGGCGCCTGCGGCATCGATCTGGAAGCGGGCGTCACGACATTCGGTTTCGAGGACGCGGAGTTCAAGCGGTTCGCGACGTCGCGAAGCCGGAAGGTGCTGGTTGCGGTGACCTCGGATAAATTCGGTACAGCGGCGCCGCACGGCGTCCTGCCGGTCGCGCATTGCGAATGCCTCGTCGTGGAGCACGACGCCGACGAGGCGCTGCTTGCGGCCTATCGCGAGCGGGGCTGCCGCACTGTCAAGGCGCGCAAGGCGCGATGAATAATCTTTGAGTCGGATCCTTAAGGGGCCGACTGCAGGAGGAGACGGGAATACAATGGATAATCCGATGAATGTGGCCCAGGGGGTCCGGCGTGGCTTCCTGCCGAAGAGTAGGGTTGCGGTGTCGCTGCTCTTCTTGATGAACGGCTTTGTCGTCGGTTGCTGGGCTCCGAAGATTCCGGATTTCGCGGAGCGTCTGGAGCTGACGAAATTCCAGCTCGGGCTGATGATCCTGGTGTTCGGCCTTGGGTCGTTGACATTGATGCCGATTGCCGGGGCGCAGATCGCCAAGCATGGCTCGCACGTGGTGTCGCGGGCAACTGCGGCCTGCGTACTGCCAATTCTTCTGGCGCTGACGCTGGCGCCGAATATTGTTACCGGCGCAATCGCGCTCTTCCTGTTTGGTGGGTTCATCGGCGCAATGGACGTCGCGATGAACGCCAACGCGGTTGCCGTCGAGAAGTCGATGCGCCGGGCGATCATGTCGTCCTGCCATGCCTTCTGGAGCCTTGGCGGCCTGATCGGTTCGGGCCTTGGCGGCCTCGTCATCGCCAAGCTCGGCGTTCTTGGCCATGCGCAGCTCGCCACCGTGCTCACGTTGATTTTCCTCGTGATCGCCTGGCCGATGATCCTTGCCGATCCGCCGCATCCCGATGAGAAGAAAGAAAAAACACGCCTGCCGATGACGCCTCTGCCATGGTTGCTTGGGCTCATGGCGCTCTTTTCGATGGTTCCGGAAGGTGCCGTGCTCGACTGGGGTGCGCTCTATCTCCGCCAGGAAATGAATGCATCCGTGGCTCTTTCCGGTTTCGGGTTTGCGGCCTTCTCGCTGACGATGGCAATCATGCGTTTCGCCGGCGATCTGGTGCGCGACAAGCTTGGCGGCGTCAAGACGCTGCGCGTCTGCACCCTCTTTGCCATCGCCGGCATGCTGATCGCAGCGCTTGCGCCGAATGCCGAGCTTGCCATTGTCGGCTTTGCGTTCTGCGGCATCGGCATTTCGAACATGGTGCCGATCGCCTTTTCCGCGGCAGGCAATGTCCCTGGTCTGAAGGCCGGGATCGGCCTTTCGGTCGTGACCACCATGGGCTATTCCGGCATGCTGGTTGCACCCTCTGCAATCGGCTTTGCAGCCGAGCATGTCGGCTTTAGCGCCGTCTTCATGGCGCTGCCCGTCCTGCTGGTCGTGGTGCTGATCTTTTCGAAGCTTGCCCGCTACGCGGACGGCATCTCCGGCGGCGGCCACTAGCTCAGCCAAGTAAAAGTGATGCTTTGGGCGTTGACAAGAAAGCGGGTATGATCCACCTGAAAGGCACGAATTCAAGGGTTCAAGAGCTCTGTCTATGTCTTCACCTACCGATTTTGATCCGAAACCGCGCCGCGCTTCCGTCGCGGTCGACGTGGGCGGCGTCGTCGTCGGCGGCGGTGCGCCGGTTGTCGTGCAGTCGATGACAAATACGGATACGGCGGATATCGATTCCACTGTTGCGCAGGTTGCCGCCCTCTTCAAGGCGGGGTCGGAGCTCGTGCGCATCACCGTCGATCGTGACGAAAGCGCTGCTGCCGTTCCGAAGATTCGCGAGCGGCTCCTGCGCCTCGGCATGGATGTGCCGCTCGTCGGCGATTTCCACTATATCGGCCACAAGCTGCTTGCCGATCATCCGGCCTGCGCCGAAGCATTGGCGAAATACCGCATCAATCCAGGCAATGTCGGTTTCAAGGACAAGAAGGACAAGCAGTTCGCCGAAATCATCGAGACAGCGGTCCGCTATGACAAGCCGGTGCGTATCGGCGTCAACTGGGGTTCGCTCGACCAGGACCTGCTGACGGCGCTGATGGACAAGAATGCCGAGGCGGGTTCGCCGCTTTCGGCACGTCAGGTGACGCGCGAGGCGATCGTGCAATCGGCGTTGATCTCGGCCACCCTTGCCGAAGAAATCGGCCTGCCGCGAAACCGCATCATCCTGTCGGCCAAGGTCAGCCAGGTCCAGGATCTGATCGCTGTCTATTCCATGCTTTCCGAGCGCTCGGACCATGCGCTGCATCTCGGACTCACCGAAGCAGGAATGGGCACCAAGGGCATCGTCGCCTCGTCGGCTGCCATGGGCTACGTTCTGCAGTACGGCATCGGCGATACGATCCGCGTTTCGCTGACGCCGGAGCCGAATGGCGATCGTACACGCGAAGTGCAGGTGGCACAGGAACTGCTGCAGGTTATGGGTTTCCGACAGTTCGTGCCGGTGGTCGCCGCCTGTCCCGGCTGCGGCCGCACGACATCGACGGTTTTCCAGGAACTGGCGCAGAATATCCAGAACGATATCCGCAAGAACATGCCGGTCTGGCGGGAGAAATATCCGGGCGTGGAAGCCCTGAACGTCGCCGTGATGGGCTGCATCGTCAACGGGCCGGGCGAAAGCAAGCATGCCGATATCGGCATTTCGCTGCCTGGCACCGGTGAGACGCCGGCCGCTCCCGTTTTCATCGATGGCAAGAAGGCGCTGACGTTGCGCGGGCCGAACATTGCTGCGGATTTCGAGGCGCTTGTCATCGACTATATCGAAAGGCGCTTCGGTCAAAAGACCGCTGCTGAATAAGCTCATCAGCCGCTAGATGCCAAGAGGTATCTCGCCTGCCGCTGCTGCGTCAGCTTTTTCGAGCGGCAACAAAATGCGCGGTGGCGGCGAGCGTCGCAGCGGCATCGCCGTAAGGCGCCAACAGCCGTGTCGCATCCTCGACGTGGCGCCGGAGCTCGGTTTCGGCCCATCCGATACCACGCAGAGAGACGAGGGTACCTTTGCCGCGGCCCAAGTCCTTGCCAGTCGCCTTGCCCATGGTGGCGGCGTCTGATGTGACATCAAGAAGATCGTCGGCGAGCTGGAAGGCAAGGCCGATCTTTTCGCCGAAAGCGCGCAGGCGCTTGCGATCATCGCTCGAAGCGCCGGCGATCATTGCGCCTGCTTCGCAAGCAAAGCGGATTAACGCTCCAGTCTTCATAGCCTGCAATGTAACGATGCCGCTTTCATCCGGTGGGTTTTTTTCCGCAGCGAGATCGAGTGCCTGTCCGCCAGCCATTCCGCCCAGGCCAGCGCTGCGCGCAAGCGCAAGGATCAGCCCCACCTTGCTTTGTTCCGGAAGTCTCGTCTCGTCGGCGGCGATAATGTCGAAGGCGTAGGTCAGAAGGCTGTCGCCTGCAAGGATCGCGGTCGCCTCGTCGAAAGCTATGTGCACTGTCGGTTTGCCGCGTCGTAGCTTGTCATCGTCCATCGCTGGAAGATCGTCATGAACGAGCGAATAGCAGTGAATGCATTCAAGTGCTGCACCCACTCTCAAGGCCGCCTCTTTGTCTCCGCCGAGGAGCAGCGCGCTCTCCACGACGAGAAACGGGCGAAGCCGCTTGCCACCGTTCAGCACCGCATAGTGCATCGCCGCCCTCAGGCTATCAGGGCGGGCTATCTCATCTTCTCGCATGTCATCGGAAAGCAGCGCGTCCAGCAACGCCTCGATCTCTTGGGCGTTGGTCTTCAAACGGATATCGAAGGCTTCGGAGCTCGCGACCATGCGCGCTCTTTGGCATGAGCAGTGGCGCCGTTGCAACGGAATTGTCAATGATCACAGCAAGATTTCCTTTGCATCTGGCCTTCACGACCAGCAAACGCTATGAGAGCGAAGGGAACAGGTGTTGGGCTTACACATATTGGACATATCGCCGGAAAGAGAGGACAGCATTGCGATGCCGGCTCATCGCCGTTTGTTCGCTTGGCTGCGCAGCCGGTCGATCATGACGCGCATCGTCCTTGCGACCGCCGGATTTCTGATCCTGCCCTATGTTCTGATCTTTGTTTATCTGATCCCTTTTATTCATCCCGTCTCGACGCTGATGCTGCGCGACATCGTGCTCCTGCGCGGCTACGACCGGCAATGGGTCTCTTTGGACGACATCTCGCCGGGTCTCGTTCAGTCCGTGATGATGTCCGAGGATGGTCAATACTGTTTCCACGGCGGGGTCGACTGGGGTGAAATGCAGGAGCTGGTCGCAGAGACCCTCGACGGCGAAGCGACCCGCGGCGGCAGCACAATCCCCATGCAGACGGCCAAGAACCTGTTTCTGTGGAATGGCCGCTCCTTTGTGCGCAAGGCACTTGAACTGCCGCTGGCGGTCGCCTCTGACCTCGTCTGGACCAAACGCCGGCTGATGGAGATCTATCTCAACATCGCCGAGTGGGGACCGGGTATCTACGGCATCGAGGCGGCGGCGCGCTATCATTTCAAGGTACCGGCTTCCAAGCTCTCGCGACGCCAGGCAGCGCTTTTGGCCGTTTCTCTTCCGAACCCGATCGACCGGAACGCCGCAAAGCCCCGCCGCGGCCTTCGCACGCTTGCCTCGGTCATCGAGCGCCGGGCTCAAGGTTCCGGCGATTACATCAGATGTCTTTATGATTGAGGCATGAATTATTCATTGGTCGCTTTAGCCGGGCGCCGCTAAATTCGGCTTCGAAATCAATTTGCGGATGCTTCATGGATCGCCTTACCCTCTATATCGGAAACAAGAATTACTCCTCGTGGTCGTTCCGGCCATGGATTGCGATGGAAGCAACGGGCATTCCGTTCGAAGAAATTCTGATCCCCTTTGATTTTCCCGCAGGCAATCCGCGCATCAGGGAAATCTCTCCCACGGGCAGGGTGCCGGTTCTACTCCATGGCAGCCTGCGGGTATGGGAATCGCTCTCGATCATCGACTACGTCTCCGACCTTTATCCCGAGGCGGGGCTTTGGCCCAAGGATCGCGCACAGCGCGCGGTGGCGCGTTCGGTCTCGATGGAGATGCTTTCGGGTTTCGGAGCGCTCAGAGGCGCCTGTCCGATGAATATCCGGCGCGAGCGAGGCAAGATCGCACTTGCGGATGGCGTGATGGCCGATGTCGTGCGCATCGAAACCATTTTTCGCGAGTTGCGCGGCCGCTCGGGCGGACCGTTTCTGTTTGGCGGATTTTCGGCAGCCGACGCGATGTTTGCGCCGGTCGTCAGCCGCTTCGATACCTATGACCTTGTAACTGCCAGCGATACGTTGAGTTATATGTCGGCGCTAAAGGCGCATCCTGCCTGGCTGAAGTGGGAAGCTGCGGCCCGGGCCGAACCCTGGAGCGTGCCGAAAGACGAGGTCTGAGGTTGAATTCACGAGAATCGCAAAAAATCTGTTTGGGGACTGGTCAACCACCTTCAGGGCATGTATAAGCGCGCAAAATTTCCGAAATCGCGATACGTCCGTTTCGGCCGCCAGCTTGGCCGGGAATGTGTTGCCTGTGAATTGGAGTACGTAAAATGGCTGTACCGAAGAGAAAAACGAGCCCGTCCAAGCGCGGTATGCGCCGTTCTGCAGACGCCCTGAAGGCTCCGACCTACGTGGAAGACAAGAATTCCGGCGAACTGCGCCGCCCGCACCATATCGATCTGAAGACCGGTATGTATCGTGGCCGCCAGGTTCTGACGCCGAAGGAAAGCGCATAAGCTTCCAAATTCTGGCACAGCCAGGATTCGAAAAGGCCGGCTTCAAACGCCGGCCTTTTTGCTTTTGAGCATTATTGTATTTCCGATGCCTTGAAGTGGTGCTGTGATCTGCTGCAGTATTCCCGTCGAAATAGGGGACATGGCTCAATGATCGCTGTAATGCCGCTGATGGTAATCCCGTTTATTCTTTACAACATGACGATGGCCGGTTTGATGGGTGGCGGAGGCATTCCCGCGCTCCAGCATGACATCATGGTGCTTTCGATGATCTCCGGTGCGATCTGGAGCATGGCGCTCGGCGATCTCTTCATCGTCGTGGCGCTGGTCATCCTGTTCTTCGAGATATTGAAGGCCACCCGCAACGGATCCGGCAGCCTTGTCAATCACATGCTGTCGATGCTGGTCTTCATCGCTTTCCTGGTCGAGTTCCTTCTCGTCCAGGATGCGGCAACACAGGTCTTCTTCATCTTGATGACGATTGCGCTGATCGACGTGATCGGCGGGTTTGCAGTCTCGATCCGCAGTGCCGGCCGCGATGTTTCGATCGGGCTTTGAACCTTAGAGATTGTCGAGCTTGTTCTGCAGGGCGCGCAGCTGTTCCTTCAACTCGTCGATATCCTTCGCCTCCGCCTTCTTCGATTCCTTGGCGGGAGGGGTCATGAAGGGAGAGAACATCTGCATGGCCTTCTGAAACATCTCGGTGTTGCGGCGGACCTGGTCCTCGACCATCTGCATCGGCAGCTGCAGGTTCTTGCCGAGCGGTGATTCGCCGAAGGCGCGGTTCACCTGTTCGCGCATCTGCGCCTGCTGTTCGGTGAAGGCGCGCATGGAATGTTCGAGGAAGCTCGGAACGACCATCTGCATCTGATCGCCGTAATAGCTGATGAGCTGGCGCAGGAAGGAAATCGGCAGCAGCGTATTTCCGGTTTTTGATTCCTGCTCGAAAATGATCTGGGTCAAAACGGAATGTGTGATGTCATCACCGCTCTTTGCGTCCTGTACCGTAAAATCCTCTCCCTTCTTCACCATCTCCGCCAGATCTTCCAGCGTCACATAGGTGCTGGTGCCTGTATTGTAGAGGCGGCGGTTGGCGTATTTCTTGATGACTATTTGACCCTCGTTCTTCGCCATATCAGTCTCCTGAACCCCGTCTGATTGTCATGGATATTCCTCCGTAACAGACTGTAGACGCAAAAGAAGCCTGGTGACAATCTCTTTGTGCGATGCGGCAACCCCTTTGAGAAAAGGGATAATTGGCATGTTCGCAAGCCGCAGCGAAAATGCCGCAATCGCCTTCTCGTTTGACTTAGGGCTGAAGCTTTGCCAGTTTCGACCTATGTATGCTGAAGGAAAACGAGGAGGCCTTTATGAGCAGTTCATCCATCGTCATCGCCAGCGCGGCCCGTACAGCGGTCGGCTCTTTCAATGGTGCATTCGCCACGGTTCCGGCGCATGAGCTTGGGGCTGCCGCCCTCAAAGCTGTGCTCGAACGCGCAGGCGTCGACGCAGCCGAGGTCGACGAGGTTATCCTTGGCCAGGTGCTTCAAGCAGGCGAGGGCCAAAATCCAGCGCGCCAGGCGGCCATAAAAGCGGGCGTTCCGAACGAGGCTACCGCCTGGAGCGTCAACCAGCTTTGCGGTTCGGGCCTTCGGGCAGTCGCCCTCGGAATGCAGCAGATCGCGCTGGGGGATGCGAAGATCATCGTCGCCGGCGGCCAGGAATCCATGTCGATGGCTCCGCATGCCGCGCATCTGCGTGGCGGTACGAAGATGGGCGACATGAAGATGGTCGACACCATGATCAAGGACGGCCTGACAGACGCTTTTTACGGCTACCACATGGGCACCACCGCCGAGAACGTCGCCCGCCAGTGGCAACTTTCCCGCGACGACCAGGACCAGTTTGCGGTTTCATCTCAGAACAAGGCGGAAGCGGCCCAGAAGGAAGGCCGCTTCAAGGATGAGATCGTTCCCTTCGTCATCCAGACACGCAAGGGCGATGTGACGGTGGAGGCGGACGAGTACATCCGTCACGGTGCAACACTCGATGCGATGGGCAAGCTTCGTCCGGCTTTCGACAAAGAGGGCACGGTGACGGCTGGCAATGCGTCGGGCCTCAATGACGGCGCGGCAGCCGCGATCCTGATGACGGAAGCGGAGGCCGCCAGGCGCGGCATCCAGCCGCTGGCGCGCATCGTTTCCTGGGCGACGGCTGGTGTGGATCCTCAAGTCATGGGTACTGGCCCGATCCCTGCGTCGCGCAAGGCGCTCGAGAAGGCTGGCTGGTCCGTCGGCGATCTCGACCTGGTCGAGGCGAACGAGGCCTTTGCCGCTCAAGCTTGCGCTGTGAACAAGGATCTTGGCTGGGATCCGGCGATCGTCAACGTCAATGGCGGCGCAATCGCGATCGGTCATCCGATCGGTGCGTCGGGAGCGCGGGTTCTCAACACGCTGCTGTTCGAAATGAAGCGGCGCAGTGCCAAGAAGGGTCTTGCGACACTTTGCATCGGTGGCGGCATGGGTGTCGCCATGTGCTTCGAGGCACTTTGAATAGTATGCGATTGATGATTCGAGAACGCCTGATCAAAGGCGAATGACCGAGAGGGGAGCGAAGCATGAGCAGAGTGGTTTTGGTCACCGGTGGCACGCGCGGCATCGGTGCCGCCATTTCGATGGCACTTAGGAATGCGGGCTATAAGGTCGCCGCCAGTTATGCCGGCAACGACGAGAAGGCGAGGGCCTTCCATGACGTGACCGGCATCCCGGTCTTCAAGTGGGATGTTTCCGATTACGTCGCTTGCGGCGAAGGGGTCGCAAAGGTGGAGGCAGAACTCGGCGGCATCGAGGTGCTGGTCAACAATGCCGGCATTACGCGCGACGCAATGTTTCACAAGATGACGCCGCAGCAATGGCATGAGGTCATCAATACAAACCTTACCGGCCTCTTCAACATGACGCACCACGTCTGGGGCGGGATGCGCGACCGTAGCTTCGGACGCATCGTCAACATCTCTTCCATCAATGGCCAAAAGGGCCAGATGGGGCAGGTGAACTATTCGGCTGCCAAGGCGGGTGATCTCGGCTTTACGAAAGCACTTGCCCAGGAGGGGGCAGCGAAGAACATTACGGTGAACGCCGTCTGCCCTGGCTATATCGGCACGGAAATGGTCCTCGCCGTTCCGGAGAAAGTGCTCAACGAGCGGATCATTCCCCAGATTCCGGTCGGGCGCCTTGGCGAGCCGGAGGAAGTCGCGCGCTGCGTTGCCTTTCTCATCTCCGACGATGCCGGCTTTATCACCGGCTCGACGCTTTCGGCGAACGGCGGGCAGTTCTTCGTTTAGTTGCCGCGCGGACGCCTGATATTTGCCCTGACTGCTACTCTTTGCGTACGGCTGTCACCGCCGCAAAGCGCAGCAGAGGCTGTCGTGAGAAACGCTGCCGCAACAAGAACGGGGACAGCGGCATTCAAAATGATCTGAACCATGAAAGCATTCCTTGCCTAAGCGGCAATCGTTGCCGTGTTATGGAAGGAATATGCGCGTCATCCCTGTGGTAGAGTAGATTTGACTTTCGCGACCGATCGTCAACATGCTGTTGACACGCAACAAAAAACGGGCGCCGAGGCGCCCGTTTGCATTCATTTCAACGGCAATACTTAATAACGGCGCGGGCAGCGTGCTTCGTAGCGGCGGCCGTAGCGGTCGCGATAGACGCAGTAGCCGCGGCGTTCCACGGACTGGCCGATAAGAGCACCAGTAAGGCCGCCAGCAACTGCACCGACTGCAGCGCCACCCCAGCTGTCGGTGACAGCACCGCCAATGATTGCGCCGGTACCAGCGCCAATGGCCGTCCCTCTTTCCGTCGGCGTGCAGGATGCAAGGGCGCCCACAAGGGCGGCTACAATCGCAATTTTTTTCATCATGACTTTCACTCCCATTTACCTAGCCGTTAAATCCGGCCCATTAAGACAAGGATAATTATGATGATGAGGACTAGCCCCAAACCCCCGGAAGGTCCATAGCCCCAACCACGGCTGTATCCCCAATTCGGGAGAGCACCAATCAAAAGCAGAATAAGGATAATGAGAAGTATCGTTCCGAGCATGTTGCGATTCCTTCAACTCATCGTGAGTCCGAATGGACAATAAACACGCATCCGCGATTTTTGTTCCCGGCTAAGCTCCGCAATATGCAAGCGGCGGCGGTTTTCTGCTTAGGACGAGGATCAAGAACGGTGATCAAGAGAAGCGACGATCGTTAAAAGGACCGCCGATGGCAGTGCCGAGCGACCAACGCTTCGGAGTGGTTTTATGGTTAAAATTCCATTTTAATACAATATGTTGCGGTGAACGAACCGGGAAAATCGCGATGTCGCTGATTCGTCAGCGATTCGTTCCGGATTTGATCGAAATGTTAATGCGATCGCGTGAAGCGTTAGTCGATATGAATCCGGCTTCCGAAACCGGAGGCAACGTTGCCTTTGCGGTTCGCCGCCGATCGTTCCGGCTTCGGGCCGCAGCATCAATTCCGGGCAGTTTTCCCAGCTGTTTCTCGTCCATGTTCGCTCTCGGCAAGAACGTTAACGCGAGCAGCATTTCGAGCTATCCAGCGCCTGATGCCGATTCAGCATCTAGTAGGAAAAACCGATTCAAAACCAATACTTAGCCGTGAACAAAAGCTGAATCACCGCGAGTCACCGATTCGTCGCTGATTCGTTCTCGCGCTGTTCCGAATCTTAAAACAGTCACTTAGCGGCATTTCCTGAATCAAGTTTGCAGCTGATTTTAGAGGACGGCTCTTGCGTTTAGCCGGCCGGCTGTCCATGTGTTGTCTGCTTCGGGAACGGAGCGCACTTGACCCCGAGGCTCCCCCGCCTCACTTGCATGGACAATGACACTGACATCGCAGCCCATGATACTGAGCGGGCGCGGCGTGACCGCGGTGCTCGGCCCCACCAATACGGGCAAGACCCATTACGCCATCGAGCGCATGGTAGCCCACGGCACCGGCGTGATCGGCCTGCCGCTGCGTTTGCTGGCACGTGAAGTCTATACGCGTGTCGTCGAAAAGGTGGGCGTGCAGAATGTCGCCCTCGTGACCGGCGAGGAGAAGATCTCGCCGCCGACTGCGCGCTTTTCGGTTTGCACGGTCGAAGCCATGCCGCGCGAAACCAAGGCCGCCTTTGTCGCGATCGATGAGGTCCAGCTTGCAGGCGACCTTGAGCGCGGCCACATCTTCACCGACCGTATTTTCCATTTGCGGGGCCGCGACGAAACGCTGCTTCTAGGCGCCGACACGATGCGGCCGATCCTGCAGCAGCTCCTGCCGGGCATCACGGTCGTTGAGAGGCCGCGGCTTTCGCACCTCTTCTACGCGGGTCAAAAGAAGATCACCCGTCTTCCTCAGCGCTCGGTGATCGTCGCCTTTTCGGCAGATGAGGTCTACGCTATTGCCGAATTGATCCGCCGCCAGCGAGGGGGTGCTGCGGTTGTTCTCGGTGCCCTCAGTCCCCGCACCCGAAATTCTCAAGTTGCGCTTTATCAGGCCGGCGATGTTGAATATCTCGTCGCGACCGATGCGATCGGCATGGGCCTCAATCTCGATGTCGATCACGTGGCGTTCGCGCAGGACCGCAAGTTCGACGGCTATCAGTTCCGCAATCTCAATCCTGCCGAACTCGGCCAGGTTGCCGGACGTGCCGGCCGCCACGTGCGTGACGGTACATTCGGGGTAACAGGCCAAGTGCAGCCGTTCGATGAGGAATTGGCGCAGCGGATAGAAGCGCACGAGTTCGACAATGTCAGGGTCTTGCAGTGGCGCACGAAAGAGCTTGATTTCTCGTCGATACAATCATTGCGGGCGAGTCTTGAACGTCCGCCGAGCGCTGAAGGTTTGACGCGGGCTTTGCCCGCCGTCGACCAGCAAGCGCTTGAGCATCTGACGCGCTATCCCGAAATCATAGATCTGGCTACAAATCCGCAGCGCGTGGAGAAGCTTTGGGAAACTTGCGCACTGCCTGATTATCGGCGTATCACCCCTGCACAGCACGCTGACCTGATCTCGACGCTCTTTTCCGATCTTGTACGCTATGGCACGGTGAACGAGCAGTTTCTCGCGGAGCAGGTGCAGAGAGCCGATCGCACGGATGGCGAAATTGACACGCTTTCGGCGCGAATCGCGCAGATAAGAACATGGACTTATGTGTCGAATCGGCCCGGATGGCTTGCCGATCCGACACACTGGCAGGAAAAGACGCGGGAAATCGAGGATCGATTGTCCGATGCGTTACATGAAAGGTTGACGAAACGCTTTGTTGATCGCAGGACATCTGTGCTCATGAAGCGCCTGAGAGAGAATGCGATGCTGGAAGCTGAAATCAGTGTGAATGGCGATGTCTTTGTTGAAGGACATCATGTGGGGCAGTTGTCCGGGTTCCGGTTTACCCCAATTTCGGGTGCGGACGGATCGGACGCCAAGGCGATCCAAACGGCATCGCAAAAGGCGCTTGCCCTGGAATTCGAGGCACGCGCCGCGCGCCTCCATGCTGCGGGCAACAGCGATCTGGCGATCAGCGCCGACGGCCTCATCCGGTGGATCGGCGATCCGGTTGCGCGCCTTGCGGGCAGCGAGCACGTCATGCGTCCTCGCGTCATCCTGCTTGCCGACGAACAGCTGACGGGCAACGCGCGCGAGCACGTTGCAGCCCGCGTCGAACGCTTCGTCAATCACCATATCAGCACGGTTTTGAAGCCGCTCGATGATCTTTCGCGTGCTGAAGACCTACAGGGCCTTGCCAAGGGCCTCGCCTTCCAGCTCGTCGAAAATCTCGGCGTGCTCTTCCGCCGCGATGTGACGGAAGAGGTGAAGTCGCTGGATCAGGACGCGCGCGCCTCCATGCGCCGTTATGGTGTTCGCTTCGGCGCCTACCACATTTTCGTCCCTGCGCTTTTGAAGCCGGCTCCGGCTGAACTCATCACGCTGCTCTGGGCCTTGAAAAATGACGGCCTCGAAAAACCGGGCTATGGCGACCTCATTCCGGTGCTGGCTGCCGGCCGCACGTCCGTCGTGACCGATCCGGGCTTCGAGCGCACGTTCTATAAGCTCGCCGGCTTCCGTTTTCTCGGCAAGCGTGCCGTTCGCATCGATATTCTCGAGCGGCTTGCAGATATCATCCGCCCGTTGCTGCAGTGGAAGCCGGGTCAGGCGAACCGGCCGGAAGGCGCTTATGATGGCCGCCGCTTCACGACCACCACTGCGATGCTTTCGATCCTCGGCGCGACGCTGGAGGACATGGAAGAGATCCTCAAGGGCCTCGGCTATCGCGCCGATGCCGTGACGGCCGAGGATGCGGCAGCTCATCTTGCTGGCCACGATGCTTCCGCTGCCCCGGCAGCCGAAACCTCTGGGGAAGAGGCCGCCGAGAAAGCCGATCATGACGATGCCGACAGCACATCGGAAGAAGCTGCTTCCGTGGCGCCGGCTGCAGAAGAAAAACCTGCTGTCGAGCCCGCGGCGAGCGAAGCATCCGCGACTGAATCTGCGGAAGCCGCTGAACCTGTCGAACCGAAACCTGTCCTTTTGTGGCGTCTTGGCGGACGCAACGACAATCATCGCCAAGCACGCGGTCCGGGGGAACGCCGCGGTGGTGACCGTCAGCAGCAGGGCAACCGCCGCCACGGCGGGGGTGAAGGCGCAGAGGGCAATCGTGGCGAAGGCCGGGACGGCAAACGCCGCGACGGCGGCAAGCCGCACCAGGCTCGGGGCGATCGCAACGAGCAGCGGGGCGATCGTCAGGATCGCGGCGACCGCAAGGATCGCAACGACCGCAACAACAATCGCAACGGCTCGCAGCCGTTGCGCTTCGAGGCAAAGGCGCCGCGCAAGGAAAAGCCGATCGATCCGGATTCTCCTTTCGCAAAGCTCGCTGCCTTGAAGGAGCAAATGAAGAAGTAGCCGATGAGCGGGGAGACACAGCCAGGAAGCGGTTCGCGTCAGCGCATCGACAAGTGGCTGTTTTTCACGCGCATGGTGAAATCTCGCTCTCTGGCGCAAGGCCACATCCAGTCAGGCCACGTTCGCATCAATGGCGAGCGCGTCCAACAACCCAGCCAGACCGTGAAGGCGGGTGACCGTGTCGAGCTTAAGCTGGATCGCCGGGATGTGGTTCTGATCGTGAAGGCATCAGGCGAGAGGCGTAGGCCCTTCGAAGAGGCAAAACTGCTTTACGATGATCTGACGCCGCCCCAGGGTGAGACAAAACGTCTCACGCCCTACGAGCAGGCCATCCGTTCGACGGGCGCCGGCCGGCCGACGAAAAAGGAGCGGCGCGCAGTCGACAGGCTGATGTCGGACGAGGATTAGAAAACTCTGTCCATCAGGCCCTGATCGACAGATCGTTTATTCTTGAAATTCGACCGCAAAGCCGATACGTGACAGTCAACTTGCCGGACAGTGTGCTTGCCTCCCAAGCCTGTCCACGCTGTCCTCCGGCCAGGGGAAAGGCGCGACGTTCCAGGTTGCCCGGCCCCGCTTGCGTGAAAATCCTGGAGTTCTTCATGACCTATGTCGTGACCGACAATTGCATTCGCTGCAAATATACCGACTGCGTGGAAGTCTGCCCTGTCGACTGCTTCTATGAGGGCGAAAATTTCCTCGTCATCCACCCGGATGAGTGCATCGACTGCGGTGTCTGCGAACCGGAATGTCCCGCCGAGGCCATCAAGCCGGATACCGAGCCTGGGCTCGACAAGTGGCTCAAGATCAATGCTGAATACGCCAGCAGCTGGCCCAACATCACCGTCAAGAAAGAACCGATGGCGGAAGCCAAGGAAATGGACGGAGAGGCCGGCAAGTTCGAGAAGTACTTCAGCGAAAAACCCGGTGCCGGCGATTGATGATCATTTTGCCGGCGTAGCCTCGAAATCGGAGCCGAAGGCGGGCGTAAACGTTTATAAGATGCTCTGCTCATATGGGTGCCATGTGTTGCCCACATGACTCACGTTAAGCAAATTATTGATTTCCTCATATTTTTATGATAGGTTTGCCACACTGATCCATTTGAGGCACGAAGCGTGCCCAAAACCATCACGAAAGCAAAAGAAATCCGTACGCGGTTCCCCGTGAGATATCAACGCCTTGAGCTGTTCGATCATTGATCGCGCGCAAGGAGATCTTTTGCTTCTGTCTGGTGGGACCAGAGTGAAGTCACCCGACGGAGCTGATCCGTCTCATCCGGGCCTGACTGACCCGGCTCCGGCCGCTGCCGGACGCGTAACAGGGAGTTTTTGATTAGTATGACGACCCAGCAGAAAAAACCTTCAGCAGCACGCCATGGCTTCAAGACCGGTGAATCGATCGTATACCCCGCTCACGGCGTCGGTAACATCACTGCTATCGAAGAGCAAGAAGTCGCCGGCATGAAGCTCGAGCTTTTCGTTATCGATTTCGAGAAGGACAAGATGCGCTTGAAAGTTCCGGTTGCCAAGGCAATGAGCATCGGCATGCGCAAGCTCTCGGAAACCGATTTCGTCGAGCGCGCCCTGAAGGTCGTGCAGGGTAAGGCACGTGTCAAGCGTACCATGTGGTCCCGCCGTGCGCAGGAGTATGATGCCAAGATCAACTCCGGTGACCTGATTTCCATCGCAGAGGTCGTTCGCGACCTCTATCGCGCGGAAAATCAGCCCGAGCAATCCTATTCCGAGCGTCAGCTCTATGAAGCGGCGCTCGATCGCATGGCGCGCGAAATCGCCGCAGTGAACAAGATGTCGGAAACCGAAGCCGTCCGTCTCGTCGAGATGAATCTCAACAAGGGTCCGAAGCGCGGCAAGGCAATCGAAGAAGACGATTCGCAGGACGAAGCCGCTTAATACTGCATTGTTTTCCTTAACAAAAAGCCCGGCCTGCGAGCCGGGTTTTTTTGTGGAACTTTTTCCGGCCAGCCGCGTTTAGACACTGTACGTGCGGATTGCATCGGGAAATATCTGCCTGATCGAACGTTCGCATTCCTGTCAACGTTCGATGAGGAGCGGATCATGCCTTCCACAATTTGCCAGGCCGGCAACTTGAAGAAACGGGTCCAACCTTACCTGCATATGACAAAGAGATAGGGCCTCCTCCTGAAAAATCCAGGAGCGGGGCCTTTATGCATTCACACGCTGGATTGATCCGGGCAGCTTTGGTCCGGGAGTAACCTGATTGTTTTCTTTCAAGGGCACGAGGCCTGATTTTTAGGAGACCGATTATGAAGAACATGTCTGCAGACCGGCGCATGATCAAAATCGCCATGGCGGCTCCCTATCTTGCTCGCGAAGAAGAACATGATCTCGCTATTCGCTGGAAGGACAATGAGGATCGCGGTGCCCGCAACCAGATCGCGATGGCTCACATGCGTCTCGTCATTTCGATGGCGGGCAAGTTTCGCAATTTCGGTCTGCCGATGAGCGATCTTGTCCAGGAAGGTTATGTTGGCCTGCTGGAAGCGGCCGCCCGCTTTGAGCCGGAGCGCGAGGTGCGCTTCTCTACCTACGCAAGCTGGTGGATTCGCGCGTCGATCCAGGATTACATCCTGCGCAACTGGTCGATTGTCCGCGGCGGTACGAGCTCCGCCCAGAAGGCTCTCTTCTTCAATCTGCGTCGCCTGCGCGCCAAACTTGCCAGAGGCGACTCGCATCTCACCCTTCAATCCATCCATCAGGAGATCGCGGCTGCCCTCGGTGTCAGCCTCGCCGACGTCCAGACGATGGATGCGCGCCTTTCCGGCAATGACGCCTCGCTGCAGGCGCCTTCGGTTTCCGGCGATGCCGACAGCGCCGAGAAGATGGATTTCCTTGTCAGCGACGATCCGTTGCCGGATGAGCAGGTTTCCAACATGATTGATGGCGAACGTCGCCGTATCTGGCTGACATCGGCGCTGAAACATCTCAATGAGCGCGAGATGAAGATCATTGCGGCACGCCGCCTTGCCGAAGAAGGTGCGACGCTCGAGGAACTCGGCGCCGATCTCGGAATTTCGAAGGAACGCGTTCGCCAGATCGAAAGCCGCGCCATGGAAAAGTTGCGCAGCGCGCTGGTGAGCGCAGATCCCCATATGGCGGCTCACGCCTAAAAGCTCTTACTTCCAGCAGCACAAACTGGCCCGGCGAAAGCCGGGTTCTTTTTATTCGGAAATGATTTTCACGCGGTCGCCGGGCGAGACCGTGCCGCCAGTTGGCAGGGCATTGATCAGTTTGAAGAGGTCGAGCTTACGATCCGTGCCCAGCATTCGGGCCGCCAGCGTTGCGACGTTTTCGCCGGGACGGACGCTGATGACGCGGATTCTCAGAGGCTTCAGCGTTGCCGCTTCCTGCGGTGTCATGCGGCGGAAGCTGGCGCGCAGCACGTCTGCTGTCTGCTGCAGGACGGCACTGCCCTTTGGAACGGCGGTCAGGAAGCGGAAGATCTGCGAATTGTTGCGCACCACGGTCACGTCGAAATCCCAGCGATCCGCGGTTGCACGGGCCGTTGCCGCTTCCATGCCGTTGACGGTGATCGGCCGGATCGTCGAAGGATCGAGGCCGGTGACCCAGCCGCTCGATATGTAGTTCGTCAAGCTTTGGTTGTCGTTGTCGGCAACCCCGTCGAAGCGGATCGCCACGTCTCCCGGACCGGTTGCCATGACGGCTTCGACTTTATTGTCGATGCTGAAATCCGGCGGCACGTCGAAGCGAATGCCGAGACCACCGTGCAGGAAGGTCTGGCCACGAACATAGCCTTCCTCCGGACTGTCGCCATAGAGAAGACCGTCGATGCCATCGAGATAATAGCCCCGGCCCTTGTCTCCGACCGTCCCCTCCTGGCCGAAGGCGCGGGCGTGATCGCGCGCAAGCTCGATACGCTGCACCGAGTTCGGGTGGCTCGAAAGGAAGTCCAGGCTTTGGTCGGCCTCAGGATCGGCGGACATGAAGCGGCTATAGGCCGCCATGGAATCGAGGAAGCGAGTGGCGGCGTAAGGATCGTAGCCCGCTTCACCGAGCATGCGCACGCCGATCACATCGGCCTGCAGTTCCTGCTGGCGCGAGAAGGCGGCGAGACGCAGCTTGCCGCGGGCAAGCGCCTGCTTGCCGGCGATGTCGCTCGACAAAACTTCGGCGACGACGCGGCTTGCGATGACCTCCGCCTCTTCGCGCTTCTGGCGTTCGATGCCGTGATTGGCCGTAACGTGACCCATTTCATGCGAAAGAACAGCCGCGACTTCGGAAGCGTCGTTGGCAAGCGCCAGCAGACCACGGGTCACATAGAGATAGCCGCCCGGCAGCGCGAAAGCGTTGATTGCCGGCGAATTCAAAATCGTGATTCGGTAGGACTGGCTCGGATTCTCCGAAACCGCCGTTAGCGCACCGGCAATGCGCGCAACGAGGCGTTCAGTCTTGGCGTCCTTGTATTCGCCGCCGTAGCTTGCAACGATACGCGGATGTTCGCGCGCGCCCATGGCGGCACGCGGATCGTTCTTCTGGACTTCATCGACGATCTGCGGGCTGGCAGAGGGCGAGACCGTCGGCTGATAGGATTGCTCGAGAATCGACTGGCAGCCATTGAGCGCGACTGCGGCCGCAGACACCAGCAGCGCATGGCGGCTCCACCGGTATGGCGCAGAAAGCACGTTACTGGAGGGCGCGGGGCGTTTCCACGTCGTCATGCTGTCCAGTCTGGCTCTCCGAGTCATCTTGCTTTTCGGCCGGTTTACCGCATGTCCGATCCGGCCGCTTCCAACGGGGTTCAACAGTCGTCCATCCCGGTTCTCGCACTGCACAGCGGGAAGACACAAGCCATTGCTGTAACTGATTTCCGCATCGGTTGCATAGCGAGACTCTGTTTAATTGTAGCGCCGTTGTATTTTAGCAAGCGTGGCGTCGTTAGGGCGATCTTTCGCTCGGATGAAATTGTGGCGAAAGTGCCATCGCAAGTATGAGATTCGTCAACCGTGCAGAAATCGCCTTAGCGCGGGCATATCTTCCCGCGCGAGATACTCGGTGAGTGGCGCGGCAAGAACGATCGCGCCTTTATCGATAAAGACACCGTAATCGGCGATCCGGCGCACCTCGTCGGGATCGTGCGAAACCATGATCACCGTGTTTTCGGTTTCCATGTGCAAACCAAGCAGCAGTTCGGCCATGCCTGCGCGCAAGCCCGGGTCAAGTGCTGCAAAAGGTTCATCCAAAAGCAGAACGGCGCGCTTTCGCACCAGCGCCCGCGCAAATGCGGCTCGCTGCCGCTCTCCACCGGAAAGCGTTGCGGGCATGCGCCTTTCGAAATTGGCGAGGCCGACCTTCTCAAGCGCTTGGGAAATTTTTCTCCGGTCTTCGGCGGCAAGCTTCAACGCCGGATCGATCCCCAGGCCGACATTGGTGAAGATATCAAGATGGGCAAAGAGATTGTTGTCCTGGAAGACGACAGAGATCGGACGTTCCGCCGGATAGGCGGCCGTCACATCGGCGCCGTGCATCAGAATGCGGCCGCTGTCGGGTCTTTCAAAACCGGCAAGCAGATTGAGAAAGGTTGACTTCCCGGCGCCGGAAGGGCCGCTCACCGCGACGACCCGGCCAGCCGGCAGGCGGCAATCGAAATGGAAAGCGTGCGTGCCGAGCATCAGGCGCACGTCCTGCATTTCGATCTCGTCTTGATCAGCGATCGCCATCGCCATTCTCCCGTGTCGGCTGGCCCGCTGTTCCGGCGATTGTCAGCAGCAGGCAAATGATGCCGAGGATCAGCGCAAGGCCGTCGGCATCATTCGTCCGGTAGCTGCCCATGCGGCTGTAGACGAGCCAGGGCAATGTGACAAAACCTTCAGAGCCGAAGAGAGCAACGGCCCCGAGATCGCCGAGCGAGAGCGCCATGGCGAACGACAAGGCGGTGAGCAGCGGCTTCTTCAAGCCCGGCCAATCGATCAATCTCAATCGAGCCGCGCGCGCAATACCCAGGCTTGCGGCCAGTTTCTGCGTCCGGCGCTGATGCACAATATAGGCCGGCTCCAGTACGCGCATGACAAAGGGAAGTGCCATGAGCATATTGATGAGAACGACGAGTACGGCTGCAAAGCGCGTCGCATCGCCGAAAGGCCGCAGTGCCATGAACCACCCGGTTGCGAGTACGATTGGAGGCACGAGCAGGACCATCGATGAAGCACCGCCCATGGCTGTGAAAAAGGACCTGTCGGTAACCCCGCGCCGCCGCTTCGATAAGATTGCATGCCGGGCACGAATCATGGCCATCGAAAGGACGATCGAGAGCAGAGCGGCCGAAAGCGAGATCGCCAAGCTCATCCCGGCTGACTGCCAGAAGATCGGCTCCTGCAGCAGCTTTATGAGATCGGCGTGCAACCCGGCGGCGATGATCGACACAAGCGGGAGGCCGAGGAAGAGCACGGCGATCAGCAAGAGCAGACTGTCGGCCAATCTGGCACATTGCCTTTTGCCATCAAGCCGCTTGATGTCTCTGCCTTCGGTCAGGCCCTCGTCTCCGGCAGGCGGAAAAAGTGCCATCGCGCCGAGGATCATCGCCGTCAGCGCGATCTGCAGGAGCGACAACGCGATTGCGCGGCCGGGGTCGAAATCGAAACGGAGCGACTGGTAGATCGCGACCTCGATCGTGGTTGCTGCCGGGCCGCCACCGAGGGTTAGCACCAACGTGAAGCTGGTGGCGCAGAGCATGAAGATCAATCCGGCTATCCCAGGAATGAGCGGGCGGATCGCCGGCCATTCAATGAAGCGGAAGACCGAGCGGGGCCGCATGCCGAGGCCGCTTGCCATCAGCCAGTATTCGGCGGGCACGCGTTCGAGACCGGCAAGCATCAGGCGGCAGGCAAGCGGCAGGTTGAAGAAGACATGGGCGAGAAGAATGCCGGTTAGCCCATAGATGCTCACCGGTTCGTCAAGCCCGATCTTCATCATAAGCGAGTTCAACAACCCCTGCCTGCCCCATATCCCGATCAAGCCGAGTGCGCCGATCAGAACCGGCAGCCCCATAGGAACCGCCATCAGGCGGATGATCCAGATGCGCCCTAGAAAATGCGGCTGGCGAGCGAGCGCGCGTGCGACCGGAATCGCGAAGACGATGGAAAGTGCGGTCGAAAGCAGCGCCTGCAGCAGCGTGAAGCGCAGCACACGCAGAATATAAGGATCGAAAAGAATGCCGACGATGGCAGCGCCGCCTCCGGCAAAAAGCAACGAGAACGCTGCAAGTCCGACAAACAACGTGACGGCGGCGAGGCTGATCGCCCCGCCGGTCAATGCACGCTGCCGTTCGGCTGCGGTCTGCAGCATCAGTTCATGCTCATCGCCGCAAGCCACTCGTCGATCCAGGCCTTGCGGCTTCTGGCGACCTCGTCGGAGCTCATCAGGAAGGTCTTGGCCGGATTGACGAGCTTGCTAAAGGCATCCGGCAGCGGCTTGGAGGTTGCGGAAACGGGCATCATCCAGTTGTTCGTCGGGATGGTATCCTGGAAGCCGGGCGTTATCATGAATTTCAGGAAGTCGCGGGCAAGATCCTTGTCCTGCGCATTCTTCAAAAGGCCCGCGACTTCGATCTGGATATAGTGGCCTTCCGAGAAGGCTGCGGCCTGGTAGCGATCGGTATTCTCAGTCACCATGTGATAGGCAGGGGATGTGGTATAAGACAGCACCATCGGCGCCTCGCCCTTGGTGAACAGGCCATAGGCCTCGGACCAGCCGGGCGTGACCGTCAGGATGCGGTTCTTGAGTTTGCCCCAGGCTTCCGGCGCCTTGTCGCCGTAAATGGATTTGACCCAGAGCAGCAGGCCGAGGCCCGGCGTCGAGGTTCGCGGATCTTCGATGACGATCTTCTGCGAAGGATCACCTTCGACCAGATCCTTCATGCTCTGAGGCGGGTCCTTGATCGTTTGCGTATCGTAGATGATCGCGAAGTGACCGTAGTCGTAGGGAACGAAGACATCGTCCACGAAGCCGCCCGGCACCTTCAGCGCGCCGACATCGACGCCACTTGCGTCGAACAGGCCGGTCTCCTTGGCTTCGGTGACGAGGTTCGTGTCGATACCGAGGACGACGTCGGCCTTGGTGGAAGCTCCCTCGAGCTTCAAGCGCGAAAGCAGGGCGACGCCATCGGCGACGCTGACGAAATTGACCGTGCAGCCGCATGTCTTCTCGAAAGCGTCCTTGACCTTCGGCCCGGGTCCCCATTCGGACGTGAAACTTTCGTAAGTGTATATGGTGAGCGTCTTTTCCGCGCCGTGCGCGGCAGACAAGCCGAGCGTCGCGGCGAAAAATGCTGCGGTCAGCGAAGAGATGATCGATGTGCGGCCGGACATGGCGCGCCTCCTCCTTGAGTTTCTTTTGAAGGGGAAAAGGGCGTTGCCAAATGTCACGCGTCTAATCCCTCCGCCGGTGTTAACCGGATCAGGTTCCGCGGGTTGGCTCGATGCCTCTCAGCCGGTATCCTTGCGGACATCCAGGCACCCCGTTAGAGCGTCGGCAGATGTATCGCCATGAAGGCTTTATGACAAGGGCGAAGCGCGCTGACCGTAGCCCCTTTCCCTTGGCCCCTGCTTTGCGCTATGGGCAATGCCATGAGCCAATCCACTTTCACGATCCTGCTCGGCGGCGAACTCTCCCTGACCGAGCGCCTGCGTTCTGCCGTTTCAGGCAGCCGCTTCATCGCCGCCGACGGCGGTATGCGGCATGCAGCAGCGCTTGGCGTGGTGCCGGAGCTTTGGGTCGGGGATTTCGACTCGACGCCGCCGGATCTGGAGGGCGTATTTCCGCATGTCCCGAAACAGCCCTACCCGGCCGCCAAGGCCGCAACGGATGGTGACATCGCGGTGTCGGAGGCGATTGCGCGCGGCGCACGGCGAATTGTCCTTGCCGGTGCGCTCAGTGGCGAGCGCTCGGACCACGCGCTGCAGCTCCTGCTTTACGCCGTCAGCCTTGCCGAACAGGGTTTCGACATTCTGTTGACCTCCGGAACGGAGGAGGCCGTGCCGCTTCTCGCTGGTAAAATTGAGCTCGATTTGCCGAGGAACAGCCTGTTTTCGGTGTCCGGCTTCAGCGAACTTCATGGTCTTTACATCGAGAATGCCCGGTATCCGCTCATCGATTTTCATTTGCCCTTCGGCTCCTCGCGTACCATTTCCAACGTCGCGGAAGGCAAGGTTCGTTTTAGGCTCGGCAGCGGCCGGGCGATTGTCCTTGCCCGCCCTTATGATTTTTCCGGAGTCTGATTTTTGGCCCCTCCCATCCTGAAACTCGACGATATCTTCCTAAGCTTCGGCGGAACGCCTCTCTTGGCCGGCGCGGCCCTGCAGGTCGAGCCGGGCGATAAGATCTGTCTGGTCGGCCGTAACGGCTCGGGCAAATCGACCCTTCTGAAGATTGCGGCCGGCATCGTTGAAGCGCAATCGGGCGAGGTTTTCCGCCATCCATCCTCGACGGTGCGCTATTTGGAGCAGGCTCCGGATTTCGCCGGTTTCAAGACGGTGCAGGCTTATGCGGAAGCCGGTCTTGGGCCGGGCGATGATCCTTATCGCGTGACCTACCTCCTCTCGCATCTCGGCCTTACTGGCGAAGAGGACCCGAAGAACCTCTCCGGCGGCGAAGCGCGACGCGCAGCGCTTGCCCGCGTGCTGGCGCCTGAACCGGATATTCTCCTGCTTGATGAGCCGACGAACCATCTCGACCTTCCGACCATTGAATGGCTGGAAGGCGAACTTCAGAAAAGCCGCAGCGCGCTGGTCCTGATTTCCCACGACCGCCGTTTCCTCGAAAAGGTCTCTACGGCGACCGTCTGGCTCGACCGGGGTATGTCGCGGCGCCTCGACCGTGGCTTTGCCCATTTCGAAGCCTGGCGCGATCAGGTGCTCGAGGCGGAAGAACTGGAGCAGCACAAGCTCGGCAAGGCGATCGAACGCGAGGAGCACTGGCTGCGCTATGGCGTAACCGCTCGGCGCAAGCGCAACATGCGACGCCTCGGCGAGTTGCAGACCATGCGCTCGCAGCATCGTGGCCACAAGGGGCCGCAGGGGACCGTGCAGGCTGCGGTGTCCGATGCGCAGGAATCCGGCAAGCTGGTGATCGAAGCGGAAAAGATCACCAAGACTTTCGATGACCGTCAAATTGTTGCGCCGTTCTCAATCCGCGTCCATCGCGGCGATTGCATCGGTCTGGTCGGACCAAACGGCGCGGGCAAGACGACGATTCTGAAGATGCTGACGGGACAGCTTTCGCCGGACAGTGGCACGGTGAAGCTCGGGACCAATCTCGAGATTGCAACGCTCGACCAGAAGCGCGAAGATCTCAATCTGGAGGATACGCTCGCGCACTACCTGACCGACGGGCGCGGCGAGAATCTGCTGGTGAACGGGGAGCAACGGCACGTCACCGGCTATATGAAGGAGTTCCTCTTTCAGCCGGAGCAGGCGCGCACGCCGATCAGGAACCTGTCAGGCGGTGAGCGCGCGCGGCTGATGCTGGCGCGCATCCTCGCGCGCCCGACCAACCTTCTGATCCTCGATGAACCAACCAACGACCTCGATCTCGAGACGCTGGACCTGCTGCAGGAAATCGTCGCCGGCTTCCCGGGCACGGTTATCCTCGTGAGCCACGACCGCGACTTCCTCGACCGCACGGTGACCTCGACAATCGCGCCCGCCGTCCCCGACGCGCCTGATGGGCGCTGGATCGAATATGCCGGCGGCTATTCCGATATGCTTGCCCAGCGCAAGGGCGCAATGGAGGAGCGGAAGAAGATCGAAAAGGCCGCGGAGAAGCCGAAAGCTGAGGCGGCTGCATCTGTGGCAGATGCCTCGAAGGGCAAAGGCAAGCTCTCTTACAAGCAGAAATTCGCGCTCGAAACCCTGCCCAAGGAAATGGCCAAGGCAGAAGCTGAAATCGCCAGGCGCGAAGAAAAGATGGCCGATCCCGATCTCTTCAGCAAAGATACTGCCACCTTCAACCGGCTTGCGGCGGAGATGGAAAAGCTGCGCGACAGCCTGACGAAGATGGAAGAAGAATGGTTGGAGCTCGAAATGCTGCGCGAAGAGCTGGAGGGCTAGGTTCCGTCCGGACGGAAAGGCTTCCGCCTTCTGTCAGATCGCGCAGGTCTTTTCTGTCCTTGGTTCGGACGCATAGTACTGCGACTACTCAAATGACCGGTGCAGGTGCGTGTGCCGTGCCAGTTCCTGCTGCCGGAAAGGCCGACTGCTCGATCTTCGCTGCCAGTGGATGCAAATGCAACTCGCGCGGATTGAAGGTTTCGAGGTAGGCCTCGGACCGTCCGATATAAACCATGGTGGAATCGGATAGCGTCGCCAGCAGCGCCATCAGGGTTGATTGCCATTCCGGCTCAAGGCCCTCCAGCACTTCGTCGAAGATGATCCAGCGCGGCCGGGCCAGCAGCAAGCGGGCAAAGCCGATCCCCTTCTGCTCGTCGGAGTCGAGCATCTTATCCCAGCGGGCCCGCGTATCGAGACGCGCAATAAGGTGGCTAAGGCCGGCTTTCTGGAGCGCTGCTTCGACGTCCTCGCTGTTGTAGGTGTCCACCGGTTCCGGGAAGGAGAGCGCTTCGCGCAACGTGCCACCGGGCACATAGGCCACTTCTGGAACGAAAACCATGCCGTCGGCGGGCGGCAGGCCTATCTTGCCGCTGCCGCAGGGCCAGAGCCCTGCAAGCGCCTGGAACAGCAGCTTGCGGTTCACATTATGATCGCCGTTGATCATGACCTTCTCGCCGGCTCTGATCGTGACATCCGTCTCGCGGACGGCAAAGCCGCCGCACAGATCGATCTCTTCGCCGAGCTTGGCGGCGATCATGAGGTTCTTGAGGGTCAGCGTATCTGCGTTATCCTCGTAGGTGATCGCATTCTTCGGATTGATGGGTTCGTCCATGCCGTGCAAGGCATGGCGGAAATCGGTCACGCGCATCAGCGTGGCGCGCCACTCGGCGATCGCGGCGAAATTGGCAACATACCAGCGCAGGGCGGTATTCACCTGGTTGAAGGCGCCGACGGACATCATCAGTTCGCCGAAGGTCAGGCTGCCTGAAAAATAGGCGGGAGCCGCGACGATGATCGGGACGACGATGACCAGCCAGCCGTAACCGGCCGAAACCCAGGTGAGGTTGGTGCTAGCCATGGTCAGCCGCTTCAGGATGGCAAGTACCGAAGTGATATCCTCATTGATCCGCCGGCGTTCGTTTTCCTCGCCGCGGGCCACGGTAATCGCCGGCATGTTCTCGTTGGCATGCATCAGCGAAAAGCGAAGCTCCGCTTCCTTGGAGAAGCGGTCGGCATTCAAGATCACCAGCTTGCGGCCGACGATCTGGCTGAGGATCGACGCGGATGCCGCATAGAAGATCGCGGCCCAGACCATATAGCCCGGAATGGCAAAGGCGTAGGTGCGAAAATGGAAGACGAAGCCGCTCGAAAGCTCCCAGAGAACGCCGATGAAACTGACGAGCAGGATTGTCGACTGGATGAGGCCGAGCGTGAGGCCGGTCGTGCTTTCTGCAAGGTTGCGGGCGTCTTCATGCAGCCGCTGATCCGGGTTGACCCCGATCAGGCCGGTTGAGGCGAGACGCAGCGCACGCTTGCGCTTCAGCCAGTGATCCACGAGGTCGCGGGTCAGCCCTTCGCGCATATAAAGCGCGGTCATCTGGTTGAGCCACGCCTGGCCGACGTTCATGAGCAATAGCGAACCGGCAATCAACGCGAAGACCTGGAGCTGATGGAAGAATTCGCCGACGTCGCGGCGCTGCAGGGAATCGTAGAACGGCGCGTTCCAGCGGTTCAGAATGACCTGGCCATAGGCCGTCGCCAGGATCACCGCGAGCAAGATCGAGGCGAGAAGCAGAATCTTTCCGCGGACCTTGGAATCCCAGAATGCCGCAAACATCAGTTTCAGGCGGTATCCGAGGCTCAGATCGTAACCTACTCTATCCTGCCCTTGAATGCTCGGCCTGCCTTCGACGTCGTCTGCCATTATGTCCTTCCATGCGGACCATGATGATGCTTGATTAACATGGTGACGCGCCCTGTCCATCAACAGATTCTACCAGTCATTAACGCGTGAGTTACCTTGGTTCAACGCGCCCCTTCAGAATTGCGATTGATTCGCGTGGGCTCCGGCGCTATTTAGTGTTCTCCGTGGTGATTTGGCCGGCCGGCTTGCAGCCACGTTAAATAAGTCGCTAAAGGGCCGCGTGCGGACCGGTAGCGATTCTTTCGCCGCCGGTTTTTTATTTGCCGGTACCTTTTGTTTTGTTGAGTGACCGCAATGCCCATCAAGATCCCCGATACGCTGCCCGCTTTCGAGACCCTCGTTCATGAGGGCGTGCGGGTGATGACCGAAACGGCGGCGATCCGTCAGGATATCCGCCCTTTGCAGATCGGGCTTCTCAATCTCATGCCGAACAAGGTCAAGACGGAGTTGCAGATGGCGCGCCTTGTGGGCGCCTCGCCGCTTCAGGTGGAGCTCTCGCTGATCCGCATTGGCAACCATAGGGCCAAGAACACGTCCGAAGACCACCTGCTTGCTTTCTACCAGACCTGGGAGGAGGTAAGGCATCGCAAATTCGACGGCTTCATCATTACTGGCGCACCGATCGAAACTCTGCCTTACGAGGACGTGACCTATTGGACGGAGATGAAGAAGATCTTGGATTGGACCGAGACGAACGTTCATTCGAGCATGAATGTCTGCTGGGGCGCAATGGCGGCGATCTACCATTTCCACAAGGTTCCGAAATACGAGCTGAAGGAAAAGGCGTTCGGCGTCTATCGCCATAAGAACCTCAAGCCTTCATCCGTCTACCTCAATGGCTTTTCCGATAACTTCGAAGTGCCGGTTTCGCGCTGGACCGAGGTCCGGCGCGCCGATATCGACAAGTCCTCAAGCCTCGAAATCCTCATGGAATCCGACGAGATGGGCGTGTGTCTCGTGCACGAGAAAAAAGGCAAGCGGCTCTACATGTTCAATCATGTGGAATACGATTCCACATCGCTTTCCGACGAATATTTCCGCGACGTGAATGCCGGCGTGCCGATCAAGATGCCGCATAACTATTTCCCGCATAACGATCCGTCGCTCGCACCGCAGAACCGCTGGCGCAGCCATGCGCATCTGCTCTTTGGCAATTGGATCAACGAAATCTACCAGACGACACCCTATAATCTCGACGAAATCGGTACAAAAATCTGAACTGCAGCCGCCGCTGACCTCGTTGCGGCGGCGTTTCTTTTTTGTGTTTGACGGTTGCGGTCCTCAACAAATGGAGGCAGGTTCGCGGGCCTGAAACGAACACAGATTTGGGATGGCGAACTATGTCGGAAAAGCTCGAACGGGAAGTTTTCGGGACGACGAAAGACGGCGAAACCGTCTATCGCGTCGAGATCAAGGGCGGCGGCCTTACAGCCAAGATCATGACTTGGGGGGCAGTCATCCAGGATCTGCGGCTCGACGGCCATGATGCGCCTCTCCTGCTCGGCTTCGACGACTTTGCCAGCTATCCCTCCCATTCCTCCTATTTTGGTGCAACGCCCGGCCGCTGTGCCAACCGCATCGGCGGTGGCAAGTTTACCCTCGACGGCAAGGCCTATCAGCTCGAGCTCAATGAAAAGGGCGTTTCGCATCTGCACGGCGGCAGCGACAATATCGCCAAGCGCAACTGGACGATTGTCGAGCACGATGCCGACCGTGTCGTCTTGAAGATCGTCGACCCGGACGGTCGCGCAGGCTATCCAGGCAACTGCACGGTCCAAGCGACTTACCGTGTGCATGCCCATGGCGAATTCTCGGTCGTCTACGAGACGACCACCGACCAGCCGACGCTCGCCAATCTTTGCCAGCACGCCTATTTCAATCTCGACGGCCGCGAAGATGCGCTCGGCCACGATATCATGATCGCTGCCGATCATTATCTACCGACTGACGAGAAACAAATCCCGACCGGCGAGATCCGCCAGGTCGAAGGCACGGTCTTCGACTTCCGCGAAATGGCCCCGATGAAGCGGTTCGATGACGGCGAGCAGGCGTTTTACGACCACAATTTCTGCCTTTCGACGGAACGCACGGCCAAACGCTCCGTCGTACTGGCACGCAGCGTCAACTCCGGTGTCTCGCTGGAGGTTAGAACCACCGAACCGGGCATACAGTTCTATGCCGGTTTCAAGCTCGACGTTGCGGTCGCGGGTATCGGGGGGCGGAAATACGGGCCCTTCGCCGGCTTCTGCCTCGAAACGCAGGTTTGGCCGGATGCGATCAATCACGAGGGCTTTCCGAATGCGGTGCTGCGCCCAGGCGAGGTGCTGCGGCAGGAAACGGATTACATCTTCACGAAAAGCTGATCTTCGCGGACATTCGATCACTCATAAACCTTCGTGCCGCCACGAGGGTTTTTATCTTTGCGGCAGAGATTCAGCTTGAAAAGTGGTTCTAAATAGGTTCTATGGTTAATCCATGGATAGAACCAGTCTGGTAGCGGAGCTCAATGCCCGCGGTCTGCGCGACGAAACGATGACGGGACCGCTCTACAAGCGGCTGGCACTGGCGTTGACCGGCCTCATTCAGGAAGGCCTTCTCAAGCCGGGTGCAGCCCTTCCCGGAGAGCGCGATCTCGCCGAAGCTCTGAAGCTCGGCCGCGTGACGGTGCGAACCGCCTATCGTGATCTGATGGCATCCGGCGCATTGGAATCGCGTCACGGCAGCGGTACCTTCGTTTCCAGTAAGGTGGAGCGCATGGAGCAGCCGCTCTGGCGTCTTTCGTCTTTCTCGGCCGATATGCGCTCACGCGGCCGTTCGCCGGCGGCAAGGATATTGTCCCGCACGATCAATTCGCCATCGCCGGAAGAATCCTTCCTTCTCGGACTTGGGCAGGATGAGGCCGTTCTGCGCCTGGATCGTCTGCGCCTTGCGGATGGTTTGCCGCTGGCGATCGAGCGGGCGGTTGTGCCGGTCAAGTTCCTCGGCGGCAATGCCGGTGGCGAGGGATCGCTTTATGATGCGCTGGCCGCAAACGGCCACAAGCCGGTGCGTGCTCTGCAGCGGCTGACCGCCGTGACGCTCGATCCTTCATCAGCCTCGATGCTGAATGTAAAGACCGGTGCGCCAGCACTCTTGATCGAACGGATTTCGCGCCTGGAAGACCAGCGCGTCGTTGAATACACCCGTTCGCACTACCGCGGCGATGCCTATGATTTCGTGGCCGAACTGAAAATTGGAGATGACCTATGAGTGAGATCCAGTCGCTGATGCTGCAGGAGGCGGGCCAGTCGCCGGACGTGGTCGCGACGCTCCTTCAAAAGGAGAAGCCGGTTTTCGCCGAAATCGCCAAGCTGTTTTCCTCGGTTCGCCCGAGCGTGGTGACGACGGCAGCGCGTGGCTCTTCGGACCATGCCGCAACCTTCTTCAAATATCTCTTCGAGATCACTGCCGGTATTCCCGTCGCTTCCGTCGGCCCATCGATCGCTTCCGTCTATGGTGCGGCTCTACAGTTGAAGGATGGTGTTCACTTCACGGTTTCGCAATCCGGCGCCAGCCCGGATATCGTTGCCCTTCAGGATGCTGCCAAGCGTGGCGGCGCGACGACGATCGCCGTTGTGAACGTCACCGACAGCCCGCTTGCAAAGCAGGCAGATATCGTTCTGGACCTCAATGCAGGTGCGGAAAAGAGTGTTGCCGCGACCAAGTCCTTTATCGCCTCGGTTGCCGCGCTCGCCGGTGTGACGGCTGCGATTGGCGGTACGGCCGATCTGCAAGCCTCATTGGAGAGGTTGCCAGAGGCTCTGTCGGCGACAGCTGGTATCGATACGGCTGCCGCAGAAGACGTGCTCTTCAATGCAACCTCGCTTTATACGGCAGGCCGCGGGCCAGCTTTGGCGATCGCGCTCGAGGCCGCGCTGAAAGCCAAGGAAACGTCCGGCCTTCACGCGGAAGCCTTCTCGCTGGCAGAGCTGATGCATGGCCCGATGCGCCTCGTTCAGCCGGGTTTCCCGATCGTCGCCTTCATGCCCGACGATGCGGCCTATGCCAACAACGTTCAGGCACTCGAGCGATTACAGAAGCTCGGCGCAACGACGGTACCGTTCTCGGCGCAGCCGCTTTCCGGCGTCAATCTGCTCGTGCCGACGACGGGCAACGGCTTACTCGATCCGCTCGTGTCGCTTCTCGTCTACTATCGCCTGATCGAGTCAGTTACGCGCCGCAAGGGTTTCGATCCAGACAAGCCGGCGAACCTGCTCAAAGTCACGGAGACGATATGATACCCCGCAAGATCTTCACCGGTGCCCGGATCTTCGACGGCGAGAGGTTCCACGACGAAAAGGCGCTGATCGTTGCCAATGGCCGGGTCGAGGCCATTGCCTCGTGCAACGAGTTGCCCGAAGGCGAGACGATCTTGCTTGACGGCGGTGTGCTTTCGGCAGGTTTCGTCGATGCGCAGGTGAATGGCGGTGGCGGGCGCATGCTGAACGATGAGCCGTCGGCAGCTTCGATGTGTATCATTGCTGACGGTCACCGGCGCTACGGTACGACGGCGCTGCTTCCAACGCTGATCACCGATACGGCAGATGCGACGGCGGCTGCGATCGAGGCCGCGAAGGATGCGGTTAACACCCATTGCGGCGTGGCCGGTCTTCATCTGGAAGGTCCGCATCTGGCGCCCGCCCGCAAAGGCGCGCACCTGGCCGAACTGATGCGCCCAGTCGAAGACAAGGATGTCAAGGCTTTCATCCGCGCCCGTGAGGCGATCGGTACGCTGCTCGTGACGATGGCGGTCGAACAGGTGACGGTCGCTCAAGTTCGCGAACTGAGCGAGGCTGGCATCATCGTCAGCATCGGCCATTCGGATTGTTCGAGCGAAGCTGCAGAAGAGCGTTTCGATGCTGGTGTACGCGGCGTCACCCATCTTTTCAACGCCATGAGCCAGATGGGTCACCGCGCACCCGGTCTGGTTGGCGCGGCAATCGACCATCCGTCGACGTGGTGCGGCATCATCGCCGACGGCCATCATGTCGATCCAAAAGCGCTGCGCACTGCACTTCGCGCCAAGCGCGGGGAGGGCAAGCTCTTCTTCGTGACGGATGCCATGTCGCTGGTTGGCTCCGAAAAGGATAGCTTCATGCTGAACGGTCGCACCGTGCGGCGTGAGAAGGGGGGCTTCTGCTCGAAGCTGGTGCTTTCGGACGGCACACTTGCCGGGTCGGATGTCGATATGGCGTCGACCATCCGCTATGGCGTCACCTATCTTGATCTGACGCTTGCCGAGGCGCTGCGCATGGCAACGCTCTATCCGGCCCGGTTTCTCCGGCTCGATGGTTATGGCCATCTTTCGCCGGGAGCGCGCGCCGACCTCGTGCATCTGACGGATGCGATCGAAGTCACCGCCACGTGGATCGACGGCGAGGCGGCCTGAAGCAAAGGAAATGCCATGACGGCGGTTACGGATGCCTATTTCTCCAATCTGATCGGCCGTCTCGAGGCTTTGAAGAAAAGCCTTGCCGAACCCATGGCGAAGGCCGCAGCAGTCATTCTCGATGCGGCGCGTCATGACAAGCGCGTTTACGTCTTCGGCACGGGCCATTCGCATATGCTGGCCGAGGAGGTGCATTATCGCGCCGGCGGTCTTGCGTTCACCGTGCCAGTTCTCATCGGCTCCGCGATGCTGCATGAGGGGGCGGTCATCAGCTCGGTCTATGAACGCACGCAAGGCCTCGTTCGGCCGGTGCTGGAGCGCTACGGGATGCAGCCAGGCGACGTCATCATCATTGCTTCGAACTCGGGTGTGAATGCCGCACCAATCGAGGCCGCGGACTATGGCCGCGAGATCGGCGCCAAGGTGATCGCTGTTACCTCGGTTGCCTATTCGAGCGCGATTGCCAATGGCCGCCGCCGGCTCGTGGATATCGCCGATGTCGTGCTGGATAACGGCTTGCCGCCCGGCGATGCCGTGCTCGATCTGGCTGGAAGCAGTCTCAAGGTGGGCCCGGTGTCGACGGCTGTCGGAGCGACAGTGCTGAACGCAATCTTCGCTGAAGTTGCGTCAGTGCTTTCGAAGTCCGGCGACGCACCAGTCTATCTCAGCGCCAACATGCCCGGAGCTGCGGAGGTCAATCAGCGGCTGGTGAGAAAATACCGGCCGCGCAACCCGCATCTGTAATCAAAACAGAAAGGCCGGCATTTGGCCGGCCTTTCTGTCTGATATGTCCGAAGGATCAATCCTTGGCGCGTTCGACGTAGGAGTTGTCTTCCGTTGCGATAACGACGCGCGTGCCCGCGTTGATATGCGGCGGCACCAGGGTGCGCACGCCGTTCGAAAGCATCGCTGGCTTATAGGAGGACGACGCCGTCTGGCCCTTGACGACCGGTTCCGTCTCGGTGATCTCGAGCGTGACGTGACGCGGCAGCTCGAGTGCCAGCGGGATGCCTTCATGCATCGACAGAATGCAGGTCATGCCTTCCTGGAGGTAGGCCTTCTGGTCGCCCATTGTTTCGTTGTCGACGACAACCTGATCGTAGGTCGCCGGGTTCATGAAGTGGAAACCTTCGCCGTCTTCATAGAGATACTGGAAGTTCACATCCTCAACGAAGGCGCGCTCGACCTGCTCGGTCGTGCGCCAGCGCTCGGAAACCTTTACGCCGTCGACGATGCGGCGCATGTCGACCTGGGTGACCGGCGTACCCTTGCCGGGGTGAAAGTTCTGCGCGGTGAGAACGACGTAAAGTTTGCCGTCTACGTCGAGAACGTTGCCCTTGCGGACCGAAGAGGCGATGACCTTGACCATAAGACTTCCTTGTAACTCGGCTTTTGGCGTCGTAGAGGGATTGTCTGGATGGTCCCGATGACGCCAATTGTTTTTCGTTGGGGCGCAACTAACCTAAAATCCGGCAAAACGCCAGCCCTCGCGTTGGCGAGCCTGGTGATGAAAGCTGAGAATGAACCTTACCAGCGCCAAAGCGTCTCCTTGGTGGAGCCCCAGCGTCCACGCGGACCGCCGCCCCTTCCTGATTGGGCGGAACGCGATCCAGGCGGCGCTGCGCGGCTACTTCGCGCGCGAGGATTTCATCGAGGTAGATACTGCGACGCTGCAGGTTTCGCCCGGCAACGAGGCACATCTGCACGCTTTTGCAACCGAGGCGCTGACGACGGACGGGCAGGCGACATCCTTCTACCTGCACACCTCACCGGAATTTGCCTGCAAGAAGCTGCTCGCCGCCGGCGAGCAGCGCATCGCCTGCTTCGCGCATGTCTATCGCAACCGCGAACGCGGCCCATTCCATCATCCCGAATTCACGATGCTGGAATGGTATCGCGCCGGCGAAAGCTATGAAACGCTGATGATGGACTGCGTGCGGATTCTGGCGCTAGCCGCCGAAACCGTGAAGACGCCAAAGCTGACCTATCGGGGCGCTGAAACCGACCCCTTCGCCGGACCTGAACGCATCAGCGTCGCAGAGGCGTTCGAGCGCTATGCGGGCATCGACCTGTTGGCGTCGGTCGCCGCCGATGGTTCGACGGATCGGGAATATCTGGCTTCCGAACTACGCCGGAACGGCATGCGCGTCTCGGCCGACGACGGCTGGGCGGACCTCTTCAGCCGCGTCCTGGTTGAAAAGATAGAACCCCACCTCGGTTTCGGCCGCGTGACCATTCTGGATGAGTACCCGGTTTCCGAAGCGGCACTCGCCCGTCCCTCGGCACGCGATCCGCGGGTTGCGGAGCGTTTCGAGCTCTATGCCTGCGGCGTTGAACTGGCGAACGGCTTCGGCGAACTCACCAATGCGACAGAACAACGCCGCCGCTTTGAGCTCGAGATGGCAGAAAAAGCGCGCGTCTATGGCGAACGCTACCCGATCGACGAGGATTTCCTCGATGCGCTTTCGATCATGCCCGAGGCAAGCGGCATCGCGCTCGGCTTCGACCGGCTGGTCATGTTGGCGACAGGAGCCTCGCGCATCGACCAGGTGCTGTGGGCGCCGGTTGCGGAGTATCGCTGATGAATATCGTCCGGCCGATCAAAAGTGTCGTTGACCTGTCGAAAGCCAGGTTGTTGGCCGATCGCGACCGGCTGGCACTGGAAGAGGTCGCTGCACGATATGCGATCGCCCTGACGCCGACCGTCGCTAAGCTGATCGATCGAGCCGATGTCGACGATCCGATCGCGCGTCAGTTCGTGCCGGATGCGGCCGAGCTTGTCGTAACACCTGAGGAGCGCGCCGACCCGATCGGTGATCATACGCACAGCCCGGTTGAAGGCATTGTGCATCGCTATCCGGATCGCGTGCTGCTGAAGGCCGTGCATGTCTGTCCGGTCTATTGCCGCTTCTGCTTCAGGCGGGAGATGGTCGGTCCTCAAGGTCTCGGTACGCTCGATCCGGCGGCGATGATGGCTGCTTTCGACTATATCCGCAGCCATCCGGAGATTTGGGAGGTGATCCTTACAGGCGGCGATCCGCTCGTCCTTTCGCCGCGACGGCTGGAAGAGATCATGCGGGAGCTTGCGGCCATCGATCACGTGAAGATCGTCCGGTTCCATACACGCGTGCCTGTTGTCGATCCGCAGAGGATCGATGCGACGTTGATCGCTGCGTTGAAAGCGAGCGGCAAGACGACTTATATAGCGCTGCATGCCAACCATCCGCGCGAAATGACGATCGAAGCCCGTGCAGCCTGTGGCCGGCTCATCGATGCCGGGATCGTCATGATCAGTCAGTCCGTGCTCTTGAAGGGCGTCAACGACGATGCCGGCGTTCTGGCGGACCTGATGAAGACCTTCGTCGAGACGCGCATCAAGCCTTACTACTTGCATCATCCCGATCTGGCGCCCGGCACCAGCCATTTCCGGCTGACGATCGAAGAAGGCAAGAAGATCGTTTCTTCGCTGCGCGGCCGCATCTCAGGCCTTTGTCAGCCGGCCTATATCCTTGATATCCCAGGTGGCCACGGAAAGGCAGTGATTGGCGAAAATTCTGTCCGGAAGACGGCGGATGGTTGTTTTTCCGTATTGGATTACCATGGCGTAGAGCATTCCTACCCGCCTTCCGAGTGACGTGAAGACACGTGGCGTATCATTTCTGCACTTTCAGCCTGGACACCAATCTTGGCGCCTGAGACAGGAGTAACGCCTAAGTGTCTGTCAAGAAAAAGATAAAGGCCATCGAGGCAAGGTACTCCCTAAAATTTTAACTGCGAGTCTTCCTCATATTTAACCAGACAAGTTAGCGGAATGTTTTGTTTTCCGGCCTAAAAGAACGCTCATGATGAAGGCGATAAATCGCCACTCGGGATCATGACAATCTTGGAGGTTGCTAAGGATGAACAAGACTATCCGCGAACTGCTCGCCAAATTTGGCAAGCTTCCTGTTCCGATCGATCAGCTAGCCGACGATGCCGATCTCTATGCGGCCGGCCTGACATCCTTTGCTTCCGTGCAGCTCATGCTTGGCATCGAAGAAGCCTTCGATATCGAATTCCCGGACAATCTCCTCAATCGCAAGTCCTTTGCCAGCATCTCCGCGATCGAAAAGACCGTCGATATCATCAAGGACAACCGGAAGGTCGCGTGATGAACTTTCCGGTCAAGATCACGGAACAGAGTTTTACCGTCAGAACGGCGCGCGTTGCCGAGATCGCCGCGAAATATGCCGACGCCGTCGACGCCGAAGGCCGCTTTCCATGCGAGGCCGTCGATGCGATGAAAGCCGAGCGCCTGCTCAGCATTCAAGTGCCGCGCCACCTGGGTGGCGAGGGGGCTTCGACGACCGAAGTCGCCGAACTCTGCTCCCTTCTTGGCCAGGCTTGCGCCGCAAGTGCGATGGTCTTCGCCATGCACCACATCAAGCTTTCAAGCTTGGTCGAGCACGGCACCGAAAGTGAATGGCATGCGGGCTTCATGCGGCGCATCGCCGCCGAGCAGCTTTTGATCGCATCGGCGACGACCGAAGGCGGGATCGGCGGCAATCTGCGCAACAGCATCTGCGCCATCGAGGTCAGCGGCGACAGCTGCCGTCTCGAAAAGGACGCGACCGTGATCTCCTACGGCTCGCATGCCGATGCGATCCTCATAACCTCTCGCAGCCATCCGGACGCAGCACCCTCGGATCAGGTCCTGACGGCGTTTCTCAAGGACCAGTACACACTTGAGCGCACGCATATCTGGAACACGCTGGGCATGCGCGGCACCTGCTCCGACGGCTTCCTCTTCAAGGGGCAAGCGCCTGCCGTTCAGATCCTGCCGAAGCCTTTCGCCGAAATCGCCGCACAGTCGATGCTCGCTTCGTCGCATCTGCTGTGGAGCGGCGTCTGGTATGGCATTGCGGTCGACGCCGTCTCCCGCGCTCAGGCCTTCGTGCGTGCCGCCGCCCGTAAATCTCCTGGTGTTCCGCCCCCCGGTGCGCTGCGGCTCGCCGAAGTCTCCACTCTGCTGCAGATGGTGAAGTCGAACGTCGTGGCGGGTCTCAAGGCTTACGAAGATGCCAAGTCCGATCCGGACAAGCTTTCCTCGATGGGCTTTGCGGTGGCCATGAACAACGTGAAGATCGCTTCGTCGGAAACGATCCTGGAGATCGTCAACCACGCCATGCTGATCTGCGGCATCGTGGGCTACAAGAACGGTACGCCCTTCAGCCTTGGCCGGCATTTGCGCGACGCTCATTCCGCACAGCTCATGATCTCGAATGACCGCATCCTCGGCAACACGTCGAGCATGCTTCTCGTCCACAAGCAGGACACTAGCCTACTGGGGTGACAGTCATGGATATGCAGACCTCGTTTCTAGACCGGCTCTTCGAATCCGGTCTGCTGATCGATACCGGCGTCGACGGTCTTTATGGCCGTAGCGGACAGTTCGAAGACGTGATCACCGCCTTCGAGCGCCTGATCGACAAGTTCGGCGGTGCGGATGGCGCAGAAGCCATGCGCTTCCCGCCGGGCATGAACCGCGCGCTTTTCGAAAAGAGCGGCTACATGAAAAGCTTCCCGCAGCTTGCGGGCACCGTCCACAGTTTCTGCGGCAGTGAACTCGATCACATGAACCTGCTGCAGTGCATGGAAGTCGGCGACGACTGGACGAAGGGCCAGGAAGCAACGGATATCGTGCTGACGCCGGCCGCCTGCTATCCGCTTTATCCGACAATCGCCAAGCGGGGCAATCTGCCTGCGAAGGGCGGCCTCTTCGACCTGCAGTCCTATTGCTTTCGTCATGAACCGTCGAAGGATCCCGCCCGCCAGCAGCTTTTCCGCATGCGCGAATATGTCTGCATGGGCACCGAAAGCCATGTGACCGACTTCCGTCAGCGCTGGATGGATCGCGGCGTCGAGATGATGAAGCAGCTCGGCCTCGAAGTCGTCATCGACGTCGCCAACGATCCATTTTTCGGCCGAGGCGGCAAGATGATGGTCAACAACCAGCGTGATCAGAACCTGAAGTTCGAGCTGCTGATCGCGATCACGTCGGCTGCCAAGCCGACAGCCTGCATGAGCTTTAACTATCATCAGGACTCCTTCGGCCAGAAGTGGGACCTGAACCTTGAGGACGGCAGCGTCGCGCACACTGCATGCGTCGGCTTCGGTCTCGAGCGCATCGCGCTTGCGCTGTTCCATCATCACGGGCTCGACGTGACGGAATGGCCGGCGAATGTGCGCAAGACCCTGTGGGGCTGAGCGGTTCGATGTCCTGCGTTTTCCCGGCCATCCGTCCAGATGGCTACCGCCAGCATGCGCTGCATTCCAACGAGCGCATGTGGCCGGAAACCAACTGCTATATCGACCTCTGGATCGAAGTGCTGAACACGCTGGGGCTGCCGCCTGAAGCGATGCTCGGCTTTACGCTGACGCAGGATTTCGAGGGCGATCAATTCACCTTCTTCAAGGTGCCGCTCGAAGACCTCGAGGCGCTTTACGGCATCCGTGTCACCGAACTCGCGATCTTCGACCGCGTCGAGCATCACGTCGAAACGCAGATCAGGCGCGGCCGACTTTGCTTGATCGAAATGGACTCCTTCTATATGCCGGATACCCTCGGTACGGCCTATCGTTCCGAACACGGCAAGACGACCGTCGCCATCAACCGGCTGGATGTTGCTGCCAAGCGCGTTGAGTATTTTCACAATGCCGGCTATTTCCAGCTTGAGGGCGAGGACTTCGACGGTCTCTTCCAGATGCATCTGACGGACGAGGATTCGCCCTTCCTGCCCTATACGGAATTTGCAAAACTTCCGGAGGCGTTTGCAGGCGAAAACTATATCGGCGATGTGGCGCACCGTCTTTTCAAGGTCCATTTCTCGCGCCGGCCTGCCGAAAACCCGATCCGCGCCTTTTCCAAGCAATTTCCGCAGCAGGTGGAAGTTGTCGCCGAGCGCCCTTTCGGCTTCTTCCACAAATATGCCTTCAACACCTTGCGCCAGTTCGGCGCCAATTTCGAGTTGGCCGCAGATCACCTCGCGTGGCTTTCTCCGGGCAGGTTCGCGCAGGCTGAAGAGTATGCCCGGCGGATCTCCGAAGTGGCGAAGTCGGTGCAGTTTCAGCTTGCCCGCGCCGTCACGCGCAGGAAGTTCGAGCCATTGCAGGCGGCGCTTGATCCGGCGGCAGATGCATGGGATGCCATGATGACTTCGATTTCCGATCGGCTTTGATACCGGGAGCTTGTGCATGGGGGGGCGGTTGGCGAGCGTCGGTGCGGAAGAGACCCTGCTTTCCGAAGGCTGGAACCTGGTTCTGACGGAACCGGGAGCTTGCTTGACGCCGCATGACATCCCGCCGTCTTCGAGGTTCATTGCAGCACCTGTTCCCGGCACTGTGGCTGACGCTCTGGAGCGCGCCGGTCTCTTCGATCGCGAAAATCCGGAGCCGCTGAATACGAAAGACGCCTGGTACGTCTGCCGGCTCTTCGACGCCCAGCCTGGCGATGTTATCCTTCGTTTCGGCGGGCTTGCGACGCTCTGCCATGTCTTTCTGAACGGGCAGGAAATCCTCTCTTCCGAGAGCATGTTCACGGCGCATGAAATCCCGGTCACGCTTATGGGCGGCGATGACCTGGTCCTTTGTTTCCGTGCGCTCGGTCCCCGTCTGAGCGAGCCCGGAGCCCGCGCCCGCTGGCGTCCTCAGATGATCGCGCCGCAGGGGCTCAAGAACTTTCGTACGACGCTGCTTGGTCACATGCCTGGCTGGTGCCCGGAAATTCATGCTGTCGGGCCGTGGCGGCCGATTACGCTTGTTCGCCGCAGCGTGATGTCGATCGATAATGTTTCGATCCGGGCTGTGCTGGAAAATGGCGTCGGCCGCCTCAGCGTTTCGTTGCACGCGGATGCCGAAAATCCCGAGATGCTGCTTCGCTGCGGAGAGGTGGAGCAAGGCTTTGAGAAGATCGGCGGAAATCATTATTCGGCGATCCTCAAGCTGCCGGAGGTCACGCCGTGGTGGCCGCATACGCACGGGACCCCGCATCTTTACGAACTGACGCTCGTTTCGGACGGCACCGAATATTCGCTCGGAAAGACCGGCTTCCGGCGGATTGAAATCGATCGTGGCGTCGAAGGCGACGGGTTCGGCCTTCGGGTAAATAACGAGCCCGTCTTCTGCCGCGGTGCTGTCTGGACGACGGCCGATATCGTTCGCCTGCCGGGTTTTCGCGCGGACTACGAGCCCTTTCTGCGCCTTGCTGCCGGCGCCGGTATGAACATGATCCGCATCGGCGGCACGATGGCATATGAAACGCCAGAGTTCTTCGAGCTTTGCAACGAGCTCGGCATTCTTGTCTGGCAGGACTTCATGTTCGCCAATTTCGACTATCCGCGAAGCGACAAGGCCTTCACGGGCCACGTTCATGCCGAAGTCGAGGGTTTTATCCATGGAGTGCAGGCTTCTCCGTCGCTCGCGGTTCTTTGCGGCGGAAGCGAGATTTATCAACAGGCGGCGATGCTTGGGTTGCCGCAGGAATTCTGGCGCGGACCGCTGACGGAGGACGTCATCCCGGCGATTGCAGAGCGTATGCGCCCCGACGTGCCCTACGTGCCGAACTCCCCTCACGGTGGGGCCATGCCTTTCTCGCCAAATACCGGCGTCACGCACTATTACGGCATTGGTGCCTATATGCGCCCGCTGGAGGATGCTCGCCGCGCCGACGTCCGGTTTGCTGCAGAAACCCTCGCCTTCGCCCATGCACCGCAACAAAAGACATTGCAGCGGCATCTGGATGTCCCGGCAGTCCATAGTCCGCTGTGGAAAGCTCGCGTTCCGCGGGATCGCGGCGCCTCCTGGGATTTCGAGGATGTTCGCGACTTCTACCTGAAGGAACTTTATAACGTCGACCCAGCGGCGCTGCGCCGGGAAAATCCGGAGCGCTATCTCGATTTGTCTCGCGCCGTGACGGGCGAGGTTCTGACGGAAACCTTCGCCGAATGGCGGCGCAGGGGTTCAAACTGCAACGGTGCTCTTGTCTGGACGCTTCAGGATATTCTGCCTGGTCCCGGTTGGGGCGTTGTCGATTCCACCGGTGAGCCGAAACCGGTCTGGTTTGCCATGCGCCGCGCCTTCCGCCCGGTTCAAGTGCTGCTGACGGACGAGGGCACGAACGGCCTTGACGTGCATGTCATCAACGAAACCGGGGAAAGCTTGCCGGTTGAGCTTGAAGTCGTCTGCCTGCGAGACGGCAAGCAGAGAGCCGTCAGCGGCAGCCAGGCACTGATACTTGCGCCAAGATCCACCGAAAAGCTCGCCGCGACCGAGCTCTTCGGCGCATTTTTCGACACGACCTATGCTTTCCGTTTCGGTCCACCTTCCCATGACGTAACCGTCGCGCGGCTGCGCTCGGTCGATGGCGGCCTGCTTGCCGAAGCATTCCATTTCCCGCTCGGACGGTCGAAGGCGTTTCACGATGCCGCGATCGATGTGAAGGCGGTAGAAGATGGCGGGAACTGGACCCTTGAGCTGCAGGCCGATCGCTTTGCGCAGTCCGTACACGTTGATGTCCCGAATTACCGTGCAGCCGACGATTGGTTTCATCTGGCGCCAGGTTCGGTCAAACGCGTCCCACTGCATGGCCTTGCGGGCGCGACGAAGGGCGAGGCGCCCTCTGGTGAAATCAGGACGTTGGGAGGTTCGCGTATTTTGGCGATCTGATGGCGTGGCTGCGGTCCTCATGCGGTGTTGCCTGGCGCGTCCCGATCTTCAGCGATATGGAGCGGACCTCCTGGAGGTAGAAGGACTGAGCATGTGCCTGTGTAAGGTTATGATCGGCTTCCGGTATGATGTTGAGCCTAACGTTGCCGTAGCGTTTCAGATATGAGCCATTCTTGCCAAAATGATCATTGAACTGCTCAAGACCGGTATCATGGGCGGTATAGATCAGCGACACGTCAACCTTGCGGGCTTTCAGGGACTGGAAAAGATCAAGAATTGCGGTCCGCTCCTCGGATCGGACCGGCAGAAAATCCAGCATCGGACGGCTTAGCCTGATCGCTCGTCGCACCAGAGAGGTCATGAAATTTCTGATTGCCCGCGGGACATCGATTTCACCGCGCAACAACCGCTTTAGGGTTTCGAACTGCAGCAGCTTCAGGCGGTATGTTTCGAGCGAGCGCGGCACATGGCGAAGCGATGCGTCGACCGTGAGCCTACCTGACCAGTGGAAGACATAGGGATTGGCGGCAATCAAGCCGCTGGAGCGTTCGTCCCAGAGGCTGCCCTGGAAAGCGAGGTAACCGCCGCTGCAGCGGCCGACAAGCACGGCAGGCAGCAGCTTGGATGATTCCAGAAGATCGAGGGCCGCTGTGATCTCATCGTTCTGTCCTTTGAAATAGAGCACCTGCTCTGGCGCGCCCGGGGTGGGCGGGCTATCTGCGACATTCGCATTGTCGAAGCGCAGCGAGGGAATACCGTCGCGGGCAAGCGCGCGTGCCATTTTTACGGATGTGCGGCCCCAGCCCGCATTCCGGTCGTAAGCCGTCGTCAAGATGATCGCGGTCGCACCACGACGCGGAGCCGTGGGCTCGCAAAGAATGCCGTAGAGTTCGCCAGCTTTTCCAAACCGCAGCGGCGTCTCGGTGAACTCGGCGGTTGAAAGCGGTGCCACGGTCGGGCGTTGCCTTCGCGTTGATGTCCCTCTCTGAGAACCGGAAATCGATTTCACCCATTCGACGATGTGATTGCCGGTCTCTACCGGCATCGTTGCGATCGTCGGGTTGAAGACGAGTTCGTCATAGCCGCGATAGACAGCTTCCCGCGTGGCCGGATGCAGGTCTTTGACATGGGCGGCAAAATCTTCGTCGGCCGAACGGTTCGGGCGCGTCAGCACCAAGCAGTTTTTTGCGTCGAGCTTCGAAAGCTTCATGAGGTTGATTTTGCGAACTTCCGCGGCGATTTCGTCCGACATACGAAGGCCGGCGATCCATACGCCCTGTGTTTCGCGCTGGCTTTCGGCAACGCCCATTCCGTCGTCGATCATCTTCGACCAAACGGAGAGTTCACGCAGATAGAGCCGGCCGGAGATTGCGGGCGCCATCAATGCAATGCCCTCGACACCACCGAGCCTTTGCGCCAGATCGACAGCGATCGTGCTGCCGAGACTCTGGCTCACAAGTATGATGTTGTCACAGCCGGAAAGCGATTTCAGCTGCGCTGCAGCCTGCTCCGCCGTTTCGAGCCAGACGGCTAGGCCGCGGCTATGGTCCGTTACCTCCAGCGCGTCGCCGGTTCCTGCGTAGTCGAAGCGCAGGCTTGCCACACCCGCTTCGGCAAGTTCTTCCGCCAGGATACGGAAGAACTTGCGGGTGCACATTTCCTCAAATCCCCAGGGGCTGACAAAGAGAACGGCCGTGGATTTGCGCGCGGCTTGACTGGCAGGTGCGTAAAGGCCGATTGTGCCGGCAAATGTCACCGGCTCGGCTGCTGCGGCAGCTTTTTGCGTTGTCTTGCTTTTGTTGGTATCCAGCCCCGTGCTCATTTTCATTCCTCGTCATATTCTGCGCGGAGTGAGCAGCGCCAGCGCATGAAATGCTAATGGATGCGCCAGCTTCGGCAGGCGATTGACGATCTGTTCCATCACCGCAATATCAGCAGCCGGAACGGCGTTCAGCAGGCGTAGGGCGATCCCATAGGCGCCTGCTGCTGTGATAACCGCAACAACAAGCCCGCCAATTCCTGGAACAAAATGGATCGCTCCATACGCTGTCGCCCCGCAAAGGGCCGCGGCAGCGGCGATGCGGAGAATCGGGATCGACATTTGGTAGATCGAGCCGTCGAGGTCGATCCGCGCGACCATCAACATGCACATGACCGTAAATGCCAGAAAACGGATTGCCGCGGCACCTTCTCCGCCGTACCAGGGCACGGCGGCAAAACAGCCCACAGCGAGTACGAGGCTGGCTATGCCTCCGATCATCAGGCGTTCGCGAATTCGATCGACGGAATACAGATATTGCGTGCAAATCTGCGTGAAGACGTAAGGTATGGCCGTCAGCGCCAAGATGGCGACTGTACCGCCCGCCGGCGCGAAAGGCTGGCCGAAGATTGCAACGACGAGCGGCTTGGCGATAGCGGCAAGGCCGAAGCTCATTGGCAGCGTGATGTATGCAATGCTTCGAACGACGCCTTCAAAAATGCTTGCAGGGAGTTTGCCGTTGGGACTGGAATGAATTTTTTCCGAATAATAGGGAATAAGGCTACCGCTCAGTTGGACGGGAAGCTGCAGCGCGAGATTGGCCAGCGACAAGCCGACGGCATAATAGCCGACAGCCTCCACGCCCCAATCCTTCTGCAGGAAGAAAAGCTCGATGCGATTTAGGAAGATCGATGTATTCGCGTATTCCAAGGACAGAATGAACGAAGAGCTCGCAAGATAACCCACGCCGATACCACACGAGCTTGCGCGCACCGAGGCAATCCTGAGCGTAAAGAGGAACATCAGGAACTGACCGGCTGCATAACCGGCCAAGGCACCGCTAACGCCGTACAGCAGCGCACCTGCAAGCACGATGACGACCTGTACGACGGAGCTTGCGATCGTCAGCAGAAAATAAGGCGCGAGATTCTGTTCCCCGATGAGATAGTTCTTCGTGTAAGCGCCGATCGACTGGAAAAGGAAGAGGACGCCGGTGATGACAATCACGGCCGGGGCGCCGACGGCCCAATGAAGCTGCTCGGCTTCGAAATAGACCAGGGAATAAACGGCGAGCACTATCAGCGACGCAACGATCGTTGGCCGTACGAGATAGGCGGCAAAGCTACGGCGTTCTTCGTAGGATCTGCCCTTAGCCCGCAGTTGCGGCAGGATGCGCAGAAGCATGACGCCAGTGCCGAGTTCGGCGACAAGCGCTCCGGTCGTTACCAGCCACAGGGAAAATGCGATAATCCCGTTTGCTTCCGGGCCGAGCAGCCGCGCGGCAATGATCGAACATGCAAAACCCGTCGCAAGCAGGGTCAGGCCTGCTGCCGCATTGAGCGCCGAGTTTGCCATTATGCTCTTCGCCATGAATACTACCGCTTTTCCTTTTCCCGGAGACCACAGCGCATTGTGAAGTGTCTATTTCAGATACCTTAATATTTGCCGCTTAAAGTCCAGTTAAACGTCGCACCGGTGGTCGGTATGAAAATCACCGCAATTTGCCGGGTTCTGCCTTCAGGGGTATCGATTGTTCAGCCTCATCGTCTGTACCGTTGATCGTTTCGATCAACTCGAGCGTCTCTTTGGATCCTTGGCAAGGCAGACGCTGAGGACCTTTGAAATCATTCTGGTTGATCAGAATGAAGATGACCGGCTATTCGATCTGGTGGAACGCTTCGCTTCCTCCTTTCCCGTTCACCATCTACGCTCGGGGCGCGGGCTTTCGCATGCGCGCAATAACGGAATTGCGAAAGCATCGGGAACCTATGTGTGCTTTCCGGACGACGACTGCTGGTACGAGCCCGCTACCTTGGAAATCGCCGCGCGGCTCTTTCGAGAAAATCCCGCGCTTTCGATCGTAACGGGACGAACGCTTGATGCGGATGGCAAGCCTTCCGTTAGCCCGACGGGTGATCGCAGCGTAGAGATATCCCGCCGGACTTATCTTCGCTGCGGCAATTCGAACGGCATCTTCGTTCGTCGTGAAACGCTTTGTGCAATCGGCGGCTTCGACGAGAATCTGGGCGTTGGATCGGCGTCGCCGTTTCAAAGCGGAGAGGAGGCCGATCTCCTGCTGCGCTTCGTTGGTGCCGGCCAAAAACTCATGTACTTCCCGGAACTCATCGTCCATCACGATCAGGTTGTGAGCGTGATCGGTACTCAGCAGATCGAACGCGCTCGAAAATATGGCCGCGGTTTCGGTGCGCTGCTGCGCAAGCACGATTTTTCCTTGCCGTACGTGACCTACAGAATTGCACGCCCGGCGATCGGCTGGCTTGTTGCGCGCTTCCGCTTTAATGCGGATGAAGCGGCATTCAAGCGAGCATGGCTCAAAGGGATCGTCGAAGGGTACAAGGCTTGGCCGAAATGGAACGGCGTTGATCAGTCGCTTAGGACCGAGTCGTAGACGCTGAAATAGCGTCCCGCCACCGTTTGCCACGAATACCGGCCGGCTTCCTGCATCAGTGTTAGGCGAATGCCTGCCGGATCAATTGGAAGCGCAAGGTGAGCCGACTCCAAGGTATCAGCCGCGGCTTGCGGATCGGAAAAGTCGGCAAGGCGTAGCAACGGGTGTTTTGCGGCCAGACCGCAATAGGCCGCATTTCCGTTGAGTACCGGCACAAGGCCAGCACTCATGGCTTCGAGGGCGACGAGGCCGAAGCCTTCATATTCAGAGGCGGAAGCGAAAAGCGACGCGCTGCGAATGAGGCGGGCGATCGAATCGTTGTCCGGTGAAACAGTCAGCGTCACGGTCGTGTCGAGCGCGCGTGCCTGGATTTCTCGCCGCACGTCTGCTTCCTTGAGGTCGGATTCAGAGCCGACGATGTCGAGGTGCCATTCAAGATTGCGTGCTTTCAGGATTGCCATGACATCCAGCAGGTGATCCAGCCGCTTGTTGAGGGAAAAGCGGCCGATGGTGATGATGCGGCGTCGTGGCTTTTGCGATGCGCTGTCGGCGAATTTGCCGATGTCCACGCCGTTCTCGATCAGGATGCTCGTTCTTGGCGAGATTTTGCGAAACTGTTCCAGATCGGAGACGCTGCAGCCGACGATGCGTTTGTACGCCCTTGCCGACATGCGTGTCAGGGTCTGGAACCAAAGCTTCTTGATCGTGGCGTATTTTCGAGTGTGGAAGAAGCCGCCATGGGTGGTCACGATCATCGGCTTTCCGTGCAGGAAGCGTCCCAGGGCCAATGCATCGAAGAAGAAGTCGATCGCGTGCACGTGAATGACGGCGGCGTCCCCCAGGTGGCGAAAGACTTGCGGTGCAATCGGATAGCGCTGGCTGCCCGACCAGGGGATGCGGACGACCTCGATACCGTCGATCGTCTCATGGGCGGCCAGTTTGTTGTCCCGCGACGTGAAGAGCGAATCGAGCGTTATGACGCGGACGCGGTAGCCGTGTTTGATCGTCTGGTAGGCAAGGTTGGCGACAACATCTTCGAGTCCGCCGCGATTGGGCAGAAATTGGCGTACGACATGCACGATCAGTGGTGCAGCAGCTGACTGCGGCACCGATGGGACTGTCTCTGTTTCCACTGCTGACATCGTTCACCTACCGGCCACATGGCCGCAACTCGGCTTTGACCAGATAATGGATGGAGTTAAAGCGGGGTTTACGGGGAGACCGGCGGATCGATTGTCGCGGAAGAAGGTTAATCGTATCTGTCAGAAGGCCTTGAAGGTCAGCGTCGTCAGCGAGCGAACAATGCCGGGGATATTGGCGATGTTGTCGTTGATGAACTTGCCGATGTCCTGACCCTCCTCGATATAGACCTTGAGAAGCAGGTCGTAATCGCCGCTCGTCGAATAAAGCTCCGAAACGCGTTCGGTCTGGTAGATCGCGTCGGCAACCTCGTAGGTCTTGCCGGGCGCGCATTGGAGCTGGACGAAAATGGGTTTCATGGGAGTTTCCTGCGAAATATTCTGATTGGGCGCATAATGCTCGAAAGCGCTCTTGCGATGCAAGCCGTTCCGTCATCCCGCTTTGGCTTCTGCGGTGATCCAGCCGCGAAAGGCTGAAAGCGGCGCATAGTCGGCCCGCTCGGGAGGACAGGCGAGATAATAGCTTTCGCTGCTTTCCACTTCCCGGCCGATCGCCGCGACAAGATCACCGCGCTTCAGCTCGTCCTGAATGAGAAATGTCGGCAGCAGCGCGACGCCGAGGCCGGTGATCGCTGCCTGTGCCGCCGTCGCAAACTGGTCGAACAGCATGCCGTGTACGTTTTGGAAGGCGACGCCGTTATCGGCAAACCACCGCTCCCAGGCGTCAGGGCGGGTCGTCAGATGCAATAGGGGAATATCCAGCAGGTCTTCAGCTTTGGTGATGCCGTGCTGCCTCAGGAAGGCGGGGCTGCAGGCAGCAACCGTCTTTTCGGACATCAGAAAGGTCAATTCCGGTCCCGGCCAATGCGGATGGCCGAAGTGAATAGCGGCGTCGATCGAATCGAGCCGGAAATCGAAGGAGGAGAGCCGGGTGACGAGATTGATCGTAACGCCCGGATTCTGGTCCAGGAACCGGCCGAGGCGTGGTGCCAGCCAGCGGGTGCCGAAGGTCGGCAGGATGGCGAGGTTCAGCGTTCCGCCATGCGGATTAGCGCGCAGGTTCAGCGATGCGCTGGAAATTCGGCGAAGTGCTTCGCGGATCTCGCGGGCGTAGCTGTCGCCCGCAAGCGTGAGGCGCACCGTCTGGCGTTCGCGAAGAAAAAGTTCAGCGCCAAGCTGTACTTCCAGCGCCTTGATCTGGCGGCTGACGGCGCTCTGGGTGAGGTCGAGTTCGCGTGCTGCCGCTGTCACGCTGCCGGTTCGGGCGACGGCCTCGAAGGCGGCGAGCAATGAAATCGACGGCAGAAAACGTCGCGAAGGCAGCATGGTTCATTCCAATTGTGAATGATGTGTTTCCAAAACGTCGATATTCATGGCGCTGGAGCCTTTGTAAAGACGTCTATCCTCCAAAATCGGAATGACCCGGAGTTCTTTGATGCCGAGCACCGTCGAGGACGAGCTGAAACTCTTTGCCGAGCGCCAGTCGGCTTCTCCCGACGCCGTGGTGAAGACGCTGGGGATCGTCGGCCTGGAGTTGAAAACCGTTGACTGAGGCTGCTTCCGCAACGCTGTGGACGGCGCTAGAGTGCTGCTGCGTTTGCTTGGAATGGACTGACTGATGCTGAATGATCCCCGCTCCCACGGACTCTGGGAAAAGACCGCGCCGCTGCCGCCGGCGACATCGGCGCTTCAGGGCGCCCTGTCGGCCGATGTGGTGATTGTCGGCGGCGGCTACACCGGACTTTCGTCCGGTCTTCATCTTGCCGAAGCCGGTTCGAAGGTCGTGCTGTTGGAGGCCAAGGAGATCGGTTTCGGTGGGGCTGGCCGCAATGTCGGACTGATCAATGCCGGCATGTGGGTGATGCCGGACGATCTGCCTGGCGCTCTCGGGCAGACCTACGGCGATCGCCTGCTCGGTATGCTCGGCGAGGCGCCTCGCCTTGTCATGGAGTTGATCGAAAAGCACGACATCGCCTGCGAGCTTGAAAAGAACGGTACGCTGCATTGCGCCGTCGGCGCGGATGGGTTGAAGGAAATCGAGACGCGTGCTGCGCAGTGGTCCGCGCGCGGGTCGCCAGTGACGCTGCTTGATGCCGCCGAGACCGCACGTCGCGTTGGCACCAGCGCCTATGCCGGATCGCTGCTCGATATGCGTGCGGGAACACTGCAGCCGCTCGCCTATGCTCGGGGTTTGGCGCATGCGGCTATCAAGGCGGGCGTTTCGATCCATACATCGAGCTCTGTTATCGCAACCGAACGAGACGGCAGCCGATGGACGGTGAAGACTGAGAGCGGCCGGGTGACCGCTGACTGGATTATCGTCGCGACGGATGCCTATAGCACCGGGCCATGGAAACAGGTCCGCTGCGAGCAGGTGCATCTTCCCTATTTCAATTTCGCGACCACGCCGCTCAGCGATAATCTGCGCAAATCGATTCTGCCCGGTCGCGAAGGCTGTTGGGATACGAAGGAGATCCTCTCCTCATTCCGGATGGATCGTGCCGGGCGCCTCGTTTTCGGCAGTGTCGGAGCGTTGCGCAACACCGGCGCTGCAGTTCACAAAAGCTGGGCGAAACGCTCGCTGAAGAGGCTCTTTCCGCAGATCGGCGACGTAGAATTCGAATACGAATGGTACGGCAAGATCGGCATGACCGACAATGCGCTACCACGCTTTCACAAGTTCGCGCCGAATGCCGTTGGCTTCTCCGGCTATAATGGCCGGGGCATTGCGCCTGGCACGGTATTCGGCCGTACGCTGGCACACCATATATTGGGCCAGATCGCGGAGGCGGACCTGCCCTTGCCGGTTACGGACCTGCGGGAGCCCGGTTTCCGCGCGCTCAAGGAAATGTGGTACGAAGCCGGCGCCCAGGTCGCTCACTTCGCCGACGCGCGCTTTTGAGTAAAAGCTCGCAATCAAGAACAAGAAGGTTGGAAACACGATGACCATCGCTACGCTCGATCTCGCAGCCGAGACGAAGAAACTGCTTTCCGAACTCGGCGTCGATGCGGCCCGCTATACCGGCGGCTCGCTGCGTGTCGCCTCGCCGATCACCGGCAAGGAAATCGGCCTACTCAAGGAACATTCCGTCGTGGATGCCAAAAAGGCGATCGACGAAGCGCACAAGGCATTTGCCGAATGGCGCGCAGTCCCTGCGCCGAAGCGCGGCGAACTCGTCCGTTTGCTTGGCGAAGAGCTTCGCGCGGCGAAGCCGGCGCTCGGCCGCCTCGTTTCGATCGAAGTCGGCAAGATCACGTCTGAAGGTCTCGGCGAAGTCCAGGAAATGATCGACATCTGCGATTTCGCAGTCGGCCTTTCGCGCCAGCTCTACGGCCTAACGATTGCAACCGAGCGCTCCGAGCACCGCATGATGGAAAGCTGGCATCCGCTCGGCGTGGTCGGCATCATTTCGGCCTTCAACTTCCCGGTCGCGGTCTGGTCGTGGAATGCGGCGCTGGCGCTCGTCTGCGGCAATTCCACAGTCTGGAAGCCGTCGGAAAAGACGCCGCTGACGGCACTTGCCGTACAGGCGCTGTTCGAAAAGGCGCTGAAGCGCTTCGTCGCCGAAGGCGGGCAGGCTCCGGCGAACCTTTCGACGCTGCTGATTGGCGGCCGCGATGTCGGTGAAGTCCTCGTCGATCACCCGAAGGTGCCGCTGGTTTCCGCCACCGGCTCCACGGCTATGGGCCGCGCCGTCGGCCCGCGGCTGTCGCAGCGCTTTGCCCGTGCGATCCTTGAACTCGGCGGCAACAATGCCGCCATCATCTGCCCGACAGCCGATCTCGATCTCACTCTGCGCGGCGTTGCCTTTTCGTCGATGGGAACTGCCGGCCAGCGCTGCACGACGCTTCGCCGTCTCTTCGTGCACGAGAGCATCTACGACAAACTCGTGCCTCGCCTGCAGAAAGCCTATGGATCGGTCAAGATCGGCAATCCGTTGGAAAACGGGACGCTTGTCGGTCCGCTGATCGACAAATCGTCCTTCGAGAAGATGCAGTCGGCTCTATCCGAGGCAAAGTCGGCTGGCGGCAAGGTCACGGGTGGCGAGCGCGTCGAAAACGGCGCTGCCGAAGCCTTCTATGTGCGCCCGGCGCTTGTCGAGATGCCGTCTCAGACTGGTCCTGTCGAACACGAGACCTTCGCACCGATCCTCTATGTCATGAAGTACACGGATTTCGACGAGGTGCTGAAACTGCACAATGCCGTGCCGCAGGGCCTATCTTCCTCGATCTTCACCAATGACATGCGTGAAGCCGAAACCTTTGTTTCCGCCCGTGGCTCCGATTGCGGCATCGCCAACGTCAATCTCGGCCCGTCGGGTGCCGAAATCGGCGGTGCTTTCGGTGGCGAAAAGGAAACCGGGGGCGGCCGCGAATCCGGCTCGGATGCCTGGAAGGCCTACATGCGCCGCACGACGAACACGATCAATTACGGCAAGACGCTGCCGCTCGCTCAGGGTGTCAAGTTCGACGTCGAGTGATCGAGAGAGCCGCATTGAATCCGAAGGGACGATGACGTAACACCGTCATCGTCCCTTCGTTTTTGCCCAAGGTTTTTCTACATGCATCTGACACTTGCCGCAGCCCAAGCGCTGGTTATCGACGCGTTGAAGCGCAGCGGAGTGGAGGAGGGAAATGCGCGCTCCGTCGCGCGTGCGCTGGTCGCCGCAGAAGCCGCAGGACAGGGTGGCCACGGGCTGCGCCGCGTCGTTGCCTATGCGGCCCAGGCAAAGTCCGGAAAGGTCGACGGAATAGCCAAGCCGATCGTCTTCCAGCCTTTTCCATCCATCATCCAGATCGACGCCTGCCACGGCTATGCTTATCCGGCTTTCGATCTCGCCGTGCCGTTGCTGTCGGAGATGGCGCGCAAACAGGGCATTGCGCTTGCCGCTATCCGCCGTTCGCATCATGCGGGTGTGCTCGCGCTGACCGTCGAACGTTTTGCCGAAGCCGGTCTCGTGGCGCTGATGGTTGCGAATGCCACAGCTTCCATGGCTGCCTGGGGCGGACGCAAGCCCGTCTTCGGCACCAATCCCATTGCTTTTGCAGCGCCCGTTCCCGCAGATGATCCGATCGTCATCGACCTTGCGTTGTCGCGCGTTGCGCGTGGCAAGATCATGGCCGCCCGGCAAAAGGGCGCGTCGATCCCGGCCGATTGGGCCTTTGATCGTGACGGCCAGCCGACAACCGATGCGGTTGCCGCCCTGGAGGGCACCATGGTGCCATCCGGCGAGGCCAAGGGTGCTGCGCTTGCCATGATGGTCGAGATTCTCGCAGCACCGCTCGCGGGTGCCAATTTTTCCTTCGAATCCACTTCCTTGTTCGATGACCAAGGAGCAGCGCCCGGCCTTGGGCAGATGCTGATCGTTATCAATCCCGAAGCCAGCGGTGGAAGCTTCGCGGCATCGCGTCTAGGCGAACTTGCCGCTGAAATTTCTTCCGATCCCGGTGTCCGCCTGCCCGGTCGCCGCGGTCAGAATGCGCGAAAATACGCGCTGGAGCATGGCATCGAAATCGAGGATGACGTGATCGACGCCATCCTGGCTATATAGAATTATTCTAAAGTTGATGGGTGGGTTCAAGTATTTGTGAAGACCGGCGGCAAGGCGAAACTTGAAAAACTAAATCAAGAAAAATATACGGGGCGCGCATCACCCGGGGAGTTTGGGTGACACCCGCCATGGAGGGCATCATGAAAATTTCTCTTACGCGCTTTTCCGCGCTTGCTTTGGCCACCTCGCTTCTTGCTGCGACGTCTCTGGCATCCAGCGCAAATGCGCAGGAATCCGAAGGTATCGTTGTCTATAACGCTCAGCACGAAAGCCTCGGCCGCGAATGGATCGATGCCTTCACCAAGGAGACCGGCATCAAGGTCACTATGCGCCAAGGCAGCGACATGCAGTTCGCCAACCAGATCATCCAGGAAGGCGACGCTTCCCCGGCCGACGTGTTCTTGACCGAGAACTCTCCGGCGATGGCGCTCGTCGATGGCGCGGGCCTGTTTGCCCCGGTCGACAAAGAAACTCTTGATCTGGTCCCGGCGCAGTACCGTCCGGCCGATGGCATGTGGACCGGCATCGCCGCCCGCTCGACGGTGTTTGTGTATGATAAGACGAAGCTCACCGAAGACAAGCTGCCGAAGTCGATGCTCGATCTCGCCGATCCGGCCTGGAAGGGCCGTTGGGGCGCGTCGCCTGCCGGTGCCGATTTCCAAGCGATCGTCGGTGCACTGCTGCAGCTGAAGGGCGAAGCAGCAACGGCTCAATGGTTGAAGGCGATGAAGGAAAACGCAACGCCTTACAAGGGCAACAGTGTTGCCATGAAGGCCGTCAATGCCGGCGAAGTTGAAGGCGCGGTCATCTATCATTACTATTGGTTCGGCGATCAGGCGAAGACTGGCGAAAACAGCAAGAATGTCGGCCTGCATTACTTCAAGAACCAGGATCCGGGCGCGTTCGTCAGCGTATCGGGCGGCGGCATCTTGAAGTCGACGCAGCATATGAAGGAAGCCCAGGCGTTCTTGAAGTTCGTCGCCGGCAAAGCCGGCCAGGACATCCTGAAAAACGGCACGTCCTATGAATACGCGGTCAGCGGCGATGCGAACGAAAAGCTCGTCCCGCTTGCCGATCTCAATGCGCCGAAGGTTGAGGCTTCCGAGCTTGACAGCAAGAAAGTCGTCGAGCTGATGACGGCCGCGGGCCTGATCTAAGCCTCTCTGCCGCAGGCCGGATCGAGTCAAAAACTATTGCTTTTGGCTCAAGAAAACCTTAGGGCATGACCCAATCCGGCAACCGCTTCAGAAAGAGGCGGTTGCCTTCCTTTTTCAGCGTATCAAAGGCGTCGGCCTTGCTGCAAGACAACAGATCGCTTGTTTCCGAGCTCGCGCCCGGCAATGGAGCGCCAGTCAGCGGAACAGGTTTGCTGCGCGGGCGCATGCCGCACGCCTCCGTCGTCGTCTTTGCAACGCTCGTCGCACTTATAAGCCTCGTGCCGCTCGGCTTCATCGGTTGGATTACCATCAATGTCGGCTGGCAGACGGTCAAGGAGCTGGTCTTCCGGCCACGTGTCGGCGAGCTGCTCGTCAACACGATCCTCCTCGAGGCGCTCACCATTCCCCTGTCGATTGTTCTTGCCGTGACGCTCGCCTGGCTGACGGAGCGGACCAATGTTCCGTTTCCGCGGTTGTGGTCCTGGCTTGCCGTTGCGCCGCTTGCCGTTCCGGCCTTCGTCCACAGCTATGCCTGGGTGAGCCTCGTTCCCGGCATGCGCGGCCTGCAGAGCGGTGTCTTCGTTTCCGTGCTCGCCTATTATCCTTTTCTCTACCTGCCGGTCGCTGCTGCTCTTCGCCGCCTCGATCCGGCGATCGAGGATGCGGCGGCGTCGCTTGGCCTCGATCCCTGGCGTGTCTTCTTCCGTACGGTCCTGCCGCAGTTGCGGCTTGCGATCTGTGGAGGCTCGCTCTTGATCGGGCTGCATCTCCTGTCGGAATACGGGCTTTACGTGATGATCCGCTTCGACACCTTTTCGACCGCGATCGTCGATCAGTTCCAGTCGGCCTATAACAGCCCCGCAGCCAATATGCTCGGCGGTGTGCTCGTCGCCTGCTGCCTTTTCCTGCTTGGCCTCGAAATCCTTTTGCGCGGCAACGAGCGCTACGCCCGCGTCGGATCCGGTTCCGCACGTCCCGCCGATCGCCGCCGTCTCGGCTGGTTTGTCGTACCTGCCATTCTGCTGCCGGGCACGCTTGCGGTGCTGACGCTCGGCGTACCGCTCATGACGCTCGGCCGCTGGCTCTATCTCGGCGGCGGCGAGATCTGGCGGCTGGATGCGGTCGGAAATGCGTTCGTTCAAACGATCGTCCTTGCGGTTGCAGGCGGCGTGCTGACGACGATCGCGGCCGCGCCCATGGCCTGGCTGTCGGTCCGCGCCCCGGGGCGATTCCAGCGCTTGCTCGAAGCCTGCCATTATTATGTCGGCTCGCTTCCGGGCGTCGTCGTGGCGCTGGCATTGGTGACGATCACCGTGCGGCTGGCGCTGCCGCTCTACCAGACTTTTGCGACCCTCATCGTTGCCTATGTCCTGCTCTTCCTGCCGCGTGCGATGGTCGGCCTTCGTGCCAGCATCGCACAAGCACCTGTGGAGCTGGAACGGGCTGCCATGTGCCTGGGACGCACGCCATCGCAGGCCGTGCGCCAGATTACCATGCGCCTTGCTGCCCCGGGCTTTGCTGCAAGCATCGCGCTGTCGGCGCTTGGCATCACCAACGAGCTGACGGCAACGCTGATGTTGTCGCCGAACGGTGTTGAAACGCTGGCAACGAAATTCTGGTCGCTGACCAGCGAAATCGACTATGCGTCGGCCGCTCCCTATGCGGTGATGATGATAGTGCTGTCGCTGCCGCTGACCCTTCTTCTCTATGCCCAATCGAAACGGACCGCCGGCCAATGACCTTGCTTACGATCCAGTCTGTCAGCAAGCGCTATGGCCCAGTGACAGCGCTGGACAAGGTGACGCTGGACGTTGCCGCCGGCAGCCGCACCGCCGTCGTCGGCCCCTCAGGTTCCGGCAAAACGACTTTGCTGCGCATCGTCGCCGGCTTCGAGCGGCCCGATGAAGGGCAGGTCGTCCTGAACGGCGAAGTGCTCGCGGATGGCTCGGCAGCCGTTCCCGCGCACAAGCGCGGCATCGGCATCGTCTCGCAGGACGGTGCGCTCTTCCCGCATCTGAGCGTTGCCGACAATATCGGCTTCGGTTTCGAGCGGGGCGGTCCCGATCGCGAAAAGCGGATCGTCGAACTACTGGATATGGTCGAGCTCGACCGCAACATGCTGACGCGCCGTCCCCACCAGCTTTCCGGCGGCCAGCAGCAGCGCGTGGCACTGGCGAGAGCCCTCGGCCGCAAGCCGCGCCTCATGCTGCTCGACGAGCCCTTCTCGGCGCTCGATACCGGCCTTCGCGAACACATGCGCAAGGCTGTCGCACGCGTGCTGCAGACGGCGGATATCACGACTATTCTCGTAACCCATGATCAGGCAGAGGCTCTCTCCTTTGCCGACCAGGTCGCGGTGCTCAGGGAAGGCAAGCTGATCCAAGCGGGTTCACCGCAATCGCTCTACCTGCAGCCGAAGGACCGCGAGACCGCACTCTTCCTGGGTGATGCGGTGATGCTTCCGGCGATTATCCGCAATGGCTTTGCCGATTGCGCGCTCGGCCGCGTTGCAGTGGAAGGCAGCCATCAAGGCAAGGCCGAGATCATGCTGCGGCCGGAGCAGATTCGCGTCGTTGCCGATGAAGGCGAGCCCGCCTATGGTGGTCGTGTCGTCGAGGTCGAGTTCGGCGGCGCAACCTGCACCGTGGCAGTGTCGCTGGAAGGCGTGGCGCTACCGCCGATCTTCATCAAGACATCCAGCGTGGCCTTGCCCGCACGCGGCGATCGTGTTCGCCTTGACATCGCCGGCAAGGCGCATGTCTTCGGCCGCCGTTAAGCCGACTTTCGCGAAACCCTTTCCGTTTCCGCCTGCTCCAGCCAGCCGCCCGTAAAGCCGGCGCGTTCAAGGCCGAGACGGATGACCGGCGACTGCCGCATCAGGTTCCATATGAACTCCGACCGGTCGTTTTCGATCGTCATCACCAGCAGCCCTTGGTCGATCGCGACGCATCGATCGTCCACCCAACCTTCAGGCCGGGCAGTCTTCACCGTCGGGTTGAAGCCGCCTGGAAAGCGGCCTTCGCAGAGCAGATCAGGATAGGCGGCGAGCAGCGCCTTTAGGCCATCAAGCGACGCCTGCCGGTCAAAGGGCAATGCCGCAACCGCCGCCCAGGGTGCAATTGTCCCGTCATCCGGGCCAAGCGGTGCACCGCGGGCGGCGTAACCAAGCACCTTCGGGCGCCGGCCGCCACGCATGTTGCGCGTTGGCGGCGGGCCGTCGGAGGCGGAAAGTCCCCAGACATCCCTATTGTAGCCAACGAAGTGTCCGGGGTTGCGCTCGGCATAATCGCGCTGCACGGCGATCGAAACCTGTGTGTTGCGGAAATAGTCCCAGTCGCGGGCGGCCATCTCTTTGTCCTTAATCCCGCGGAAGTCGATCCAGGCATGCGGGAAAAGGTGAATGAAGAACGGTCCAGCATAGAGATAGGGCTGCTTGCCGAAGAACATCCAGGAATAGCTTGAGACGAAGGCATCGTAGCTCGATGGCACGATCGGATGGGTCGGCGAAGCAAGTGCCAGCATATAGAGCAGGATCGCTTCGTCATATCCCTGCCAGCGCCAGCGCAGAAAGCCACTGCCCGGCTTCCAGCCCATGCTGACGGTCTGCCCCTTGTTCAACGCCCAATGCCAGTCGATGCGCTCATAGATGAATTTCGCAAGCTCGCGGATTTCCGTCTCCACCGCATCGGTCCGATCGAAATAGGCCGCAGCCGTCAGCATGCCGGCGACGAGCAAGGTCGTGTCGATTGTCGAGAGCTCGCTGTTCCAGGCCCGGTGGCCGCTATCCATATGCAGGAAGTGGTAATAGAAGCCGCGATAGCCGGTCGCGTGGCGTTCGCGTCCCTGATGGCTCCTGGCAAAGAAACGCAGCGTCGTGACTGACCTGCCTGCCGCTTCTTTGCGCGTCATCCATCCGCGTTCGGCGGCGACCGCATAGCTGGAGAGCGCAAAGCCGACGGCAGCGATGCTGCAAGGAACCCCGGGCACTGACGTATCCGCGACCAGGCCGTTTTCGGGATTGGAATATTTCAGAAAATAGTCGAATGCGGATTCCTGCAGCCTGTCGATCAGGGCGGCATCCGTGTCGTCAATTCGTTGCAGCATACATCAAACCAACCGTTGCCCGCCCTCGCTCAACATGGCGATGCGTTGCGCGCAAATCAAATTCTTTTCAGATAGTGCGGCAAATGGCTGCGATCGGCCGTTTTGGCGCTGACGTGGCGACATGGCTTTAGAACACTACATCGTCTTACCGATGATTATTATAAATATTTGATATTTCTATGAAAACGAGAGCTCGAAGGAATTTGAACCCTCGACCCCAACCGGCAAGCATAAAATTGCGACGTCGTAGGATCGTGCCCGTACTGCAAAATTCACTCCAGTTCTAGAAGGAGCGGTTTTTGCGCGGAGCACTCGATGAGTGTGACGCGAAGTGCATACGTGGAAATAGATTGCACTTGGCCGAAATCCGGTGACTGTTACCGGAGGCAACAGCAAGGCATTCGGGCCATGCGCGCCGCTACAACTATTGAGTACCCAAATTCCTAGCGACCCGCCCCACTTCTGCCCAATGGAGCCGCAAGGATCTTGGTTTCCATGTTAGGGGAGATACAACGCCATGCCGACCCGGCGACATTTCCTTATGGGCTTCGTTGCCACGCCGATTGTGCTCCCGAGACTCGGCCATGCAGCCGGCGCTCCTGCGCAGCTGTCGCTTACACCAACTTGCGATGATGACGACGATCTGACGCCAGCGCAGACCGAAGGCCCGTATTTCACCCGGGAGAGCCCTGAAAAACAGGACTTCGCGAGCGATGCACCGGGCGGTGAAAGGATGACGCTTGCCGGTTACGTGCTGACCGAGAACTGCCAGCCCGTGGCAAAAGCGTTGATCGAGTTATGGCATGCCAATGAGATTGGCAGCTATGACAACAGCGGATACAAACTCCGCGGACATCAATTCACCGATGCTGAAGGCAAATGGTGGTTTGAGACGATCGTGCCAGGGGTCTATCCTGGCCGCACCCGGCATTACCACCTGAAAGTCCAACGGCCCGGCGGAAAAGTGCTGACGACGCAGCTCTATTTTCCCGGTGAGCCGGACAATGAACGTGACCGGATATTCAACGCAGCCTTGTTGCTCGATGTCGGGGCGACGAGCGACGGAAAATTCGGCCGCTACGATTTCATAGTGGCCTAAACCGGTCGCCTTGCATAGCAAGCGATGAACCAAGGCCGATACGTTGCAAAATTCCACGGCATGAAAGTTTCGATTTCGCTGGCTGGCCACCCGCTGCGATGCGCTCGAGGGCCTGCGTCAGCCATGCCAGCGGATCGACGTCGTTCATCTTGGCGGATCTGAATGAGCGTTGCGATGGTGGCCCAGGTGCGACCGCCCCCGGCACTGCCGGCAAAAAGAGAATTCTTCCGACGATGGCTTGTGGCCTGGTTGGGCGACTACCCCTGTCCACGACAGAGATGCGCTGGTGACCAATTGCGAGCCGCATCTGCATCTATCGCAAGAAGATCAACATCCCGACCGTGCTGGCCGGCCAGAAACTGGGGCTCAAGGAAGTCGACGACGGCATTTGGCTCGTCAGCTTCATGCATTATGATCTGGGATATATCGACCTGGAGCAGAGGACCTTGCAAACCATCGACAACCCGTTCGGCACGAGGTTGTCACCCATGTGTTAGGTACGTTTTGTTACCTATGTCTCCGGTATGGACAATTTGGAGACTGGAGCGGGCGAAGGGATTTGAACCCTCGACCCCAACCTTGGCAAGGTTGTGCTCTACCCCTGAGCTACACCCGCTCAATCCGCATCGGTCCGGGGTAGTTGGTGGACCGTGGGCTGCCACCTTGCGGCGACGGGCGCTATATGGCCCAATCGATTTTTAAATGCAACAGGGAAATCACGCAAAGGCCAAGAAAAATTCCACGATTTCAGAGGCGCTTTCGCAAACTGCCGCAAATTCAGGGATAAGCGTCGATCCCGAACATTGCAAAACACGTCCCTCCGACTTAATCAGGGGCACCTTATCTCCTTCTTTCCGCACGGATGCCGCGATGACTGAAGCCAAGCCGAAAAACAAGAACGAACTTTTCGCCTTCCTCGACGGGCTCGGCATCGCGCACAGCACGCATGAGCATGCTCCAGTCTTCACCGTGGCCGAATCGGTGTCGCTGCGCGATGCTATTCCCGGCGGGCATACAAAAAACCTTTTCGTGAAAGATAAGAAGGATCAGTTCTTCCTGCTGACGGTCGAGGAACATGCCGTTGTCGATCTCAAGACCGTGCATGGGCTGATCGGCGCCGCCAGCAAGGTTTCGTTCGGCAAGGCGGAAAAGCTGATGGAATATCTTGGCGTGATCCCCGGCGCGGTCACCGCCTTTGGCGCCATCAACGACATGGGCAACAATGTGACCTTCGTGCTCGATGCGGACTTGATGAAGGAGGAGGTCGTCAATTGCCATCCGTTGTCCAACGATGCGACGACGTCGATTGCAAGCGCAGATCTCATTCGCTTCATGGAAGCGACCGGCCATAAGCCGCTTGTCTTGAAAGTGACGGCCTGACATACGATTTTAGCGCTAGAAAAAGCCGGGCAACCGGCATGGCGGGAGATACCAATGAGCGGCAGCGACAATTCCTACAGCAATTCCTTCGGCAGTCAGATGTCGGCAACGGCGAATTTCGGTTCGGCGCCACAGCCGGCGGCAGGCGGCGGACATATCAAGGATACGACAACCGCCACTTTCACGAAGGACGTCATCGAGGAATCGCGCAACCAGCCCGTGCTCGTTGATTTCTGGGCGCCTTGGTGCGGCCCGTGCAAACAATTGACGCCAGTGCTCGAGAAAGTGGTCAATGAAGCGCAAGGCCGCGTGAAGCTCGTGAAGATGAATATCGACGACCATCCGTCGATCGCAGGCCAGCTTGGCATCCAGTCGATCCCGGCCGTGATCGCTTTCGTCGGCGGCCGCCCGGCCGATGGCTTCATGGGTGCCGTGCCGGAAAGCCAGGTTCGCCAGTTCATCGACCGCATCGCCGGTCCTGCTGGTGCAGATCAGGCTGCGGAGATCGAAGCGGTGCTCGAGGAGGCTGCGGGGCTCCTGGCCGCGGGCGACGTTAATGGTGCCGCGCAACTCTACGGCGCGATCATGCAAGCCGATCCGGAAAATGCCAAGGCGCTTGCCGGGATGGCCGAATGCATGATTGCCGCCAACCAGCATCAGCGCGCTCGCGAAGCGCTGACCGATCTGCCGGAAGAGCTTGCCAAGGACGCCGGGATTCAGGCCGTCATCACGAAGCTCGATCAGATCGAAGAAGCCCGCAAGCTCGGTGATCCAATCGCCCTGGAACAGGACCTTGCGGTCGATCCGGATAACCACGATGCGCGCATGAAGCTTGCCAAGATCCTGAACGTCGAGGGAAAGCGCGACGAGGCGGCCGAGCATCTGCTCCATATCATGCGCAAGGACCGGACCTTCGATGACGACGGCGCACGCCGCCAACTCCTGCAGTTCTTCGAAGTTTGGGGCTTCAAGGATCCGGCAACGGTGTCCGCGCGGCGCAAGCTTTCGGCGATGCTCTTCTCGTAACTTTCAAAGCCTTGCCCTTGCGTTTTTGGGCAAGGGCACCACATTTCACAGGCAGGACAGGGAGCATCGTTTCGCTCCTGCCGCTTGGTTGTGGGACAAGTTTTGATGCAAGTCGGGAATGCAAGATATTTAAAGCCCGGCGATCTGCCAGATTCGATCGCCGTCTTTCCTCTGACCGGCGCTCTTCTCCTGCCTACGGGACAGCTTCCGCTGAATATTTTCGAGCCGCGTTATCTCGCGATGTTTGACGCAGCGCTGGCTGGCAACCGGCTGATCGGCATGGTCCAGCCGGCGCTTGGCGACAATGATTCGACGGCGGGCGACAAAAGCGGCGAACCTCATCTTGCTCCCGTCGGCTGCATCGGGCGGATCACCTCTTTCGCCGAGACGGGCGACGGGCGCTATATCGTTTCGCTAACGGGCGTTTGCCGTTTCCGCCTGCTTGGCGAGAAAATGACGCATGAGCCGTTCAGAAGCTTCCGCATCGCTCCCTTCATTTCCGATCTTTCCGCACGCGATGAAGAAGATGCCGTCGATCGTGGCGCTTTGCTTTCCGCTTTCAGGGCCTACCTCGATGCGAACAAGCTGGAGGCCGACTGGGAAAGCGTCGAGCGCGCCAGCAATCTGACGCTCGTGAATTCGCTTGCGATGATGTCGCCCTTTGGCCCTGCAGAGAAACAGGCGCTGCTGGAGGCTCCCGATCTCAAAACCAGGGCGGAAACCCTGATCGCAATCACAGAAATCGTGCTCGCGCGGGTCTTCGGTGACTCCGATACGGTTTTGCAGTAAATCATCGGGTATGGACGAAAAACTCAGCCGTGTTGATCCGAAACTGCTTGAGCTCCTTGTTTGTCCGCTCACCAAGGGCACGCTCCGCTATGACCGCGAGCACAACGAACTCGTCTCGGAAAAGGCGCGCCTTGCCTATCCGATTCGTGACGGCATCCCGATCATGCTGGTGTCAGAGGCGCGGGGGCTGGACGATTAGATCGTCTCGCCTGCCAAAAGCCGCGGATTGTTCCTGGCCGCGGTCCCGGCCGCCTGCCCGATGAAGAAGGACTTGAGGCTCGGGATCCTGTCGACGATGCCCAGGCCGACGTCGCGGGCAATGCGCACCGGCATCACGTCATTGGAGAACAGCCGGTTCAGCACGTCGGTCGTCACCCCCATGCGGAAAGTATCGAAGCGGCGCCAAGTCTGGTAGCGCTCGAGAATATTGATCGAGCCGATATCGAGCCCGAGCCGGTCGGCCTCGACGATGGTTTCTGCCAATGCTGCCACGTCCTTGAAGCCGAGATTGAGGCCCTGGCCGGAAATCGGGTGAATGCCGTGGGCTGCATCGCCTGCAAGTGCAAAGCGCGGCGCCACGAAGGCCCGGGCGAGCGTCAGGCCGAGCGGGAAGGCGCGCCTTTCGCCAATCACCTTGAGCGCGCCGAGCTTGTGGCCGAAACGGCGCTCCAGTTCCTCTTCGAAAATCAGGTCGTCGCCGGCAACAAGCCGGTCGGCATCGTGGGCCTGCTCGGTCCAGACAAGGGAAGACCGGTTGTTGGTGAGCGGCAGGATCGCAAAGGGACCGGAGGGCAGGAAATGCTCCTCGGCGCAGCCATTGTGCGGCCGCTCGTGCTCGACGGTTACCACGATGCCTGACTGGCCGTAATCCCAGCTGACCGTCTTTATGCCTGCAAGATCGCGGAGCTTCGAGCGCACCCCATCGCAGGCGACGAGCAAGCGTGATTCCAGTGCGCTGCCATCGGACAACGTCACGGAGATCCGGTTTTCTTCCGTCTTCAGGCCGGTGGCGCTCAGTCCATGCCGGATTTCGATGCCGAGCCGGTCACAGACGCCGCGCAACGCGCCGACCAGGACGGCGTTCGGGATCATGTGCGCAAAAGGGCGGCCATCTTCCACTTCACCATCGAAGGTCAGGAAAACCGGGCGGACCGGGTCGGCTGTCCTCGAATCGGTCACGATCATCTTGGTGATCGGCTGGGCTTCAGGCTTGATTTCCTCCCAGATGCCGAAGACTTCCAGCATCTTCGTTGCCGCGGCGATGATTGCCGAGGCGCGCATATCCTTCTGCCAGGCATTCTCAGGCGCTGCTTCAACGACCGCAATATCGAGGTGGGGGGCAGCCTGCTTGACGGCGACCGCCGCGGAAAGGCCGACGTAACCTCCGCCAACAACCAGCATGTCCTGCATCGCCCGCTCTCCGCGCCTTGTGATTACAATGATGATCTATATAGATCATCGCATCCCCACTTCCTACCGTTGGGAGCTGAACAAATGATGGAAGACGCGGCCAAACCCACTGCCATGGAAACGCTGCTCGCGACGCTCGATCTCGAGCCGATCGAAGTCGATATCTTTCGCGGCCGCAGTCCGCAGGTCGGCTGGCAGCGCGTCTTTGGCGGACAGGTGATCGGTCAGGCATTGATGGCTGCCCAGCGGACGATTGAGACAGAGCGCTTCGTTCACTCGCTGCATGCTTATTTCATGCGGCCGGGCGATCCTTCCGTACCGATCGTCTATCAGGTGGAGCGCATCCGTGACGGATCGAGCTTCAACACGCGCCGGGTGGTGGCAATCCAGCACGGCAAGGCGATTTTTGCACTCTCGTGCTCCTTCCAGGTCGAGGAACCGGGCTTCGATCATCAGATCGTGATGCCCGATGTCCCCAGGCCGGAAAGATTGCTCGGCGAACAGCAGATCAAGGAGCAGTATCTCGCGCATGCGCCGGCGGCTGTGCGCAAATACTGGGAGCGCGAACGGCCGATCGAAATCCGGCCGGTTTCGCTGACACACTATTTTTCCGACAAGAAGCTCGATCCCCGACAGGATGTCTGGGTGCGCGCGACAGGGCCGGTCCCGGATAACCGGCTCTATCAAGCTGCTGTGCTTGCCTATCTCTCCGACATGACGCTGCTCGATACCTCGCTCTACGCTCATGGGACGTCGATCTTCGACCAGAGCCTGCAGGTTGCGAGCCTTGACCATTCCATGTGGTTTCATCGGCCTGATAAACTTGAGGATTGGCTGCTTTACACACAAGATAGCCCATCGGCTTTTGGTGCCCGCGGTCTCACGCGCGGTAGCCTCTTTACCCGGTCGGGTGTTCTGATTGCGTCAGTCGCGCAGGAAGGTTTGATTCGGAAAAAGGCAAATGAATAAAAAATGTGCAAATTTGCAAATTTGGGCATTATTTGGGCGGTTGTTGCCCTGACATTTGCCTCTTAAATAGCATCGTTCATTATACTCTTTACTTTTCAATAACTTATAATCTGCCTCGAAACTGGCACGCCCTTTGAATGTAGATCCCCAGTCGCTGTTCGTGAACGTCAGCGGCAAGGAGAGTCGGCTCCGCGCCGAGGATAACGAAGGATGGGAAAACCAGATGAAAATTGTGATGGCCATTATCAAGCCGTTCAAGCTCGATGAGGTCCGCGAAGCCCTCACGGCGATCGGCATCCAGGGCCTGACCGTGACCGAAGTGAAGGGCTACGGACGCCAGAAGGGACATACCGAAATCTATCGCGGTACGGAATATGCGGTCAGCTTCCTGCCGAAGCTCAAGATCGAAATCGCAGTCGCATCAGAAATCGTCGACAAGGCCGTCGAAGCCATCGCGTCGTCGGCCAAGACCGGCCAGATCGGCGACGGCAAGATTTTCGTCTACTCGATCGACCATGCCGTCCGTATCCGCACGGGCGAAACCGATACCGAAGCGCTGTAAGAACGGCTGAGCAAGGAGCTTTATTCCAATGTCAATTTCGAAGTTTTCTTCCACATTTGCGCGGCTCGGGGCTGCGTCTGCCGCGCTCTTGGCGCCGGTCGTCGCCTTTGCGCAGGAGACCGCGCCGGCTGCTGCCGATGCCGCGGCTGCAGCGGCTCCGGCCTTCACCATGGACAAGGGTGACAATACCTGGATGCTCGTCTCCTCGGCGCTCGTGCTGTTGATGACCATTCCCGGCCTGGCTCTCTTCTATGGCGGCCTCGTACGCGCCAAGAACATGCTCTCCGTGCTGATGCAGGTCTTCATGATCACCGCCGTTGTGTCGCTGATCTGGGTCACCTACGGCTACTCGCTGGCCTTCACCGACGGCGGTTCGCTGAACAGCTTCATCGGCGGTTTCTCCAAGGCCTTCCTTGCCGGCGTCAACACGTCGTCGCTCGCCGAGACCTTCTCGAAGGGCGTCGCAATTCCGGAATACACCTTCATCGTGTTCCAGATGACGTTTGCCTGCATTACGCCCGGCCTCATCGTCGGTGCGTTTGCCGAGCGCATCAAGTTCTCCGCCGTCATGCTGTTCGTTGTCCTGTGGGTCACCTTCATCTACTTCCCGATGGCGCACATGGTCTGGTTCTGGGGTGGTCCGAGCTCCTACAGCTCGCCGTCCGGCCTGATCTTCTCCTATGGTGCAATCGACTTCGCCGGCGGCACGGTCGTTCACATCAATGCCGGTATTGCCGGCCTTGTCGGCGCCATCATGCTTGGCAAGCGCACGGGTTATAAGAAGGAAATCATGGCTCCGCACTCGATGACGCTCACCATGGTCGGCGCATCGCTTCTGTGGGTCGGCTGGTTCGGCTTCAACGCCGGTTCCAACCTCGAGGCCAACTCCTATGCTTCGCTCGCGATGATCAACACCTTCGTCGCAGCGGCTGCTGCCGCTGTTTCCTGGTGCATCGTCGAAACCTTCGCCCGCGGTAAGGCTTCCATGCTGGGTGCCGCTTCGGGTGCTGTCGCCGGTCTCGTAGCCGTTACGCCGGCAGCAGGCTTTGCAGGTCCGATGGGCTCGATCGTTCTCGGCCTGATCGTTTCGCCGGCCTGCTATTTCTTCGTCGACGTCGTGAAGAACAAGTTCAACTACGACGACAGCCTTGACGTCTTCGGCGTGCATTGCATTGGCGGCATCATCGGCGCCATCGGCACCGGCATTCTCGTCAACCCGGCGCTCGGCGGCGCAGGTATCGTCGACTACTCGACGCCGGACTTTGCTGCATCCTACGCCGGTACGGCAACTCAGGTCTGGGCTCAGCTAAAGGGCGTCCTGACGACCCTCGTCTGGTCGGGCGTCGGCTCTGCGATCCTCTACAAGATCGTCGACCTCATCGTCGGCCTGCGCGTAACCCCGGAGGCAGAACGCGAAGGTCTCGACCTGTCGACCCATGGCGAAGCCGCCTACCACTCTTCTTGATCGCAGGGACAGCGGCGCCCGGCAAAGGGCGCCGCTGAACAGCCCGTCGCGGCCTATCTATAGGCTGCATCTTGGCCCGGACCTTAGGTTCGGGCCTTTTTATTTGCCGGTCCGGCTTGTCCAGTCTCTCATGGTTAACATCGCTTTAACCCTCCTTTGATTAGGTGGGGCGGACGCATATTGCGTGGCGACGCCCTCGGCGATTCGCGCGCTCAGCATTGGACGGGTTGGGTATATGGCAAGAAGCACGTCGCCGGTGATGGATAGCCGGCCGGACCGTTTCTCCCTCTCAGGGTTCGTGTTCCGGCAGGCGCAGGCTCTCCTGGGCTTTGCAATCTTCCTGCTATTGGCGCTCGCGGTCGCGGCACTCGCGACATGGAACGTCACAGATCCGAGCTATTCCTACGCGACCGGCAATCCGCCGGCAAATGTCCTGGGATATGGCGGTGCCGCCTTTGCTGACATCGCGATGCAGTTCTTCGGCCTTGCAAGCGTCGTGGCGCTGTTGCCGGTCGTCGCCTGGGCCTTGGCATTGATTTCAGGCCGCCGCCTTAGCCGCATTCCTCAACGGGCCGGCGCCTGGGCTCTCGGCTCGATCCTTTCGTCTGCCGTGATCGGCTGCTTCCCGCCGCCGCTGACATGGCCGATCCCGAACGGCATCGGCGGCGTCATCGGCGATATGATCCTTCGTTTTCCGGCTCTCTTCGTCGGCGCCTACCCGAGTGGCGCGTTCGCGACGGCTGTCGGCTGCGTGTTCGCGCTGCCCACCGCCTGGATGATGCTCTTTGCTGCCGGCATCGTCGGCCGCACGGAAGCTGAAGAGGATGAGGGCGATGCACTCATGGCTATACCTTCCAAGGCCCGCTCGGTTGGTGATGCCGACGAGGACGAGGACGACGAAGGCGGCGGCTGGCTTGCGTTCGGAGCGCTAACGCATGCCTGGTATATGAGCCAAGCGCGGATGCGCCGCATCCTCGGCATGGCGCCACGCAAGCGCCGCCAGAGCGATTTCGAATCGCCCTATGACTTCAACGATGATGAATTCGGTACCCTGAACGAGCCCGTCCGCGCCAAGGCGCCGGCAGGCCGCAGCGAGCGCCTGGAGCCGTCGATGGAACCGCGCGTCAGTTCGCCGCGCCGGGTCGTCTCTGCGCCCTCGATTTCGCTCGACGACGACGATGGCGAAGTGCCATTCGATAGCGACATGCCTCCGCGTCCGGCCGATATTCTGCCGGATGACGACGAAGATGATTGGATGATACGTGCGCCGGCAAAGGCCGCCGGCGGCAAGCCCGAGCCGCGCGTCGTGCCGCAGATCTCGCGTCCGAAGCCCGGTGCCCGCATCGAACGCGAATCGCAGGGTTCCTTCATTCGTCCGGAAGGCTTCCAGCTTCCCTCGATTCATCTGCTCGCCGAACCAAAGAATGTCATCCGTGACTCATCGCTTTCCGCCGATGCGCTGGAGCAGAATGCCCGCATGCTCGAAGGCGTCCTGGAAGACTTCGGCGTCAAGGGTGAAATCATCCATGTCCGCCCTGGCCCAGTCGTCACACTTTACGAGCTCGAGCCGGCCCCGGGCATCAAGTCCTCACGCGTTATCGGCCTTGCCGACGACATTGCCCGCTCCATGAGCGCGATCGCCGCCCGTGTCGCTGTGGTCCCTGGCCGCAACGCGATCGGCATCGAATTGCCAAACTCAACGCGTGAGACTGTTTACCTGCGCGAACTGATCGCATCGCGTGATTTCGAAGGTTCGAAGGCGAAGCTCGCCATGGCACTCGGCAAGACGATCGGCGGCGAGGCCGTCATCGCCGATCTCGCGAAGATGCCTCACCTGCTGGTTGCCGGTACGACAGGCTCCGGTAAGTCGGTTGCCATCAACACCATGATCCTCTCGCTGCTCTACCGTCTGACGCCGGAACAGTGCCGCTTGATCATGATCGACCCGAAGATGCTCGAACTCTCGGTCTATGATGGCATTCCGCATCTGCTGTCGCCGGTGGTCACCGATCCGAAGAAGGCTGTCGTCGCGCTCAAATGGACCGTCCGCGAGATGGAAGAGCGCTACAAGAAGATGTCGAAGATCGGCGTCCGCAACATCGATGGCTTCAATGCGCGCGTTGAGCAGGCGCTGGCCAAGGGTGAAGCCATCTCCCGAACCGTGCAGACAGGCTTTGACCGCCACACCGGCGAAGCGATGTACGAAACCGAGGAATTCGACCTGCAGCCGATGCCCTACATCGTCGTCATCATCGACGAAATGGCTGACCTCATGATGGTCGCCGGCAAGGATATTGAAGGCGCCGTCCAGCGTCTGGCGCAGATGGCGCGCGCCGCCGGTATTCACGTCATCATGGCGACCCAGCGTCCGTCCGTCGACGTCATTACCGGCACGATCAAGGCTAATTTCCCGACCCGCATCTCCTTCCAGGTCACGTCGAAGATCGACAGCCGCACGATCCTTGGCGAACAGGGCGCCGAGCAACTGCTCGGCATGGGCGATATGCTCTATATGGCTGGCGGCGGGCGCATTCAGCGCGTCCATGGTCCCTTCGTGGCTGATATGGAAGTCGAGGAGATCGTTTCCTATCTGAAGACCCAGGGCGCACCGCAATATCTCGATGCGATCACCGCTGATGACGACGAGGACGATGATTACGGCGGTCCGGCGGGGACGTCCAATCTGGCGGATTCCGACGATCCCTACGACCAGGCGGTCGCCATCGTGCTTCGCGACGGCAAGGCCTCGACGTCCTACATCCAGCGTCGTCTCGGCATCGGTTACAACCGCGCCGCATCATTGATCGAGCGCATGGAGCAGGAAGGCGTCATCGGACCTGCAAACCACGCAGGCAAGCGCGAAATCCTGGTTCCGACCGAAGGCGATATCCTCGATCGCTAGAGGCTGAAAAAATCTGCCGGGGCAATGACTTCACGGAAACCTGATCGCCTCGGAAACGTTACCTTCTGCAGCGATGCTTCTGCGCCATGAAGACGCCGCCTTTCGGCAGCATGCAGGTCGCATCATAGGAGACCTAGATGACCAACTCCGATTTCCATTCCAGTGGCTTGCTGCTGAACCGCCGTCACCTTCTCGGCGCCATGGCTCTCGCGGCTGTTTCGGCTGCAGCGCCTTTCGACGCCTTCGCGCAGGCAGCGGCCGGCGGTTCTTCGACGGCACAGGCGATTGCCAACCATTTCTCCAACGTAGCCACCATGCAAGGCGAATTCGTGCAGTTCGGACCACGCGGCGAGCAGACGGGCGGCAAATTCTTCATCGAGCGTCCCGGCAAGCTGCGCTTCAACTATAACGATCCGTCGCCGATCCGGGTGATCTCGGACGGTAGGAATGTTGCGGTCGGTAACCTGAAGCTGAAGACCTGGAGCCTTTATCCGCTTTCCAAGACGCCGCTCAGCCTGCTGCTTGCACGGAGGATCAACCTGTCGGACGGTTCGGTAAAGAGCGTAAAGGAAGAATCGGACCTGACGACGATCGCGCTTGGCAATAAGACGATCTTCGGCAATTCGACGATTACGATGATGTTCGATCCGAAGACCTACGATCTGCGTCAGTGGACGATCACCGATAATCAGGGCAAGGACACGTCCGTGATGGTGTTCAATGTCAGGACCGGCGTTCAGTTTGATCAGAAGGTCTTCAGAGTGCCGTACGAAAGCATTCCAGGTACTGCCGCTTCCCGTGACTGATGCCATATGACTTTCTGTGAAAAACGCCCGGTGAAAGCCGGGCGTTTTTGCTTGTGGACGTTCCATCCACAGCCCCTTTGCTCTAAGGCCTTTCCAGTCTCGTTGAAAGGCAATGGCATGAGCTTCTCGATTACCACCTGGAACATCAATTCGGTGCGGCTGCGCATGCCGATCGTCGAAAAGTTCGTCCTCAAGCATAGGCCGGATATCCTCTGCCTGCAGGAAACCAAGGTTCCAAACGAGCTCTTTCCGGCGGCCCCTCTGCGCGCCATGGGTTATGAGCACATCATCGTGCATGGCCAGAAGGGCTATCATGGCGTCGCTATCGCCTCGCGCATCCCGCTCCAGGAGGATGATCGCCTGGATTACGGAAATGTCGGCCACGCGCGCCATATCTCGGCGGTCTTCGAGCGTGGAGGGCGCCGCGTCCGGCTGCATAATTTCTATGTGCCCGCCGGCGGCGACGAGCCGGACCCGGCCATCAATCCGAAGTTCGCCCATAAGCTGGATTTCGTCGAGGAAATGAAACTGCTCAAGGCCAACGGCGAAGCCAATACCTCGGCGATCCTCGTCGGTGATCTCAACATTGCGCCGCTCGAGCACGACGTCTGGTCGCACAAGCAGATGCTGAAGATCGTCAGCCATACGCCGGTCGAAACCGGGGGTCTGCTGGAGGCGATCAAGCGCGGAGCCTGGCTTGATCTCATGCGCCAGCACGTGCCGTCGCACGAGAAGCTCTATACCTGGTGGAGTTACCGCGCCAAGGACTGGGAGGCTGCCGATCGCGGCCGCCGCCTCGATCATATCTGGTCGTCATCGGACCTCGGCCCGCTGCTCCAGCGCATCGACATCCTGAAGGAGGCTCGCGGATGGGACCGTCCGTCCGATCACGTGCCCGTGACCGCGCATTTCAAACTCTGAGATCTACGAAAAGCGGTGAAGCTGTGCGCTCGCCCGTGCCGCCAATTCCGCGATGTTGTCGCGAATGCGGCTTTCTATGAGGCGGGCCGCATCTGGATACTCCTCGATCAGCCTGTAAAAGAGCGCTCGCGTGATGCGGATGACGCTGGAATCCTCCCGCGCCACGGCGGTGAATTTGCGCTCCACCAGCGTTACCAGAGCGAGTTCGGACAGTAACGTGCCCTGGCCCGCGATGCGCTCGACCTTGGGATGGCCATCTGGGCCTGTCGTGCTGAGCTCCAGCGCGCCGCTGACGACGACATAAGCGCTTTCCGCCGGTGATCCTTCGCGGAAAAGCATCTGACCGGTGGAAATCAAACGCCGGTCGGCGCCGAAGGCGACCAGCCGCAACTGGTCGGCGGACATGCCTTTGAAGAGCGGCTGCTGCGAAAGCATGTTGATATCGTCTGTCAGCGCCATGCGGCTCTTTGCCCTACGGTACGATCTTGTAGCCGCCGTTTTCCGTTACCAGGATTTCGGCGTTCGAGGGATCGCGCTCGATCTTCTGGCGCAGGCGGTAGACGTGCGTTTCAAGCGTATGGGTGGTCACGCCGGAATTGTAGCCCCACACCTCTTCGAGAAGGACGTCCCGGGTGACTACTTTCTGTTCCGCGCGATAGAGATAGCGGATGATCGCCGCTTCCTTCTCCGTGAGGCGAATCTTCTGGCCGTTTTCGGTGGTCAACAGCTTCTGGCTCGGCTTGAAGAGATAGGGTCCGACTGTGAAGGTCGCGTCCTCGCTCTGTTCGTGCTGCCGAAGCTGGACGCGGATGCGCGCCAGAAGCACCGAGAAGCGGAACGGCTTGGTGACATAGTCGTTGGCGCCGGCCTCCAAGCCGAGGATCGTATCTGAATCCGTATCGTGTCCGGTCAGCATGATGATCGGCGCCTTGAAGCCGCCCTTGCGCAGCAGCTTCACGGCTTCGCGTCCGTCCGTATCCGGCAGCCCGACATCCATGATCAGCAGATCGACGGGCGTGTTGCGCGCAGCTTGTATGCCCTTGCCGGCCGTCGCCTCCTGCAGCACCGTGAACTCATCATAGAGCGCAAGCTGCTCCGTCAGGGTTTCGCGAAGGTCGTTGTCGTCGTCCACCAGTAGAATGGTGCGTGCGGTCATGCGGTTCTGTTCCTCAGATTCCGTCTCATCAAGTCCTACGCCATATTTCGATCGCTGGCAAAGACCGGGAGACGTGCTGTTGCCGGGCCAGGGCCGATGTGATTTCAATCGAAGTCCCAAGCAAAACAAAAACATGTGAGAAAAATGGAGAAAACAAGGCGAAGCGCAAGAACGGTATCATCCACCATTATTGTGCGTCCCGCGCCCGGCAGGCAAAGCCGCGCACTGGTTCAATGCGGTTCTTTCGTCCTTCCCGCCGCAATCGGCCGTTCCGGCCGCACCATCTTGAAGCGCGAGGGCGACGGTGCAACGCCGATTGCTTCAATGAAGCTGCTTTACGGATTTTGCCGCGGCGAACGTCCGAGCCGCCTCGAAACACCGCTCTTGCTCCGCCGCATCCGTCAGGACATGCTCTGGTGCGACCAGCCCGGCGATCCGAACTACAATCGCCTCGTCAGAGCGCCCTTCCGTCCAAGCCATGAAGAGTTGAAGCGCAAGGACGGACTCTACGACATATGTCTCGTCATGGATTGGAATATCACATCCCGCGCCCGCAATCGGGGATCGGCTATCTTTTTCCATCTCATCAGGCCGGGCTATGAGCCGACAGCAGGTTGCCTCGCCGTCCATCCGCGCGACATGCGCCGGCTATTGCCGCACATGCGCAAGGGGACCGTCGTACGCGTTCTCTGAGGCATCAGGGGTGATAATCTGCGCACCGTCTCCTATATCCGTTTTGACCGGCGCTCAGGCTGAATGGCATGCCGGGAAATCCGTTCGCGGATTCAATTTCATGCCCCTCCAATCCTTCAAACTTCCGGAGATATATTGTGGCCAATCAACCCATCATCACTTTCCATGACGGACATTCCATTCCCCAGGTCGGCCTCGGCGTATGGCAGACGCCACAGGAGGTCGCGGCTCCGACAGTCCGCAAGGCCCTCGAAGCCGGCTACCGCCATATCGACACGGCTTCGGGCTACGACAACGAAGAGGGTGTCGGCGAGGGCGTGCGTTCCTCCGGTCTCGACCGCAAGGATGTTTTCATCACGACAAAGCTTCGTAACACCGACCAGGGTTACGACAGCGCTCTGCGCGCCCTCGAGGGCAGCCTGAAGAAGCTTGGCACCGAATATGTCGATCTCTACCTGATCCACTGGCCGTCGCCGCACCGCGGACTCTATCGCGAAACCTGGAAGGCCTTCGTCAAGATCAGGGAAGAAGGCCGTGCTCGTTCGATCGGCGTCTCCAACTTCTATCCGGATCATCTGGATCACATCATTGGCGATACCGGCGTGGTTCCGGTCATCAACCAGATCGAACTCCACCCGGATTTTCAGCAGAAGGCGGCGCAGGACGCGCACCGGAAACTGAATATCGTTACCGAATCCTGGAGTCCGCTCGGTCAGGGAAAATTCATCGCCAACCCGGTTATCGGTGAAATCGCCAAGAAGCACAGCAAGACACCGGCGCAGGTCATCATCCGCTGGCATATCGATAGCGGTCTTGTCGTGATCCCCAAGTCGGTGACACCGTCGCGCATCGAGGAAAACTTCAAGGTGTTCGATTTCAAGCTCGATGCCGGGGACATGGCAGCGATTGCCAAGCTTGACGACAGGAATGCCCGCATGGGACCGGAGCCCTATACGGCAACGTTCTGATCAAGAGACCTTCCATCTCCTCCTCCTCCATTGCGGGGAGGAGGAGACGTTTGCTCACGTGAGTTCACGCGGTGTCACGAAGCGCTCGAGACGTCCGCTTCCGGGCGATATATCCGCCCAGCTATTTTCCTCGAACGCGATGATCGCCATGCCGGCAGTGGCGAATTTCTCCTTCAAGCGGGCGCAAGCCTCCGGATCGCCCTTGCCGATGAGATTGTTCGCGAGGTCCTGAAAACCGGGATTGTGTCCGACAAGCATGACCGTTCGGACCGACGGCTCAATCTTGTGGAGGAGGCCGACAATGCGCGTTGCCGAGGCTTCGTATAAATCCGGCACATCGCGTTCCACAGTCGAGGCGGAAAGTTTTTTCGCTACACGCTTCCATGTTTCCTGTGCGCGCCGCGCCGTCGACACCAAGGCGAGATCCGGGAAGAGCTTTTCGCGCGTCATATAGGCGCCGATCAAGGGCGCGGCCTTTCGCCCGCGCTTCGCAAGCGGGCGGTCGTGGTCTGCGACATCGTCCGGCCAAGCGGATTTTGCGTGGCGCAGAAGAAAAAGGCGAAGGGACTTCGGCGAAGACTTTTTTGACGCATTCATGCCGCTCACCTGAAAAAGGCCAGGAGACTATTGTCTCACCGAATGCCCATCTTGTCTTCTTAAGATGGCATGCCTCCCTCTCGGACCGAGAGGGAGGCAGAATCCTTCAGTTCCACTCGCGGATATCGACGAAATGGCCAGCGATTGCAGCAGCGGCAGCCATGGCCGGCGAAACGAGGTGCGTGCGGCCCTTGAAGCCCTGACGGCCTTCGAAGTTGCGGTTGGACGTCGAGGCGCAGCGCTCGCCCGGCTTCAGGCGGTCGTCGTTCATGGCGAGACACATGGAGCAGCCCGGCTCACGCCAGTCGAAACCGGCTGCCTTGAAGATCTTGTCGAGGCCTTCGGCTTCGGCCTGTTCCTTCACGAGGCCGGAGCCGGGAACGATCATCGCGTTGACGGTCGAAGCAACTGTCCTGCCTTCGACGACCTTGGCAACTGCTCGAAGGTCTTCGATACGGCCGTTGGTGCAGGAGCCGATGAAGACGCGATCGATGTTGATCTCGGTGATCGGCGTGCCTGGCCTCAAGCCCATGTAGTCAAGTGCGCGCCACTTGGAGCCTCGCTTGGTTTCGTCCTGGATCTCGTCCGGGTTCGGAACGACGCCTTGAACCGAGACGACGTCCTCCGGCGAAGAGCCCCAGGAGACGATGGGCGGCAGTTCGGCGGCGTTGAGCTTCACGATGCGGTCGAAATGTGCGCCTTCGTCGGACTTCAGCGTCCTCCAGTAGGCAATCGCCTGTTCCAGGGCCTCGCCCTTCGGCGCGCGCGGCTTGCCCTTTATGTATTCGAAGGTCGTATCGTCGGGCGCAATCAGGCCGGCGCGGGCGCCGCCTTCGATCGACATGTTGCAGATCGTCATGCGGCCTTCCATCGACAGCGCACGGATCGCTTCGCCGGCATATTCGATGACGTAGCCGGTACCGCCGGCCGTGCCGATTTCGCCGATGATGGCGAGAACGATGTCCTTGGCGGTGACGCCGGCCGGAAGCTTTCCGTCGACCTGCACCAGCATGTTCTTCGCCTTCTTCTGGATCAACGTCTGTGTCGCCAGGACGTGCTCGACCTCGGACGTGCCGATGCCGTGGGCGAGCGAGCCGAAGGCGCCGTGCGTCGACGTATGGCTGTCGCCGCAGACGATCGTCATGCCCGGAAGGGTGAAGCCCTGTTCCGGCCCGATGATGTGCACGATGCCCTGACGCTTGTCGTTCTCGGAGTAATATTCGACTTTGAACTCGGCAGCGTTCTTGGCAAGCTGCTCGACCTGGATGCGGCTCTCCTCGTTCTTGATGCCGAGATGGCGATCAGGCGAGGTCGGAACGTTATGATCGACGACGGCAAGCGTCTTTTCGGGAGCACGAACCTTGCGGCCGGTCATGCGCAGGCCTTCGAACGCCTGCGGAGAGGTCACTTCGTGGACCAGATGGCGGTCGATGTAGAGAAGACAGGTGCCGTCTGCCTGTTCGTCGACCAGGTGGTCGTCCCAGATCTTGTCGTAAAGGGTACGCGGTGCGCTCATGGCATTTCAGTCCGTTTTTGGATGCAATGGGAAAAGGAATAGGCGGAAGGCCCGCCGGCCATCATTCGATCAGCGAAGTCGGCTGTTGAGCGCACCGGAAACGGTCGCAAAGAAGCGTGCCGGCAGGCGATAATGATCCTGCAGCACAAAAATATGCGCGCCAATGCACCTGAACTTGCTTTCCATGGGCGTGCATATAGCGATTTTTCTCGCAAACGGCAATTCGAATCATGTCAGCGCTACCGGCTGTGAGCTTTGCGCATCCGCTGCTCGATCTGCCGCAGCGCGAGCGACAAACCGATCGTCAGGATCAGATAGATATAGGTGACGATCGAATAGGTCTCGAAGAAGCGGAAGGAGCCGGAGGCATAGACCTTGCCCATCTGCGTGATGTCGGAAACGCCGAGCACGGAAACGAGGGAGCTGTCCTTCACCATCGAGACGAAGTCGTTCGACAGCGGCGGAAAGATGACGCGGATCGCCTGCGGAAAGACAACCAGCCGGAAGCGGTGGTAGCGCGACAGGCCCAGCGCCTTTGCCGCTTCGATCTGTCCATGGTCGACCGATTGGATGCCGGCGCGGAAAATCTCGGCAATAAAAGAGGAATACCCGATCATCAGGGCGATGATCGCACGCCACATCAGTGATAGGTCACGCACGAGAATCGGTTCGGCCAATCCGGCTTTCACAAATGGCGTGATCAGGAAATTATAGGCGGCGACAATGCCCGGAGCGCCGACAAAGGCCACGTAAAAGAGCAGCACGAGCATCGGGATGCCGCGGATGATCTCGATATAGAAGCGGGATGCTTGGCGCAGCGCGACGCTATCGGAAAGCCCGAGAAGAGCGATGCCGAGGCCAAGCAATGTCGCCAGCGCAAAGGCGACCAACGTCACGAAGACGGTAACCCATACGCCGTTGACGACGGTGCGGAAGACCTGCGCATAGATGCCGTTGGCGACGATGACGATAGCAAGGATGACGCCGATCGCAGCAAGGGCGACCAGCCACCACGGATAGTCGCCCTTGAGATTTCCGGCAGGAGAAGGCTGCAGGGCCATCAGCGGCTGACCTGCATCATTCGCCCATCTTGTAGTCGAGGAACCACTTCTTGTTCAGTGCGTCGAGCGTGCCGTCGGCTTTCAATGCGGCGATCGCGGCGTTGACGGGGGCAACGAGATCGGAGCCCTTGGGGAAGATGAAGCCGAAATCCTCGGTGCCGAGCGGGCCGCCGATCACCTTGAGCGTGCCGTTCGAGGCATCGACATACCCCTTCGCGGCAACGCTGTCGGTCAGCACCACATCGACATCTCCGGCTTTGAGCGCCTGGACCGTCGCGCCGAAGGTTTCGAAGAGCTTGATACGCGGATTCTGCTCGTTGCCGTCAAGGATTTCATAGACGGCCGTGTAGAAAGGCGAGGTGCCCGGCTGCGCGCCTACCAGGCCGTCCTTGAACTCACCGAAGGTCTTCGCGTCCGTGAAGCGGCTCTCATCGCCCCGGACCAGCATGAATTGCTGCGAGCGCATATAAGGATCGGAGAAATCCACTTTCTGCTTGCGGTCGTCCTTAATGGTGATGCCGGTCATGCCGATGTTGTACTGATCGTCGGAGACGGCCTGGATCATCGCGTCCCAGCTCGTGTTCTGATATTCGACCTTGAAGTTCAGCCGCTTGGCGATCTCGTTCATCGCGTCATATTCCCAGCCGATCTGCTTGCCGGACTTGGGGTCGACGAACTGCAGCGGCGGATAGGCATTCTCGGTAACGACGACCACCGTCTTGCCGCCAAGATCCGGCAGATCGGCACCAAGGGCCGCCAATGGCGAAAGAACGAGAGCGGCGAGGCCTGCAAGAATGGTGCGGCGGAACGGCATCAGAAATCTCCAATGAAATGTGGCTTGGGGAAATTGTCATAGTTGCGAAGCCGATGGCAAGAGCATCGGCCCCGATGCCGCAGGCCCAAAACAGAAAAGGCGGCCCAAAGACCGCCTTTTCGTGTAAAGAATTTTGCGTTCCCAGAGCTTATTCTGCTGTGGGCTCTGCAGCGGCTGCTGCAGCTTCAGCTGCTGCCTTTGCTTCTGCGGCTTCGGCTGCTGCCTTTTCGGCTGCGAGAGCCTGAGCTGCTGCAACCTTTTCGGCTTCGATTCGTGCCTTTTCCTCGGCAACAGCAGCGCGCTCGGCGTCGTTGAGCTTGCGGGCGCGGGTGCCGGTGTTCTCAACGATACGGGCGGACTTGCCGCGACGGTCGCGCAGGTAGTAGAGCTTCGCACGGCGGACCTTACCGCGGCGAACGACTTCGACACTTTCGATCATCGGAGAATAGATCGGGAATACGCGCTCGACGCCTTCGCCGTAGGAAATCTTGCGGACCGTAAAGTTTTCCTGCAGGCCGCCGCCGGAGCGGGCGATGCAGACGCCTTCATAGGCCTGAACGCGGGTACGGTTGCCTTCCGTAACCTTGACGTTGACGCGGAGCGTGTCGCCCGGGGAGAATTCCGGAAGCGTGCGCTTGGCTTCGATCTTGGCGGCCTGTTCGGCCTCGAGCTGCTGAATGATGTTCATCGTCTTAACCTTTGGTTCTTCTGAAACAGCCAGAGCGCTCGACACATGATCCTTTGGGATTGCCTCGGGATTTTGCCCTTCGCGGGCGGGAGCGGATTCGCCATTCTTTGTTTGCTGGCAGACGGGGCTAGCCCCATTTCCGCGTGCGCTACTACACGAAAGCCTGGGCCTTGTCATCCCTTGGACGACATTTTTGTAAGGCGGAGGCACGGATTTTCCGGCTTTCAGTCCTTCAGAAGGTCCGGTCGCCTTTCCTTTGTCAAGGCAACCGCCTGCTCATGTCGCCATTTTTCGATGGCGCCGTGATTGCCGGAGGTCAGGATCGCTGGAATTTCGCGGCCTTCCCATTCCTGCGGCCGGGTGTAGTGGGGATGCTCCAGCAACCCGCCTTCGAAACTCTCATGCAGCCCGGAAAGATCATTGCCCATGACGCCTGGCAGGATGCGCACGATCGTGTCGAGAACGACTAAGGCGGCGGGCTCGCCGCCCGAAAGCACGTAATCGCCGATCGAAATTTCTTCAAGCTCCCGCGCATCGATCACCCGCTGATCGACACCTTCGAAACGGCCGCAGACGATGATCACGCCCTGGCCCGCCGCAAGCTCGCGCACCCGTTTCTGCGTCAGCGGCTTGCCGCGCGGGCTCATCAAAAGCCGCGGACGAGCATCATTTTCGCAAGTGCTGTCGATCGCACGCGCCAACACGTCAGGCTTCAGCACCATGCCGGCGCCACCGCCTGCCGGCGTGTCGTCGACGGTGCGGTGTTTATCGGTCGCAAAATCCCGGATCTGCACGCTATCCAGCGACCATTGCCCTCGCTCCATCGCCTTGCCGGCGAGCGAATAGCTCAGATGCCCCGGAAACATTTCCGGGTAGAGTGTCAGGACGGTCGCCCGGAAACCCATCGCAATCTCACTTCTTTTTCTTCGGCTTGCCGGAGGCGAGCTTGGAGATTTCTTGCGGATCATCGACAAGTCCCGCCGCCAGCGGATCGATCAGGATTGTGCCGTCTTCGAGATCAATTTCGAGAACCGACGCTTCGGAGAAGGGGATGAGCACCGGGCGCTTGCCCGGCCCCTTAAGCTCCAGCAGGTCGCCCGCGCCGAAGTCGAAAACGCCGGTAATGGTGCCGTAGCTGACGCCCTTGTCGTCCACTGCCTCCAGCCCTTCCAGATCGGCATAGAAGAATTCGTCTTCCTCCAGTTCGTCGTCCGGCAGGTTGCCGCGTTCGATGTAGAGCTCCAGGCCGTTGAGCGCCTCGGCCGCATTGCGGTCATTGATGCCACGGAAGCGAACGACGACGACATTCTTCATCTCGCGGATTTCGAGGATCTCGAATGTCCGCCCGTCCATGCTGTGCAAATGACCATAGTCGCCGAGTGCGGTCGGATCGGCCGTATAAGCCTTGGCGCGCACTTCGCCGCGGATGCCCTGCGCACCGCCGATCGTTGCCATCAGTACGGGGTTTTCAAGCTTTGTCATGGGGCCCTTCATGTGAAGCCGGAAATCTGGCTTCTCATAAACGAAGTCTGCCGGAATGAAAATGAAAACGGGCGGCATGTCGCCATGCCGCCCGTCCGATCGGGATATGATCCCGGGATTATTCTGCGGAAGCGGCGGCTTCAGCTGCGTCGGCAGCTTTCTGAGCCCTCTCGGCAGTGCGTTCCTGGGCCTTCTTGCCCGGCTTTGCCTTTTCCGGGTTGTTCTTGGCCTCGCGCTTTGCAACGCCGGCTTCGTCGAGGAAGCGCAGAACGCGGTCGGTCGGCTGCGCGCCGTTGTCGAGCCAGTGCTTGACGCGCTCGGCGTTCAGTTCAACGCGCTTTGCGTCGTCCTTGGCCAGCATCGGATTCCAGGAACCGAGCTTTTCGAGGAAGCGGCCATCGCGCGGCGAACGGGCGTCGGCAACAACAACGTGATAATACGGGCGCTTCTTGGAACCACCGCGGGCGAGACGAATTTTCAGTGCCATGTCATTTACTCCTTAGGCTTTTCTTGACCGCTTCGTGAGGCGGTATTGGTTCATTTTGCTGCGGCGCCTTGTTCAGCGTGATCCGCAGCGATCTGCTCGTGATGCCGGATGACTTCCGTGATGACGAAGTTCAAGAACTTCTCGGCGAAATCCGGATCCAGATGCGCATCTTCGGCAAGCTGCCGAAGTCGGGCGATCTGGTATTCCTCGCGCGCCGGATCGGCCGGCGGCAACTTGTACTTGGCCTTCAAAACGCCGACCTCTTTGGTGCAGCGAAAGCGTTCGGCCAGGATGTGGACGAGCGCAGCGTCGATATTGTCGATCGACTGCCGGTAGCTCGAAAGCTGGGCTTTGACGTCTGGATCAATCATGGGGCAGGCGATCCTTTCACTTCTTCTTCGGCAATCCGGGCAGACCCGGGAAACCACCGCCGAGACCCGGCAGCTTTGTCCCGCCAAGACCTGGCAAGCCGCCCGGCAAACCGCCACCTAAACCGGGCATGCCCCCACCCGGCTTCCCAAGACCCGCCGCTTCGGCCTGCTTTTGAAGTGCTTCCAGCTGCTTGGGGTCGATATTCGAAAGATCAGGCATGGAGCCCATCCCACCCATGCCGCCAAGGCCCATCTTGCCGGCAAGACCTCCCATCAGCTGCTTCATCATGCCGCCTTTGCCCTTGCCGCCCATCATCTTCATCATGTCCGCCATCTGGCGGTGCATCTTGAGCAACTTGTTGATGTCGGCAGCGTCGGTGCCGGAGCCGGCGGCGATCCGCTTCTTGCGGGAATGCTTGAGGATGTCCGGGTTGGCGCGCTCAGCCTTCGTCATCGAAGAGATGATCGCAAGCTGGCGGCCGAAGAGGCTGTCATTCAGGCCGGCGGATGCCATCTTGTCCTTCATACCGGCCATGCCGGGCATCATGCTCATGATGCCGCCCATGCCACCCATCTTCTGCATCTGGCGCAGCTGGTCGGCAAGGTCGTTGAGGTCGAATTTTCCCTTGGCCATCTTGGCGGCCATGGCGGCCGCCTTTTCGGCGTCGATATTTTCCGCCGCGCGCTCGACGAGCGAGATGATGTCGCCCATGCCAAGAATACGGTCTGCGATGCGGCGGGGATGGAATTCTTCCAGCTCGCTCATCTTTTCGCCGACGCCGATCAGCTTGATCGGCTTGCCGGTGACGGCGCGCATAGAGAGAGCCGCACCGCCGCGGCCGTCGCCGTCCATACGGGTGAGCACGAGGCCGGTGATGCCGACGCGCTCGTCGAAATTGCGGGCCAGATTGACGGCGTCCTGACCGGTCAATGAGTCCGCGACCAGCAGGATTTCATGCGGGTTCGAATTCTTCTTGATGTCGGCCATTTCGACCATCAAGGGCTCATCGATATGCGTACGGCCGGCGGTATCGAGGATGACGACGTCATGGCCGCCGAGCTTGGCTGCCTGCACGGCGCGCGCGGCGATATCCGTCGGTGACTGGCCGGCGATGACCGGAAGCGTGTCGATATTGGTCTGGGCGCCGAGCTGGCGAAGCTGCTCCTGCGCTGCCGGACGGCGTGTGTCGAGCGATGCCATCAGCACCCTCTTCTTCTCGCGCGTCGTCAGGCGGAGGGCGATCTTCGCCGTCGTCGTCGTCTTGCCGGAGCCCTGCAGGCCGACCATCATGATCACGACGGGGGCGGCAGCGTGAAGATCGACGCCGGCGCCTTCGCCGCCCAGCATCTCGATCAGCTCGTCATGAACGATCTTTACGACCATCTGGCCGGGCTTGATCGCCTTCAATATCTCTGCGCCGACGGCCTTTTCGCGCACACGGTCGGTGAAGGAGCGTACGACATCGAGTGCAACGTCGGCTTCCAGCAATGCACGGCGAACCTCGCGCAGCGCTGCGGAAACATCAGCTTCCGAAAGCGCGCCACGGCCTGTCAGTCCATTCAGAATGGATCCAAGACGGTCCTGGAGGTTTTCAAACATCGGCTCTTCCTTGATACGTTTCGGGCAGGATTGGTATGCCCGGAAACGTCGTGCTTTTCCTTGACGAAAACAAGACGCAAAGCCAAAAAGCACCCGAGGGCGCATCGCGCTGTCGGGTGTGGACCTCCGGGATCTCTTTATACCTTATCGGGTCCCGGTCGGCGGCTCGAGTCTTGAAGCTCGTCACAGAATGAGCCGCGGTAAACAGGAAAGTGCGGACAAAGTCAAGAGAATGCGGACAAATGACCGCATTGCCGGCTTGCGAAGCCTTCAGCGTGCCGCTTGCGTAATCCCAAGTGACAGATCAAAAGTGCCGCCTCCATGAATTCCGCATGAATGTCATTGTGTGAAAAAGCTGGCGGCCATGAGCGGCTGTTGGGATTTCTGGATCGATTGCGGCAGCACCTTCACGGGGTGGCCCGGACGGCTCCTTGACCGCCCATAGGCTGCTCTTGGGTCACAACGCCGACGGGAGGCGGATACGGCGCGGTTTGAAGTCCGGCTGACGCCCAGCCGAGTTTTAGTTCGGGTGCGATCCCGAACCGTGTGCGTTGATGATTGCGTCGGCCTCTTTGCCGTAGATCTCCTCGAAGTGATCGAACGCTTTGGAGAAGTATCCGATTCCTTGCGTAGCGGAGCGCAAGGTCCGGGCAAGTTCGTCGAGCGCCGCACCGGGAACGAGTGCCCGAAAGACATCCCATCCTTTGGCGCTCTCATCGCGATCGAAGCCAAGCACCTGGCCCTTGAGTGCCGAGACGATCGCCACCATGCTGCCAGAGAAGATGGATGGTATGTGGATTTCGACCCGGACCACCGGCTGCATCAGCACAGCCGCTGCCTCTGACAATGCCTGCCGCACCCCCATCCGTGCCGCTGCCCGGAAGGCGAAGTCGGAGCTGTCGACGGAGTGGTACTGGCCGTCCGTGAGCGTCACGTCGACATCGATCACCTGAAAGCCGAGCGGGCCTTTTTCCATGGCTTCACGGGCGCCGGCCTCCACCGCCGGAATGTAGTTCCGGGGAACGGTGCCGCCTTTGACCGTCTCGCCGAAGGTGAAGCCCTGCCCCCGTTCATTGGGACGCACACTCAGCTGCACGTCTGCGAACTGCCCTGCGCCACCCGTCTGCTTGCGGTGACGATAGTGGACGTTCGAGGGCTTTGAGATCGTTTCCCGATAGATCGGGTTCGGCGATCGGTCCGTGACTTCGACGCGGAATACCTCCGACAGGGTCTTGCGCAGATCGCGCAGGTGCATCGGTCCTTGAGCGCAGATCAGCTGTGCGCCTGTTCCCTCCTCCTGCATCACCTTCAGGCCGCGATCGGTCTCGGCCAGCTTTGCAAGCGTCGCCGAGAGCTTCGTTTCGTCGCGCTCAGTGCCCGGAACAAGGATGCGTTCGAGCATGGGCGTCGGCGGGGCCGCCCAAGCGGGCGGTGCCAACGCGTTGGCCGCTGTCAGCAAGGCGGTTGCGGGCAAGTGATCTGACTTGACTGCGGCGAAAATCCTGCCGCGTGCCGAGTTGCCGGCAAGGGGGCGGCCGTTTCCTCCCTCCTGAACCGACCCGAGATTAGCGCCGCCCAGCGCAGCGCCCTGTTTCAGTCCGTCGGCAAGCGCACGGACGAGAATGGTCTTTCCAACGCTCGGCCGGTGGTAGGCGTGGAAGCTCACGGCAGCCAATGCCGTTTCATCCAAGCTGCCGGTGGCAGCCAGCCGGCTCTTCAGGGCTTCAACAGGCGGCGCTTCGTGGCGCAGCGCCTTCATCAGCCGCTTGATGCCATTGCTATGGGATGCTGCGCCGAAGAGCACGGGAATGACCTTGTTTTCCTTCAGGATCCGCGAGGCGATGGCAAAGAGTGCGTCGCTTGGTAGTTCGCGGTCTTCTATCAGTTCCTCGAGAAGCCAGTCATCGTACTCGGAAAGCTGTTCCAGCAATTCGGAACGTGCCTCGTGCTCGCGCGCAGCAGCACTGTCGGGAAGTTCGACGAGGGCCGAAGGCTGACCCTCCCGATAGCGCCAGGCGCGCTCCGAAATCAGGTCGCAGCTGCCGACCACAACATCTCCGTCGCGGATGGGTATCTGCCGCAGGACGAGAGGATGGCTGGAATAGGCCTGCAGGGCGGCGATGACATCGCGCAGGCGCCCCTGCGGCTCGTCCATGCGGTTCACAAAAAGAATGCAGGGTGTCCCCGAAGCTTCGATGGCGCGAAGATAGGGTGCTGCCAGCACCGCCTCGTCCGGCGCCGGCGATACGCAGAGGATGCAAGCATCGCTTGCCAAAAGTGAATCCTGGGCAAGCGCCAGCGCCTCGTTCGCGCCGGGTGTATCCAGCGCACACCATGCCTCGCTTCCGAATTCGAATTCCGTCAGGCTCGATCCGTATGGAGAGACGGACTTTCTCGGTGTCCCTTCGAGCGAAGCCAGTTTTGCGACGAGCGTCGACTTTCCCGTCTGCGAGGGTCCAAGTACCGTGAAGCAGCGCATCGGCTATCCTCCCTTTGCCAAGAACACGCATCCGATTGTCAAGAATGCCTTCAACCGTTGAAAAGTGCTAGGCCATTGCGACTTTTCTCAAGCATGAGGCGGCGGCTGTCCCCTCATGAGACATTTTTGCCTGGGCAGCATAGCGTCTGCCTTGCCGGGCTCCCCACGAGACTATCGGCGAAAAGGGCGGAGCAGCGAAGCGTCGCTGGCTAGTCATTGCCCGCACCCACTGGTAATTCCCGCGCGTTTCCGCCATATACAGCCGAAATGGACACGGGATGATCCTATGAGCGCAACGGTCGAATTCGCGAAGATGAACGGGCTTGGCAACAAGATCCTGGTCGTCGACATGCGCGGCCGCGCCGACAAGGTGACGCCTGCTGCGGCGATCGCGCTCAATGCCCATCCAGATACGGCCTTCGACCAGATCATGGCGATCCACGACCCGAGGGCTCAAGGCACCGATGCCTGGATCGATATCCTGAATTCCGATGGATCAAAGGCGCAAGCCTGCGGCAATGGCACGCGTTGCGTGGTGCAGGCTCTTGCCGCGGAAACCGGCAACAAGGTTTTCACTTTCCAGACGGTGGCAGGCATCCTCAATGCCGTCGAGCATGACGACGGTACGATCTCGGTCGACATGGGCAAGCCTGTTTTCGACTGGGACAAGATCCCGCTTGCGGAAGAGTTTCACGATACCAGCCGCATTGAACTCCAAATCGGTCCGATCGACAGCCCGGTCCTGCATTCGCCCTCCACCGTGTCGATGGGCAACCCGCATGCCGTCTTCTGGGTCGACAGGGACGTGATGTCCTTTGATCTGGCGCGCTTTGGACCATTGCTTGAGAACCATCCGATGTTTCCCGAGCGCGCCAATATCACGCTGGCGCAAATTACCTCGCCGGCATCGATCACGACACGGACATGGGAGCGCAGTGCGGGTTTGACGCTTGCCTGCGGTTCGGCTGCCTGCGCAACAGCGGTTTGCGCTGCCCGCACGGGCCGCACGGGCCGCAAGGTCGCAATTCATGTCGCCAGCGCCAAGCCGCCCGGCATATTGTCGATCGAATGGCGCGACCGCGACGACCACGTGATCATGACCGGCCCTGCCGAATGGGAATGGTCCGGTACGTTAGATCCCTCCACCGGTTCGTGGGCGCGCGATCAGGCGCAGGGGGCCGAGGCGCGGTGAGCGGCGTTGAGGTCATTACCTTCGGCTGCCGTCTCAACACCTACGAATCCGAAGTGATGCGGGCGGAGGCGGAAAAGGCCGGGCTCAACAACGCCATTTTGGTGAATACTTGCGCGGTCACAAGCGAGGCCGTGCGTCAGGCGCGGCAAGCCATCCGCCGCGCACGACGCGAGAATCCGCATGCGCGTATCATCGTGACGGGCTGCGCAGCCCAGACCGAAAAGCAGACCTTCGCAGAAATGGCCGAGGTCGACGCCGTTCTCGGCAACGAGGAGAAGCTGATCACCGCTTCATATCGCGCCCTGCCCGATTTCGGAGTGGCCGCGGAAGAGAAGCTGCGCGTCAACGACATCATGAGTGTGCGCCAGACGGCGCCGCAGATGGTGAAGCACATCGACGGGCATGTGCGGGCCTTTATCCAGGTGCAGAACGGCTGCGACCATCGCTGTACCTTCTGCATCATCCCCTATGGCCGCGGCAATTCCCGCTCCGTGCCCATGGGCGCCGTGGTCGATCAGGCGCGCAACCTCATTGAAAACGGCTACCGAGAGATCGTGTTGACAGGCGTCGATGCCACCAGTTACGGCGCCGACCTGCCCGGCGAACCGACGCTCGGGCTGCTTGCCAAGACGCTTCTGAAGCAGATACCTGACATCCGCCGACTGCGGCTGTCATCGATCGACAGCATCGAGGCGGACAAGCATTTGTTCGATCTGGTCGCCGATGAGCCGCGTTTCATGCCGCACCTGCATCTTTCGCTGCAACATGGCGACGACATGATCCTGAAGCGCATGAAACGGCGGCATTCACGCGCCGATGCGCTGGCCTTCGTCGATCAGGTCCGCCGTCTGCGTCCAGAGATGTGCTTCGGCGCGGACATGATCGCCGGTTTCCCGACCGAGACCGAAGAGATGTTCGAAAATGCCGCCAGCCTGGCGCAAGAAGCGAAGATCGCTCACCTGCACGTCTTCCCTTACAGCCCTCGTCCAGGCACGCCGGCAGCCCGCATGCCGCAGCTCGACCGGTCGATCGTCAAGGATCGTGCGGTACGGCTTCGTGCTACTGGACATCGGCTTCATCAGTCCCATCTGGCTCAGATGGTCGGAACGCGGCAATGGCTGCTGGTGGAAAACAACGGGCTCGCACATACCGAGAACTTCACGCTTGTCGCAGCCCCCGGTCTTCGCCCGCGTTCGTTCGTCGAGGCAACCATCACCGGCCATAATGGCAAACATCTTGACATGCAATTGACAGCCGCCGACGCGGCCTGATTTCACGGAATTCCCATGGCGCTCAGTTTCATCAAAAAGGTCTTCACCTTCGGCAAGGAAAAGCCGGCGGAAGAGCAGGCGCCAGAGGCTTCAGAGACAAAAGTTCTCGAAGCCGAACATTCGCGCGAGGAACACTTGCCGCTCGCAAGTGATCCCGTTTTATCGGAGGAGATGGATGCCGCGGGCGGTCCGGCTGCGGACGCTCTCGAGCCTTCCGAAGAGGCCGAGGAGTCGGCGATCCTTCCGGGCGCCTACCAGATTGGCGATCTTGGAGTGATACCACTCTCGTTGCTGGAGGCCGAGGCTGAAGCCGAGCCAGAGACGTCAGCCCAAGACGCGCCCTTGGCGGAGACACCCCCCTCAGTCCCTTCGGGACATCTCCCCCACGAGGGGAAAGATCAGTTGGCCGACGAGGCGCCACTTTCCGATCTTTCTCATGATGAAGTCACGGATATTCGTCCGGAGATTTCCGGGACGGCTGAGGGAGCTCCTGCTCAGCCAATCTCCCTCCTTGAAGGGGAGATGCCCGGCAGGGTGGAGGGGGATGCTCCTCGTCCTGAAACGGAGGGCGAGCATGCTTCAAAGACGGAACCTGTCCTTCCCAAGGGCTTTGCAACCACTCCGAAAATCACCGAACCGGAGCCGATTGCTCCTGCGCCGAAACTCAGCTGGTTCCAGCGTCTGCGCGCCGGTCTCGCGCGTACTTCGTCGCAACTCACGGGCCAGATTTCCGCGCTCTTCACCAAGCGCAAGCTGGACGACGACACCCTTCAGGATCTCGAAGACCTGCTGATACAAGCCGATCTCGGCGTCGAGACCGCCATGCGTGTCACCGATACGCTTGCTTCCGAGCGCTACGGCAAGGATGTGACCGGCGAGGATGTCAGCCGCATCATGGCGTCGGAAATTGCCAAAGTGTTGAAGCCGGTCGCAAAGCCCTTGCAGCTCGATCTCACCCACAAGCCGCATGTCATTCTCGTCGTCGGCGTCAACGGCACCGGCAAGACGACGACGATCGGCAAGCTGGCGTCGAAGCTTTCGGGTGCCGGGTTGAAGGTCATGGTGGCGGCGGGCGATACTTTCCGCGCCGCGGCGATCGAGCAGTTGAAGATCTGGGCCGATCGCACGAAGTCGGAATTCATCGGCACCAAGCTTGGTGCGGATGCCGCAGGTCTCGCCTACGACGCCTTCGAGCAGGCGAAGGCGAAAAAATGCGACGTGCTGATCATCGATACCGCCGGCCGTTTGCAAAACAAGGCGGAGCTGATGGCGGAGCTTGAAAAGATCGTCCGCGTGCTCGGCAAGCTCGATCCCGACGCCCCGCATACGGTGCTGCAGACGCTGGATGCGACCACCGGCCAGAACGCTCTCAATCAGGTCGAAATTTTCCGCAATGTTGCGGGCGTCAACGGCCTGATCATGACCAAGCTCGATGGTACGGCAAGGGGCGGCATCCTCGTTGCGATCTCCGCCAAGCACAAGCTACCGGTCTATTTCATCGGCGTCGGCGAAGGCGTAGACGATCTGGAGCCGTTCGAGGCCGAGGATTTCGCTCAAGCCATTGCCGGCCTTGGGCAATGATGCCACAGATAAGCCGGAACAGCGCGCAAGGCGCGCGAACGACGAACAGGTTTGACGAATACATGACCACTGAAAGCGATATTACTCCCAGCGCCGCCGACCGGCACCATCCGATGCTGAAGCTGGCGCTGGAACTCGGGCCGCTGCTGATCTTCTTCTTTGCCAATCTGCGCGGCGCCTGGCTGGTCGAAAGATTCCCTGCATTGTCCGAACTCGGCGGGCCGCTCTTCGTGGCGACGGGGCTTTTCATGGCGGCGACGATCGTCTCGCTCGTCGTTTCCAAGCTCGTCCTTGGCCATCTGCCGATCATGCCCTTCGTGTCTGGCATCGTCGTTTTGATCTTCGGTTCGCTGTCGATCTACCTGCAGAACGAAACCTTCATCAAAATGAAGCCGACGATTGTCAATACGCTGTTCGGTGTCGCGCTGCTGGGCGGGCTTGCCTTTGGCAGGTCGCTGCTCGGCTACGTCTTCAACGCGGCCTTTCAGCTCGACGCTGCAGGCTGGCGCAAGCTGACGGTCCGCTGGGGCGTTTTCTTCCTGTTCCTTGCCGTTTTGAACGAAGTCGTCTGGCGCAATTTTTCCGATGACTTCTGGGTGACCTTCAAGGTCTGGGGGACGATGCCGATCACCATCATCTTCACCATGGCGCAGATGCCGCTCATCTTGAAGCATTCGATAAATCCTGCAGGAGAGACCGAGAAGTGACGGCATTCAGTGCAGCGGAAAGAGCGAGACATCAGAATTTCTGGTTCGCGGCCTGCCTGGCGGTTTTGATCGTCCAGATCGCTGCCGAGTACCTAATGGGCCGCACGCCGATCTGCGCCTGCGGCTATGTCAAGCTGTGGGAAGGCGTCGTCAACTCGAGCGGCAATTCCCAGCATCTTTCGGACTGGTACACGCCGTCCCACATCATTCACGGCTTCCTGTTCTATGGGCTGGCGCATCTCGTAATGCGTAACAGACCGATTGCCGTCCGCCTGCTTCTGGCGCTCGTGGTCGAATCCGGCTGGGAACTGCTCGAAAACTCGCCGATCATCATCGACCGCTACCGTGCGGCGACGATCTCGCTCGATTATTACGGCGATAGTATCCTGAACTCGGCCATGGACACCGTCTTCATGGTCGCCGGCTTCTTCTTCGCAGCCCGCGCTCCGATCGCGCTCACAGTCGCCATCGCGATCTTCTTCGAGATTTTCACGGGCTACATGATCCGTGACAACCTGACGCTCAACGTGCTGATGCTGATCTGGCCGGTCGAGGCGGTCAAGGCCTGGCAGAGTGCGGTTTAGGAAACCGGTTTCCCGAGCGCCTTTTCCATTGCCGGATAGAGGCCTTCCTTGAGGCTGACATCGTCGAAGGGGCCGACGCGTTTATAGAGGATCGTGCCGTCGGTGGCGACCAGGTAACTCTCCGGAATGCCATAGACGCCCCAGTCGATCGCCGCCTTGCCATTCGGATCGACGCCGATTGCGGCATAGGGGTTTCCGAGCTCGCCAAGGAAACGCAGCGCGCTTTCGTTCTTGTCCTTGTAGTTGATTGCGACGATGTTGAGCCGGTTGTCCTTTGCCAGTTCCGTCAGGATTGGATGCTCTTCCCGGCAAGGAAGGCACCAGGAGGCAAAGACATTGACCAGCGTCAGCTTGCCCTTGATCGCGCTATCCGTCAGCGGCGGCAGATTGGACCCTTCGAGGGGTGCCAGGTTTAATTCCGGAGCTTTGGTGCCGATCAGCGCTGAAGGGATCTCGGAAATGTTCTTGCCGTGGAAATCCTGATCGTAAAGCATCTTTGCTGCCGTCGCGGCAATGCCGCCGAAAACGACAAGCGGGATCAATGCCAGCGCATAACGGGCAAAGCCGCGTGGTTCTGGCCGATCTGCTTGCGGCGTGCTCATTCGTTATCCTTCGGACGCGCCGAACGGCGGCGGATACCGGAAGCTTCGAGGGCCGCCAGTTCCTTCTGCCGCGCGCGCCCGTCCACCCAGATCCACAGCGTCACGGCAATGGTGACGAAAGCGGCGAACCCATAGGAACAGTAAACATAAAAGGCGTGCGTCATCGGTCAATCCTCACGGCTTGCCATGCGCGCGGCAAGACGGCGCTGGGCGGCAACGCGGCGCCGCCAGATTTCGTTGCGCATCGCCATGATGTGCAGCGTGAAGAAGAGCAGCGTGAAGCCGATTGCCATCACGAAAAGCGGGCGCAGGAACTCCGGGTCGATCGCCGGGCCGGCGAGGCGCACGACGCTCGCAGGCTGATGCAGCGTATTCCACCAGTCGACCGAGAACTTGATGATCGGGATATTGACGAATCCGACGAGGATCAGAACCGCGGTGACACGCGCGGCCCTTGACGGATCATCGATGGCGCGGTTCAGCGCAATCAGGCCGAGATACATCAGGAAGAGGATGAAGACGGACGTCAGCCGCGCGTCCCAGACCCACCAGGTGCCCCACATGGGCTTGCCCCAGAGAGAACCGGTGACCAATGCAAGCAGCGTGAAGGCGGCGCCGAGCGGTGCGGCGGCCTTGGCGGAGACATCGGCCAGCGGATGGCGCCAGACGAGCGTGCCGATCGCCGAAATGCTCATCACGATGTAGCACATCATCGAAAGCCAGGCCGAAGGCACATGGAGATACATGATGCGGACGGTTTCGCCCTGCTGGTAGTCGCCTTTCGTCGAGAAGCTGAGGTACAATCCGATGATGAGACAGAGCGCCGTTGCCGCCGCCATCCACGGGATGGTGCGCCGCGCCAGCGCCAGAAACCGCGTCGGATTGGCGAGATCGCTGATTTTGCTGATGGCAAGGCTTGTTTCGCTCATGTACGGTTCTTTACCTTGAACGCGGTGATCCCGCAATTGATCGCTCTCAAAGAGCCAATCAATCCGATGTGTTTCGCAGCGCAAGTGCTGCGGCTGCCGGACCGATGACGGCAAAGAACATCGTCAATGCGATCAGAATGAGGAAGGGCGGCATGAAAGGTGCCGGATCTTCCACTGCCGCATAGGTGGCGCTGACGCCGAAGATCAGCACCGGAATGGTCAATGGCAGAACAAGGATCGAGACCAGCAGCCCGCCGCGCGGAAGGGCGACGGCGACAGCCGCGCCGACGGCGCCGATGAAGGTGATGGCGGGCGAGCCGGCCAAGAGCGTCAGCATCGTCGCACCGATCGCGACCTCGTCCATGTTCATGAAGAGACCAAGGAACGGGGAGGCAATCACCAATGGCAGGCTCGTCGCCGTCCAATGCGCGAAGCATTTGACAAGAACCGTCAGCACGAGAGGCGTTTCCTGCATCAGCATCAAGTCCAGCGAACCGTCGTCACGTTCGGCTTGGAAAAGTCGGTCAAGACCCAGCAAAGCCGCAAGCAGCGCGCCAATCCAGACGATGGCGGGGCCGATTCTGGAAAGCAGGTTCAGGTCCGGCCCGACGCCGAACGGGATGACAGCGACGACGGTGAGGAAAAACAACACGCCGATGAGAGCGCCGCCGCCGGCGCGGATGGAGAGCTTCAGATCGCGGAAGAAGAGGGCGGTCATTTGAGGTGTCCCTCTTCGCGGATGACCAAGGACCCCTCCCCAACCCCTCCCCACAAGAGGAAGGGGCTAACGTGCGGCGCCGTTTGCTGCCTACAAATATCCGTTCCGCAAGCTGTAGCGTTGTCCTGGTGTGCCACAAGCGTCATCAACCCCAAACTCCTCGATCCACGCCCGCAAACCCCGTCATCTTCAATGCCCGGGCACTCTCAAGCCCGAGCGGCTGATGGGTCGCGGCGACAACGATGCCGCCCTTTCTCCGGTGGGCGTCGATGAGACCGGCAAACAAGCGGTCGGCGCTGGCATCGAGTGCTGCGGTCGGTTCGTCGAGAATCCAGACCGGGCGGTAGGCAACGAGCAGCTTGGCGAAGGCAAAGCGGCGTTGCTGGCCGGCGGAGAGATAACCGAAGGGAAGATGCGTAATGTCCGAAAGGCCGACGGCCTCGGCGGCGTCTTCGATCGACAGTTCCGAGGCGCCGAGGACGTCGCCGAGAAAGTTTTGCCAGAAGGCGAGATTTTCGGAAACGGTTAGCTCGCTTTTCATCGCGTTGCGGTGGCCGAGATAGTGGCTGACCTCGCGCGGAATCCGGTCCGTTTCACCACGCGAATCAGTGAATTGAACTGTGCCCCTTTCAGGCCTTAAAAGACCGGCCACGACGCGCAGCAAAGTCGACTTTCCCGATCCGTTTTTCCCAGTCAAAACCAGCGCTTCGCCTGCGTCGAGGCGAAAGGATACGTCTGCGAAAATCAGGTCTTCGCCCCGCCTGGCAGCGAGATTGGAGGCGTCGAGATGCATAGGTTTTCCGTTCAATAAGTTTTTAGTCACCGCGACGCAAAAAATGTCCCAAATGGGCCGAGCCCTCTCTGGCACCTTTCTTAGAAATTATCTATAAGACCCGCAACCACGCCAGCGGCCGGCGTGAATTTCATCCTTGCGCCGAACTTGGAGAAACCTCTCCACGTGCGGACAGCGGAAATGGCCGTACCCGCATCCTGATGTGCATTAGTGCATAGGCGTCCGCACGACTGTGTTGGCTATCAGAAACGGGGTCTCTCGTGTCTAAATCTCTTGACAGCTTCAATTGTCGCTCCACGCTTTCCGTGAACGGAAAGGACTACGTCTATTACAGCCTACCGAAGGCTGAAGCGAATGGTCTTAAGGGCGTGTCGAAGCTTCCCTATTCGATGAAGGTTCTACTCGAGAACCTGCTGCGCTTCGAAGACGGCCAGTCGGTCACCAAGGAGCACATCCTCGCGGTCGCCGAATGGCTGAACAACAAGGGCTCCGTCGAAAACGAAATCGCCTATCGCCCGGCGCGCGTGCTGATGCAGGACTTTACTGGCGTTCCGGCGGTGGTCGACCTTGCTGCGATGCGCGACGCAATGGTCTCGCTCGGCGGCGATCCTGAAAAGATCAACCCGCTCGTGCCCGTCGACCTCGTCATCGACCATTCCGTCATCGTCGATGAATTCGGTACGCCGCAGGCCTTCGCCAAGAACGTCGAACTTGAATACCAGCGCAACGGCGAGCGCTACCGCTTCCTGAAGTGGGGCCAGCAGGCATTCAAGAATTTCCGCGTCGTTCCTCCCGGCACCGGCATCTGTCACCAGGTCAATCTCGAATATCTCGGCCAGACCGTGTGGACGAAGGATGAGGACGGTGAGACGATCGCCTATCCGGACACCTGCGTCGGTACCGACTCGCACACGACGATGATCAACGGCCTCGGCGTTCTGGGCTGGGGCGTCGGCGGTATCGAAGCAGAAGCCGCCATGCTCGGCCAGCCGGTGTCGATGCTCCTGCCGGAAGTCATCGGCTTCAAGCTCACCGGCAAGCTCAAGGAAGGCGTCACGGCGACGGACCTCGTTCTGACCGTCGTGCAGATGCTGCGCAAGAAGGGCGTCGTTTCGAAGTTCGTCGAGTTCTTCGGCCCCGGCATGGACAACATGCCGCTCGCCGATCGCGCGACGATCGGCAACATGGGTCCGGAATACGGCGCGACCTGTGGCTTCTTCCCCGTCGACGGCGAAACCGTCAACTACCTCACCATGTCCGGCCGCACGCATGACCGGATCGCGCTCGTTGAAGCCTATTCGAAGGCGCAAGGCATGTGGCGCGAAGGCGATGGTTCCGACCTCGTCTTCACCGACACGCTGGAGCTCGACCTCGGCGACGTCGTGCCGTCGATGGCAGGTCCGAAGCGTCCTGAGGGCCGCATCGCGCTCGAAGACATCGCGTCCGGTTTCGCCACGTCGATGGACGCCGACTACAAGAAGCCCGGCCAGCTTTCGAACCGTTATGCGGTCGAAGGTACGGACTTCGATCTCGGCCATGGCGACGTTGCCATTGCCGCCATCACGTCCTGCACCAATACCTCCAACCCGTCGGTACTGATTGCTGCCGGCCTGCTCGCCCGCAACGCCGTTGCCAAGGGCCTGAAGACCAAGCCCTGGGTCAAGACTTCGCTGGCGCCTGGATCGCAGGTCGTCGGCGAATATCTTGCCAAGTCCGGCCTGCAGGCCGACCTGGACAAGCTCGGCTTCAACCTCGTCGGCTTCGGCTGCACGACCTGCATCGGCAATTCCGGCCCGCTGCCGGCGCCGGTCTCGAAGACGATCAACGACAAGGGCCTCATCGTTTCGGGCGTGCTTTCGGGTAACCGCAACTTCGAAGGCCGTATCTCGCCGGATGTCCAGGCGAACTATCTGGCATCCCCGCCGCTCGTCGTTGCCTACGCGCTCGCCGGCACGGTCCAGAAGGACCTGACCAAAGAGCCGATCGGCGAAGACCAGAACGGCAAGCCGGTCTATCTCAAGGACATCTGGCCGACCTCGAAGGAAGTTCAGGAGTTCATCCTCAAGTACGTCACCCGCGAACTTTACGAAACGAAGTATGCGGATGTCTTCAAGGGTGATGAAAACTGGCAGGCTGTCCAGGTTCCTCCGGGGCAGACCTACGCCTGGGACGACGACTCGACCTACGTCCAGAACCCGCCTTACTTCGTTGGCATGGGCAAGAAGGGCAGCGGCACCTCGGACATCAAGGGTGCCCGCGTCCTAGGCCTGTTCGGCGACAAGATCACCACCGACCACATTTCTCCGGCCGGTTCGATCAAGGCTGCGTCGCCGGCCGGTTCTTATCTGCTCGAGCACAATGTCGGGGTCGCGGACTTCAACCAGTACGGCACGCGCCGCGGTAACCATGAAGTGATGATGCGCGGCACCTTCGCCAACATCCGCATCCGCAACCACATGCTCGGCCCGAACGGCAAGGAAGGCGGCTACACGATCCACTATCCGTCGAAGGAAGAGGAATCGATCTACGACGCCGCCATGAAGTACAAGGCAGAGGGCGTTCCGCTCGTCATTTTCGCCGGTGTCGAATACGGCAACGGTTCGTCGCGCGACTGGGCGGCGAAAGGCACCAACCTGCTCGGCGTCAAGGCCGTTATCGCGCAGTCCTTCGAGCGTATCCACCGCTCGAACCTGGTCGGAATGGGTGTCATCCCCTTCGTCTTCGAAGACGGCACGACCTGGCAGAGCCTTGGCCTCAAGGGTGATGAGACCGTTACCATCGAGGACCTGGAAAACATCAAGCCGCGCGAGAAGAAGATCGCCAAGATCACCTACAGCGACGGCACGGTGAAGGAGGTTCCCCTCCTGTCGCGCGTCGATACGCTCGACGAAGTGATCTACCTCAACAACGGCGGCATCCTGCAGACGGTTCTGCGCGATCTCGCTGCCTGATTGTTAAGAAACAGGGCACATAATGGCCGCCGGAGAGCAATCTCCGGCGGTTTTTCTTTGCGGGTTTCCATCTCACGCCGATGTGTTCTAGCAGCGATGCCGACGGGCGGCGTCTCACCCCTTCGTGACTTCCCGTTTGCAGCCGGAAGGATTATCTCTACGGGCGTAAGTCAGGGCCTGCGGTATTCGGTCTGCTGCGCGTCTCTGGAAAAGGGGTTGGAATGTCGCCGCGTTTTTTGATTTCGCTGGTCGCCGGTATGGTGCTTACAGCGCCGCTTCATGCCGAAGATGGCAAACTGAAAGGCGTCGTTGAACTTTTCACGTCGCAGGGATGCTCGTCCTGTCCTCCCGCCGATGCAGCCTTCCGGAAGCTGGTTGGCCAGGGCGATGTGATCGCACTCGCCTATCATGTGGACTACTGGAATTATCTCGGGTGGACGGACACGCTCAGTTCGAAGGAAAACACCGAGCGCCAATATGGTTATGCGCGGATGATGGGCCGCAGCAACGTCTACACACCGCAGGTCGTGGTGAACGGCCGCGATCACCTGACTGGCTCGGACCTTTCCGCCATTTATGGCAAGATCGATACATTTTCGACGGAAGGCAAAGGCTTGACCGTGCCCGTGGACGCGCAGCTGCGCGGCGACGAGCTCGAGATCAAGATCGGCGCCGGCGAAGGTAAGGCCAATGTCGTGCTTGTCTATTTCGACAAGGAAAAGACGATCGACGTCGAAAAGGGCGAAAACAGCGGCAAGAAGATTTCCTATCTCAACAGCGTCAGCGATGTCGAAACAGTCGGCATGTGGGATGGCAAGGCGGCAAGCCTGACGCTGCCCGCAAGCGTCCTGCAGAAGCCAGGACTGGAGGGTTGCGCCATCCTGCTTCAGGCGACGACAACAGACGGCGATCCGGCTGCGATCGTCGGCGCAACAATCGTCATGGCAGGCAAGAATATCTGATCGGTTTACCGCTTCGAGGCGGATGGAACGAGGCGGCCCGGCTGATCGTATTCGGGGCTGGGGTTAAGGTCGATACGCTCAGCCGGGCCCTTTGGCGCGCTGGCGCCAAATCAGTGAGCGAATTTCCTCCGGAAATGAGGCGCTGTTTTGACTGAAATGCGGCGCTTGGGAGATTGCATAGCATATGTTTAATGTGATGGTAGCTGCACTTGCAATTTGATGTGGCTCGGGCAAACTGTCGTTCTCCTGTCATAAGTGGAGGCTTGGGAGACTGATGACAGATCAGCCGGATTTGCGGCATGGCGACGCCCGTTCCGCCAGTAGTAGTTCCTCGGTCGTCGTCGATTTAAAAGAGTACAAGCAAAGCAAGGACCCGCCGCCGGTGACCTTTCATCGTCGCGAGTTGGATGCGATTTTGTGGATCTACGGAAGGATGGTTGGCGAAGGCGAGTGGAAAGATTACGCGATCGACCATCTGAAGGATAAGGCGGTCTTCGCCGTGTTTAAACGTTCAGGCGAGATGCCGCTTTTCCGCATCGAGAAAGATCCGAGGCTCGCCGCCAAGCAGGGCGCTTATTGCGTGATCAATGCAAACGGCATGATCCTCAAGCGCGGCCATGACCTGCAGCAGGTGTTGAAGGTCTTCAACAAGGTTCTCAAACTCGTCGAGACGTAACGGCGTCAGCCCTCAAACAGCGTGCCGGGATAGACCGACGGGTTAGGATCGCTGTCTTTGCCATCGCCGAGCGGCCGCTGCATGATCATCGTGTCGAGCCAGCGGCCGTGTTTGTAGCCGGTACCCTTCAGCAGGCCGGTCTCTTCGAAACCCAATGCGCAGTGAAGCGCGATCGAAGCCGGATGGGCGCCGCCGATGATGGCTACCATCTGGCGGAAGCCGAGTTCCGTGCAGCGTGAAATCAGCGCTGTTAGCAGTGCCCGGCCAATGCCAAGGCCGCGCGCTGTAGGCGCGAGATAGATTGAATCCTCCACAGTCCAGCGATAGGCAGGCCGGGTGCGGAAGGCGGAAGCATAAGCATAGCCGAGCAAGGCTCCATTCTCATCAACCGCCGCGATATAGGGATACCCAAGACTGGTATTTGCAGAGAAGCGAGAGGCCATTTCGGATTCCGAAGGCGGGATGATCTCGTAGCTCGCGACGCCGTTGAGGACTGATTCGCGATAGATTTCCGAGATTGCGGGAAGGTCGGAAGGAGTGGCGTCACGAAGAAAGAAAGGCATTGGATCGGCCGGTCATTGATGAATGCCCTTAGAAAACACTCCATCGCTCGACGTGCAATAAAAAAGGCGGCCGGAGCCGCCTTTTCAGTGATGCTGTCCACTTACCTGCGGTTGCCGAGGAACTGCAACAGGAACATGAAGAGGTTGATGAAGTCGAGATAGAGCGTCAGCGCCCCTATGATCGCCTTCCGGCCGGCGACGGCAACGTCATCGGCTTCGAAGTACATTTCCTTGATTCGCTGCGTATCGTAGGCAGTAAGGCCTGCGAAGATCAGGACGCCGATCACTGAGATCGCGAACTGCATCGCAGAGGAGGCCAGGAAAATGTTGACGAGCGAAGCGATGATCAGGCCGAAGAGACCCATGATCAGGAACGAGCCCATCGCCGACAGGTCACGCTTTGTCGAGTAGCCGTAGAGCGACAGTGCGCCGAAGGAGGCTGCCGTGATGAAGAACGTCTGAACGACGCTCTCGCCCGTGTAGATCAGCAGCAGCGACGAGAGCGACAATCCGACCAGCGCGGCATAGACCCAGAAGGTCGTCTGCGCTGCGGAAACGCTCATGCGGCCGATCCGGAAGCTTAAGAAAAACACCAGAGCCAGCGGAGCGAAGATCACGACCCACTTCAGCGGGCTCACATAGATCGCCTGGCCGAAGGCGGTCAATTGACCATCGGCAAAAGCGAGCTGGAATGACAGAAATGCCGCTACACCCGTGATCGCCAGACCCAGCGCCATCAGGTTGTAGACCTTGAGCATATAGGAGCGCAGGCCCTGATCGATCATCTCGCCAGTTTGTGCGCGGCTTTGGTAGTTACGAAGGTCAGCCATAGTTTCCTCTTAAAAGCTCCGATGGGTATACGGTGTCGGGCTATACGACCCGGGCGCCGCTGCGGAGCTCCAGCATGCCTACCGGTAATATGAGCCTTTCGCCTTTTGCAAACAAGGCCCTTGCAACCCGCGATCGGGTTAAATCGCCGTAAGGTGAAGGGATTTTATCAGCCGCAGATTCATAGTTCGCGCAAAACGGGTGCTGCCTTCTGGCCAAGAATGCGCCAGGTGCCGACGAGCCCGATGCCGACTGTCAGGACCAGCGCGGTGACCAGCGTGAGGCCGGCGACATCCGGCAGGAAGGTCGAAGGCATCCGCATGATGCGGCTGACGATGAACCAGGCCGCAGCGCCGCCGGCGATCAATGCAAAGACCGCTGTTGCAACCCCCAGGATCAGATATTCGTAGCTGAAGGCGCGGATGAGCATTGCCCGCGTCGCGCCAAGCGTCTTCAGGACGACGGCGTCGTGTGTTCGGGCCCGGTTGCCGGCGGCAAGCGCGCCGGCAAGCACCAGAACGGAGGAGATAAGCGCAACGGAGGCCGCGGCGCGGATCGCGGTTGCGAGCTGCGCGACCAGCGTGTTGACAATATCGATTGCGTCCTTGACGCGCACGCTGGTGATCGTCGGGTACGTATTGGTCACGGATTTCAGGATAGCCGCTTCTATCGCCGGTGTCGCCGAGGGATCGGTAAGCGTTGCCAGCCAAGCATGCGGAGCGCCGCGGAAGGTATTCGGCGAGAAGACCATGACGAAATTGATCGATAGCGATTCCCACTCGACTTTCCGCAGGTTTGCGATCCTGGCCGTCAGGTTACGGCCGAGCACATTTACGGTGACGGTATCGCCGATTTTGAGGCCGAGTTCCCTGGCTTCTTCCGAGGAGAAGGAGACAAGCGGTTCGCCGCTGTAGTCCTGCGGCCACCAGCTTCCCTCTGTCAGCGAGGCGTTTTCCGGTATCGTCTGGGAATAGGTGATGCCGCGGTCGCCGCGCAGCACCCATTGGCCGCCGGGCGGCACCTGGATCTTGGTTACGTCCTTGCCGTTCAGCGCCAGAATGCGGCCCCGCAGCATCGGCACTTCCACGAGCTTGCCTTCCGGCGCCTGCCGGCTGATCAGGCTTCGGAAGTTTTCGACCTCGGCGCTCTGAATGTCGACGAAGAAGAAATTCGGTGCGCCGTTTGCCATGCGGCCGGTCAATTGCCGGCGCAGGTTGCCGTCGATGAGCGTCAAGGTGACCAATAGCGCGAGGCCGAGGCCGAGCGAGAGGACGACGGACGGCGTCAGCGCGCCGGGGCGATGGATGTTGCCGATGGCAAGCCTGAGCGCTGGTGAATTGACACGCGGGCTGCGCTTGGCGAGCCAGGCGATCAGTGCTGCAACGGCGCGCAAGATGACGAAGGCAAAGACAATCGCGCCGACGAAGATGACGGCGATGTATCGGTCGTAGGCCGTAACGATCGCAAGACCGGCAAGCCCAGCCATGAAGAGCGCGGCCAGCAAAATGTAAGGCAACGAGGGCAGGCGGCGTGCCTCGAAACCCTGTTCGCGGAAGAGCGCAGTTGCAGGCACTTCCCGGGCATGGCCGAGCGGCATGATAGCGAAGGCGAGCGTCGTCAGGATGCCGAAGAGTGCGGCGAGCAGCAGCGCGTCCGGATAGAGCGTCGGTTCGGTGGAAACCGGCAGGAATTGTGCCAGGAATTGCGCGGCAAGCATCGGCGACAAGGCGCCGATGACGAGGCCGAACAGGATGCCGGCGAATGCGATGATCGCAATCTGGAAGAGATAAACGAGGACGACGACGCCAGCAGGTGCCCCCAGGCATTTGAACGTCGCGATCGTCGTGCGCTTCGCATCCAGAAAGGCCCGCACGGCGTTGGCGACGCCGACACCGCCGACGATGAGTGCGGTCAGGCCGACGAGCGTCAGGAATTGCGAGAAGCGGGTAATATTTTCGGTGAGAGACGGGGCCGCGCGGTCGCTGGTTCGGATCGACCAGCCCGCCGATGGGAACTCCCTGGTGGCGCGGTCGCGCACGCTCCCGCGCTCGGAGGGGGCATCGAGCTTAATCTTGTAGACATGCTCGACAAGGCTGCCGGTCTGGATGAGTCCGGAAGCAACCAGGGCCTGGCGGCTGACCACCAGCCGTGGCGCAAATCCGAAACCTTCTGAAAGCGCGTCCGGCTCGGTCTTCACCTGACCTGTGATGCTGAGGGTGGCATTGCCGAGCAGTATCTCGTCGCCGACTGCAAGACCGAGCCGCTCCAGCAGGAGAGGTGCCGCAACGGCGCCATAGGTTCCGTTCTGATCGGAAAGCAGAGCCGAAAGGGGGTAATCCGGTTCGGCCGTGAATTTGCCATAGAGCGGATAGGTATCATCCACCGACTTGACCTCGACGAGCGCTTGATCCGACCCGTCTGGCTTTCGTGCCATGGAACGAAGACCGGTTGAGATGGAAACCTGGCCGAGGCCCCGCAGGAAATTCATCTCCGGCTGGGTTGCTTCACGGTTGTTCAGCTCGAAGCGGACGTCACCGGCGAGCAGTTCCTGGCCCTGGGAGGCGATCGAGTCGGTGATCGACTGCGAGATGGAATTGACGGCGGCGATCGCGCCGGTGCCGAGTGCGATACAGGCAAGGAAGATGTAAAAGCCCCGGAAACCGCCGCGGAGTTCGCGAAGGGCAAGGCGGAAGGCAAGCGCGGTGCGCGGGGCGACAAGCTTCATGCGATGGCCGCTTCGGAATGGCGCGCCGCGCTATCGCCTTCGATCTTGCCGGAACGGACTTTGATCTGCCGCGAGCAGCGATTGGCAAGCGAGACGTCATGCGTGACGAGCAGCAGTGTCATGCCGCGTTCGGCCTGCTTGGAAAAGAGCAGATCGGCGATCTGGCGGCCGGTATCGGTGTCGAGATTACCGGTCGGTTCGTCGGCGATGAGAAGGGCTGGCGAAGGCGCAAGAGCGCGCGCGATGGCGACGCGCTGCTGTTCGCCGCCCGAAAGCTGGCCCGGGTAGTGGCTCAGCCGCTCGCCGAGCCCGACCGATTTCAACTCACGACGGGCGATGTCGAAGGGGTTCGGCACGTTTGCGAGTTCAAGCGGGACTGCGACGTTTTCAAGTGCCGTCATATTGGCGATCAGATGGAACGACTGGAAGACGATGCCGATATTGCGGCCACGGAAATCGGCGACCTGATCTTCGCTGAGGGCGTGCAACGGCGTGTCGTTTATATTGATCTCGCCGGTATCGAGCCTCTCAAGGCCGGCGAGGACCATCAGCAGCGTGGACTTTCCCGAGCCGGACGGACCGACGATGCCGACCGACTCGCCGGCGGCGACCGAAAGGTCGATGCCCTTCAAGACATGAACGGAGGCTGCCGCGTTGCCCAGCGTCAAATCTGCCTGCTTGAGCTCGATGATGGTTTTTGCCAACAGAAAATCGCCCTATATGAATTGCAAAGACCTTGCCAATCTAGGGAAAGCAGCATGAGATTTAAAGTTGCCGCGCTTCACATCGCTGTCATTGCCGCTTCGTTGATTTTCGGGACGAGTGCCAATGCTGCGACGATCAACCTTGTCGGCTTCGGCGACAGCCTGATGGCAGGCTACCAATTGCCGCCCGGCGACGGCTTTCCGGAGAAGCTGCAAGCGGCCTTGAAGGCCCAAGGCGTCGATGTTTCGATCGCCAATGCCGGCGTTTCCGGGGACACGACGACCGGTGGGCTGGCGCGAATCGATTGGTCGGTCCCCGATGGCACCAACGGCGTCATCTTGGAGCTTGGCGCCAACGACGCGTTGCGCGGTATTGCCCCGGAAGAGAGCGAAAAGAACTTGGACGCGATGATTGCCCGGCTAAAGGATCGCGGCATCGCCGTGCTGCTCGTGGGCATGATGGCGCCGCCGAACATGGGTGGGGACTATGCTGCGCGTTTCAATCCAATCTACCAAAAACTCGCGGAAAAACATCAGGTTCCGCTTTACCCTTTTTTCCTTGACGGGGTCGTGATGGACACCAGTCTGAAGCTGGACGATGGAATGCATCCGAACGCGAAGGGCATTGATGTCATGGTTCAGAAGATGGAACCGGCTGTCACGGAATTCATCGGGACGATTTCTACTGTGAAGAAATAGGGGCTTGCGCGGGTGTCGAATGCGTGATTCCGTGTGAGCACCTGCAAAAGATTCGGGGAGTGCTCGTCATGCCGAGACTGTTTACCGCCCTCGAAATTCCGCGCAATGCGGCGATGAGCCTTTCATTGCTGCGCGGTGGTCTTCCCGGTGCAAGATGGATCGATGTGGAGAACTACCACATCACGCTGCGCTTCATCGGCGATGTCGATGGACGCACTGCTGACGAGATCGTTGAGCGCCTGGACCGGATCGATCGGCCCGAATTTCAGATCCGCCTTGACGGCATCGGCTCTTTCGGCTCGAAGAAACCGCATTCCGTCTGGGCAGGCGTTTCGCCCTCGCCGGAAATGTATGCGCTACAGGCTGAAATCGAGCGCATCTGCCAGCGGATCGGCCTGCCGCCGGATCCCCGAAAATTTACCCCGCATGTGACGCTGGCGCGGATGAAGTCCTCGCGCGTCGATGACGTCGTCCACTACCTTTCCAGCCGAGGCAACTTCCAGACGTCATCCTTCACCGTTCCACGCTTCGTGCTGCTTTCTTCGCGCGAATCGGTCGGCGGCGGGCCCTATCTGACGGAAGAAGTGTTCCCGCTGAGCGAGGCTTGGTCGGCGCCGAACTTGTCCACCAATGCGATGCAGCCGGTCAAAAGCCTCGTATAGATCAATTTCGAAGCCTTCCGGGCCACCAAAGTAGGGGTCCGGAATATCTTCGCCAGTCTGAAGCGCGGTATCGCCGAAAAGCATTATGTTGCCTGCGCCCGGCGCCATCGCGCGAAGCTCGGCAATATTGGCGCGGTCCATTGCGAGGACAAGATCGAACTCTTCGAAATCCTCAAGGCGGACACGGCGGGCACGTTGCCCTGTAATGTCAATGCCGTGGGCGCGTGCGATTGCGATCGAGCGTCTATCGGGCTGTTTGCCTTGATGCCAGCCGCCGGTACCTGCTGAGTCAATCTTGAACCGATCGGCAAGACCGCTCTCCCTTGCAGTATGAGCGAAAACGCCTTCGGCGAGCGGAGAGCGGCAGATATTGCCCATGCAAACAAAGAGAATGCTGACGCGTTTCATGAAGAGACCTGATTGAAGAGATGGAGCACGATGACATGAAACAGGAGAAACTGGAACGGAGCGCGGTCGACAGCCAGCTTGCCGGATTGGCGGGTTGGTCTTTGGATGATGGTTGGGCATCGATCTCGAAAACCTTCAAATTCGCAAGCTTCGTCGAAGCCTTCGGCTTCATGACGAAGGCGGCGCTTGCGGCAGAAAAGCTCAACCACCATCCGGAATGGTTCAATGTCTATTCCAGGGTCGAGGTGAAGCTGAACACGCATGATGCAGGTGGATTGACCGAACTCGACTTCAAGCTTGCCAAGGCGATGGACAAGGCCGCCGGGCAGATTGATTGAATCTGTTAAAGCCATCACCATATCTTCGCATGCACCAAAGGGAAAACGGGAATGGACGAGGTCAAATTCGGTGAAATCCTGCTGCCCGGGGACGAAGATACCCAGAGCCGGCGGGAGAAGGCTGTGCGGAAAAAGTTCTGGCCGACCTTCAAGCGGGCAGTGCGGCAGATTCCGTTTTCACGGGATCTTGTCGCAGGCTTCTATTGCGCGCTCGATCCGGAAACGCCGACGCGCGTGCGCGGCATTCTGCTTGCGGCTCTCGCCTATTTCATCCTGCCTTTCGACATGGTCCCGGACCTCTTTATGCTGATCGGCTTCTCGGACGATATTGCGGTACTCTCCGCGGCTTTCGCAATGGTCAGCAGCCATATGAAAGCGAAGCACTACGAGGCGGCGGATCGCGCGCTTGCCGATCAGCCGGAAGGCATGAAAACGATCTAGGCCGTTTCGGCTTCCAGCACGTTTGCGCAGGCAATTCTTTGACGGATTTCCAGTGTCTTAATGACCCTGCAACGGAATTTTGGAAGGTCAAACTCTTGCCTGAATCTTTATGTCTTAAATCTCCTCGAAGGGATGGCATCACGCCATCAGGGCAGAATATCGTCGCGGAGCGCAATCGCGTCATAGGTTAACACTCAGGCTCAGGCCGGAATGACACACGTGGAGACAATTCGCAGGCTCCGTTGACGCTTTGGTAACCTGAATTAAGTCAAAATAAAGCAGATCGTGACGAAGACGCCGCTCGCTCCGACAGGGCGCTGAATCGCAAGAACCGGCAGGAAATCCATGTTTGTAAAAAGTATCGTATCCGCTCTCGCACTCGTTCTCATCACGGCCGGAGCTGCAGGAGCACAGCAGACTGCTGCTGCGCCGACACGCATCCAGCAATTCCAGGCCTGGGGCGCCTATTCCTATAAGCAGGGCACCGGCAATGTTTGCTATGTGCTGTCCGTGCCGACCGAAAAGAAGCCGGCTGGCATTGACCACGGCGACAACTTCTTCATCGTCTCGCAGCGTCCTGGCCAGAACATCTCCTATGAGCCGCAAGCGATGATGGGCTACACGGTCAAGGACGGTTCGAAGATCGAAGTCGTCATCGACAACAAGACCTTCGTCATGTTCACCAAGGATAAAGCCGGCTGGGTCGAGAACGCGGCGCAGGAACCTGCGCTTGTGGCAGCCATGAAGGGCGGCAAGTCGATGACGGTCAATGCGACGTCTCGCCGAGGCACTGCCACATCCTACAGCTACTCGCTCTCCGGTATCTCCGCTTCGCTGAAGCAGATCGAAGCCTGCAAGTAAGCCACCTTGCTCTGTCTCGAAGTTCAAGGGCCGGCCTTGCGCCGGCCTTTGGCGTTTCCATCTATAGTGACGCGCGGCGAAAATGATGATAAAGCCGCGCGCAACTGCGGAAAGATCGCGGCATATGCTGCTGCTCCGTCATTCAATTTTCTGCCAACTGCCGATGCCGCCCGCCAAGTCTTCCGGCTTACCGGGATGAGCGCAGTTTGATTTCGGGATAAGAGACCATGTCCGTCATGGATGCCGTGACCATCACCAAGCCTGCCGGGCAGCCGCGCACAGAGCTTTCGCCGAAGCCCTCGCTGATAGGCTTGAGCCGCGAGGAAATGGGTAATGCTCTTCGCGAGAGGGGCGTTGCCGACAAACAGGTGAAGATGCGCGTCAGCCAGCTCTGGAACTGGATTTATGTGCGCGGCACCTCCGATTTCGACCAGATGGTGAATATCGCCAAGGACATGCGAGAGATGCTGAAGCAGCATTTCACCATTGCGCGCCCGGAGATTGTCGAAGAGCAGGTTTCCAATGACGGCACCCGCAAGTGGCTGCTGCGCTTTCCGCCGCGCGGCGCCGGCCGTCCCGTCGAAGTTGAAACCGTCTATATCCCGGAAGAAGGTCGTGGCACGCTCTGCATCTCCAGCCAGGTCGGCTGTTCCCTGACCTGTTCCTTCTGCCATACCGGTACGCAGCGGCTGGTGCGTAACCTGACAGCGGAAGAAATCCTCTCGCAGCTCCTGCTGGCCCGCGACCGGCTTGGCGATTTCCCGGACCGCGATATTCCGGTCGGCGCCATGGTACCGTCGGAAGGCCGCAAGGTCAGCAACATCGTCATGATGGGAATGGGCGAGCCGCTCTACAATTTCGATGCGGTCAAGCAGGCACTGCTGATCGCCACGGATGGCGACGGGCTTTCGCTGTCGAAGCGCCGCGTCACGCTTTCCACCTCCGGCGTCGTGCCCGAGATTTTCCGCACTGGAGACGAGATCGGCGTCATGCTGGCGATCTCGCTGCATGCCGTGCGCGACGACCTGCGCGACATTCTCGTACCGATCAACAAGAAGTATCCGCTGAAGGAGCTGATCGAGGCCTGCCGGGCCTATCCAGGGCTTTCGAATGCACGCCGCATCACCTTCGAATATGTGATGCTGAAGGACGTCAACGACAGTTTGGAAGATGCCAAGGGGCTGATCCAGCTCCTGAAAGGCGTGCCTGCCAAGATCAACCTGATCCCGTTCAATCCCTGGCCGGGCACGAACTACCAGTGCTCTGACTGGGCGCAGATCGAGAAGTTTGCCGATTTCATCAATTCGGCAGGTTACGCCTCGCCAATCCGTACGCCGCGCGGCCGCGACATTCTCGCCGCTTGCGGCCAGCTGAAATCGGAATCCGAGCGCATGCGCAAGACCGAACGCCTGGCATTCGAGGCGATGATGATCGCCAATCACGGCGTGGACGACTGATCAGCAAGTTTGATCCTTGCAGCAGTTCTTTGCGATTGATTGCGGCGCGGGGTTTTCCTAGAAGCCCCTCATTACCGATGGAGGACTCTCATGCGTTTGATCTCGCTCGCCGTCGCGGCGGTTCTTGCCCTTACCTTGCCTGCCAAGGCTGACGGCGTCACGGTCGCTGTGACGGCCATCGTCGAGCACCCGGCGCTCGATGCCGTGCGCAAGGGCGTCCAGGATACACTTGCCGCGGCAGGCTATAAGGAAGGTGAGAATCTCACGTTCCTCTTTGAATCCGCACAGGGAAATCCTGCCACCGCAGCGCAGATCGCCCGCCAGTTCGCAGGCGAGGATCCGAACGTCATCGTGCCGATCTCCACGCCGTCGGCGCAGGCTGTGGTTTCCGCGACCCGCGACATTCCAGTGGTCTTCACTGCCGTTTCCGATCCGCTCGGCGCCCAGCTCGTCAAGGATATGGACAAGCCCGGCGGCAACGTCACCGGCCTTTCCGATATGTCGCCGGTTGCCGAACATGTTGCGCTGATCAAGGAGATCCTGCCTGCCGCCAAGACGATCGGTTACCTTTACAATTCCGGGGAAGCCAATTCCGTGTCGTTGCTTGCGGCCCTGAAGGCTGAGGCGGAGAAGGCCGGTATGGGCGTTGTTGAGTCCGCAGCGACGAAGTCTGCGGAAGTCCAGGGTGCTGCGCGCGCGCTGGTCGGCCGTGCCGATGCGATCTACGTCCCGACCGACAACACGATCATCTCGGCGTTGGAGGGTGCCGTAGCCGTTGCCGAAGAAAGCAAGCTGCCGCTCTTTACGGCGGATACGGATTCCGTCTCACGCGGCTCGATCGCAGCGCTCGGTTTCAACTATTACGACGTTGGCAAGCAGACCGGCGATGTCGTGGTTCGTGTCCTGAAGGGCGAAAATCCGGGTGATATTCCGGTTAAGGTTGCCGCCGGCAGCGATCTCATCATCAACAGCGCCGCGGCTCAGAAGATGGGCGTTAAGCTACCGGAAAGCGTTCTCAAACGCGCCAATCGCGTCATCGAATAACCACCAGCTTTCGCCATTATCGATATTGCGCTCGGCCGCTCCTGTTTCTAAACGGGAGCGGCTGATGATATTCATGCCCTTACGATGGACGGGCAAAACGAAGAAAAGAGGGTCGACCGCCTTGAGTGAGATCGCATTTTGGGGTGCCGTGGAGCTTGGGCTTGTCTACGCCTTCGTTGCTCTTGGCGTTTATCTCGCCTTCCGCGTCCTCGATTTCCCCGATCTGACGGTGGATGGCTCCTTTCCCCTCGGCGCGGCGGTGACAGCGGTTCTGATCATTGCCGGCGTCAATCCTTGGCTGGCAGCGCTGGTTGCGATGATCGCCGGTGCTGCAGCCGGCGTCGTGACGGCGCTCCTCAATGTGCGCTTTCGGATTCTCAACCTGCTTGCCTCGATCCTCACCATGATTGCGCTCTTCTCGGTCAATCTGCGCGTCATGGGCAAACCCAATGTCGCGTTGATCAATGCCGATACGATGATCAGTCCGTTCTTCGGTCATGGCCTTCGCGACTTCTACGTCCGGCCGCTCTTTGTCGGCGTTCTCGTCGTCATCGCGTTGATCGTGGTCTGGCGCTTCCTCGAAAGCGATGCCGGGCTTGCGATGCGGGCAACGGGTGCAAATGCGCGGATGGCGCGGGCGCAGGGCGTCGACACCAGCAGACAGATCTACCTTGGCATGGCGATGTCGAATGCTCTCGTCGCGCTCGGCGGCGCGCTCTTTGCGCAGACGAACGGTTTTGCCGATGTGACGTCCGGCGTCGGTACCATCGTGGTCGGCCTTGCCGCCGTGATCATCGGTGAAACGCTGCTGGGCCGCCGCGGGTTGTTGATTGCGCTCATCGGCTGTGTCTTCGGCTCGATCATTTACCGCATAGCCATTCAACTGGCGCTTTCCACCGACATGATCGGTCTCCAGGCCTCGGACCTCAATTTCGTGACGGCGGTTCTCGTGACCATCGCGCTCATTCTTCCCCGACTTCGCCGCGGAGGAGCCCCATCATGATCAGCATTAAGGATATCAAGGTCGTTTTCGGGAAGGGCACGCCGCTGGAGAAGCGGGCGCTAAACGGCGTCAGCCTGGCCATCGAGCAGGGCTCCTTCGTGACCGTCATCGGCTCCAACGGTGCGGGCAAATCGACGCTGCTCGGCGTTCTCGCCGGCGACGTTCTGGCAAGCGAGGGGAAGGTGCTGATCGGCGATATCGACGTGACGCGCAAGCAGACGGCTGCGCGGGCGGGGCTCGTCGCACGCGTCTTTCAGGATCCGCTGACGGGAAGCTGCGGCTCCCTGTCGATTGAGGAGAATCTTGCTCTTGCCGCTCGGCGCGGCGAGCGGCGCGGATTGGTGGCGGCCCTCGGCTCCAAACGCCGCGATCTTTTCCGCGACCGGATCAGCGAACTGAACCTCGGTCTCGAAAATCGTATGGCTGATCGCATGGATCTGCTTTCCGGCGGCCAGCGGCAGGCGGTTTCCCTGGTCATGGCGACGCTGGCAGGCTCGGAGGTCTTGCTGCTCGACGAACATACGGCCGCACTTGATCCAGGCATGGCGGAATTTGTCATGAGCCTCACGGACAAGATCGTCTCAGATCGCAAGCTGACCACGCTGATGGTGACCCATTCCATGCGCCAAGCGCTGGACTACGGACACCGCACGGTCATGCTGCATGGCGGCGAAATCGTGCTGGACGTCAGCGGCGACAGTCGCAAGGATCTGCAAGTCGAAGACCTGATCGCGATGTTCCGCAAGATGCGCGGACAGACGCTCGACGATGATGCACTGCTGATCGGCTGAGCGGGCGCGATCAGCGTGCCTGCGTGAGAAATATCTTTACGGCGAAGATCGAGAAGACCCCCGCGAAAGTGTAGTCCATTCCGCGCAGGATCTTCCTGTTCTTCTGCAGCCAGCCCGCAAGCCAGTCGGAAGCGAGAACCACAAGGGCGTTCACCGGCATGCCGATGAGGATGAAGAAAAAGCCGAGGAAGAGCAGCTTGTGCGTGACCGCCGGATCGCCCGCGCTTACGAATTGCGGCAGGAAGGTCATGAAGAAGATGATGACTTTCGGGTTCAGAAGATTGACCCAAAAGCCGACGGAAATATTGGAAAGCGGCGTGCCCTTGGCTTCGCTGACCTGCTCGACGGAAAGCTTCGAACCGAAACGGATCGCTTGAAGAGCCAGCCAAAGAAGATAGGCAGCACCTCCGGTTTTGAGAACCAGGAAGGCGGTCGGCGAGGCGGTGATCAGCGCCGAGATGCCGAAAGCAACCAGCATCGTATGAACCACGATGCCGAGGCTGGTGCCCAAGACGACGTAGAGTGCCGGCTTCTTGCCCTGAGATAGAGCGCGGCTGATCGAGAGCGTCATGTCCGGTCCGGGCGTGGCCGCAAGAAGCAGGCTGGCCGCGGAAAAGGCGAGAAGGGTCGCAATGCTCGGCAGGAAATCCATGGCACTCTCTGAAAGCTGATAAGAGTTAGTCTTTCTTATCCAAGTTTCAGAAAATTACCAATCAATCCTGATGATCCGCCTATCGCTTTTCTTCAAGGAAGGCCTTGAACCGGTCGGCATAATCCTTGTGCCAGCGCGAAAGCGGCGGGCGGTTTTCGATGATGTCGCCGATCGCCCAGGCCATGCGGCGCTCGTCAAGGGGGCGGGCGACGTCGTTGTCCGGGCAGAGGATATAGAAATCGCCGCGCTCCAGGCTTTCGATCATGAAATCGACGGTCTGTTCCGGTGTCCAGGCGGCCGCGGGCTTTTCGGTGCGGTCACCCTTTGTAAGGCCGGTGAAGACAAAGCCCGGGATCAGAAGGTGGGCAGATATCTTCGAGCCTTCGGTATTGCGCAGTTCGTGCTCGAGGGCTTCGGTGAAAACCTTCACGCCTGCTTTCGACACATTGTAGGCAGGATTGCCCGGAGGAGTCGTGATGCCCTGCTTGGAGCCGGTGTTGATGATGAGCCCGGGCTCACCATGTGCCAGCATCTTTGCTCCGAAGACCCGCGTGCCATTGATGACGCCGAGGAGATTGACGCCGAGGATGCTGTCCCAGTTTGCCTGAGCGCTGAAGATCGAGGTTTCCGGACCGATGCCGGCGTTGTTCATCAGCACATGGACGCGGCCGAAGCGCTGAACGACAGCTTGTTCGAACGCCTCCAGCGAAGACTTGTCGGAAACGTCCGTCTCGACTGCCATCACACGCTCCTGGCCGGCAATGGCTTCGAGTTCGCCACGAGCCGTCGCCAGCCGGTCGCCATCGAGGTCGGCGATGACGACGCTCATACCTGCCTTGGCAAAGCGCTTTGCCGCCGCAAGGCCGATGCCGGATGCGCCGCCGGTGATCACCGCAACATTGGGCTTCTTGAGAATCTCCTGAATATTCGTCACGGGACCGGCCTCCTCAATCATTATTCGGACGCAGCCAGATATGGGTGCGCGTTTCGGGCTGTCAAACGTCAAGCGTGCTCTGCCCCAAAAATCCTTGCCCTTGCGTCACGCGACAATCTCGCTAAAAGTGCCCGCGACACCGGGCTTTGCCGCCCATTATGCAACGGACCTCATCATCATGGCATCTAAGAAAGACGTGAAAAAAGTCGTGCTCGCCTATTCCGGCGGTCTCGATACCTCAATCATCCTGAAGTGGCTGCAGACCGAGCTCGGCGCCGAAGTCGTGACTTTCACGGCCGACCTTGGGCAGGGTGAAGAGCTCGAACCGGCGCGCAAGAAGGCCGAGATGCTCGGCATCAAGGAAATCTACGTCGAGGACGTGCGCGAAGAGTTCGTAAAGGACTTCGTCTTCCCGATGTTCCGCGCCAATGCTGTCTATGAGGGCGTCTATCTGCTTGGCACGTCGATCGCCCGACCGCTGATTTCCAAGCACCTGATCGATATCGCCCGCAAGACCGGCGCCGACGCGATCGCCCATGGCGCGACCGGCAAGGGCAACGACCAGGTCCGCTTCGAGCTTTCCGCCTACGCGCTGAACCCGGATATCAAGATCATCGCGCCGTGGCGCGACTGGGCGTTCAAGAGCCGCACCGAGCTGCTGGCATTTGCCGAACAGCACCAGATCCCGGTTGCCAAGGACAAGAAGGGTGAAGCGCCGTTCTCCGTCGACGCCAACCTGCTGCACTCGTCCTCCGAGGGCAAGGTTCTTGAGGATCCGGCGCAGGAAGCCCCGGAATACGTGCATATGCGCACGATCTCTCCGGAAACCGCGCCCGACAAGGCAACCGTCATCAAGGTCGGTTTCGAGAAGGGCGACGCAGTTTCGATCAACGGCGTTCGCATGAGCCCGGCGACACTGCTCGCCACGCTCAACAGCTATGGCCGTGACAACGGCATCGGCCGTCTGGACCTCGTCGAAAACCGTTTCGTCGGCATGAAGTCGCGCGGCGTCTATGAGACGCCCGGCGGCACGATCCTGCTTTCGGCGCATCGCGCGATCGAATCGATCACGCTCGACCGCGGTGCAGCACATCTCAAGGATGAGATGATGCCGCGTTACGCAGAGCTGATCTATTATGGCTTCTGGTTCTCGCCGGAGCGGGAAATGCTGCAGGCGCTGATCGACAAGAGCCAGGAGCATGTCGAAGGCGAAGTGACGCTGAAGCTCTACAAGGGCAATGTCATGGTTATCGGTCGCGAGAGCCCGAAGTCGCTTTATTCCGACAAGCTGGTCACCTTCGAGGACGACCAGGGTGCCTACGACCAGAAGGATGCGGCGGGCTTCATCAAGCTGAACGCACTGCGCCTGCGCACACTCGCCAAGCGCAACCTCAAGAGCTAAGCGTGTCACAATACGCGGCCCGCACGGCCAAGCCGTGCGGGCCTCTTCTTTGGGGTGTTGCGACGCTTGACGGATTGCCGGGTTAGCATAGTCTGCGGCTTTGATCCTTCGGAGCTTTTGCCATGACGCAATCCCTGCTCGTCGGCGCCTTTCTGGCGGCTCTCTTTTATGTGCTCATTCCAGGCCCTGCGTTCCTTCAGCTTCTCGGCATCGGCGCCGGGCAGGGGCGAAAGGCTGGCGCCTTCTTCATGATGGGGCATCTTGTCGGTGATATTCTCTGGTCGGCGCTGGCGCTGGTTGCGATTGTCGGCGCGAGAACGATAGGCACCTTCGTCTTCGATCTGCTCGGATTGCTCTGCGGTTTCTATCTCGCTTGGATCGGCTGGAGCGCGGTAACGGCCAAGCCGAAAGGCGACGGGCAGGCCCTGGTGACGGTGAAGCGGCCCTTTCGCCGCGGGCTGATTTTCGGCGTGACCAATCCGAAAGGCTACCCGGTGGCGCTGGCGACCTTCACGGCACTGGTTGCCGGTTCGGCCGGTGCGCTCGATTTCGAGGCTTTGCCGCTGCTTCTCAGCGTATCCTTCCTAGGCTTCGTGACTGCCGATCTCATTCTTGTCGCCATTATAGGCGCAGGCGCCGTGCGGCGTTTCTACCGCGCGCATGAGCGGCTGATCGTCCGCTGCTCCGGCGTGCTCTTCATGGGATTTGCAGCCCAAGCACTCTGGCACGCAACGCCCGGCCTGCTTGGATGGCGCAAGGCCTGACGGCGCCTACGCGTTCAGGAAATTCACGATCGATTTCAGCGTCTTTACGCTATCGGAATCGCCGATCGACATGGCGATCTGCAGCTGGTTTTCATAATAGTCGCGGAAATTGAATAGCGTGCCGTCGGTGATCCCGGTCAGATCGATGACATTGCCCTGCACATCGATGGCATGCATCGGCAACGGCTCGGAAATCGCCGCAAACGTGTCCTGGTCGATCCCGCCGTTGTCGTAGCTTTGGCGCGCATGGCTACGCAGCTCGCTCGGGCTCATGGCAGCGAAATCCGGCCCTTCGACACGATTGTCTTCGACCTTGAATATCGCTGAAGCTGCCGCTCCGGCGTCGATTCCAATATCTTCGGTCTTCGAACTTTTTGCGTTGTTCTGGCTGTTTTTAAAAAGCAAACTCTGAGAAGACCGCACAGAAAAAATTTCCATGGCGCATGTCCCCTTACGGAAAGAGTGGCTCGAAACTAGCGTCAGCGCGCGAGTCGCGTCAATCGTTAACGATTGGTTAATTTTTATGTATCAATTCTTGCCCGTCAAAACTTGCGAGGGCAAGCAAAAGCGAATCTCGCAAGCGGCATACCAATGCGGTGATGCCTTGCCTATATTGCCGTTTCCAGCCTCTGCATAAAGGACGTCAGCATGCCTTCCACACAAGAGTTCAATCCGGCGCTTGTCAACTGGAACGGGCTTCATGGCCTGCCTCGCTTCGAGGCGCTGAACGACGGTGATTTCGCCGCTGCCTTCGATGCCGCTCTCGCATCTCATGAAGTGGAGATCGACGCGATCGCCGGAAACGTGGAAGAGCCCACATTCGAGAATACGATCGTCGCCCTGGAGATTGCAGGCGACGAGCTTTCGCGTGTTTCGGCGCTGTTCTGGAACCGGGCGGGGGCCCACACGAACGATACAATCCAGGCACTGGAGCGCGATATATCGCCAAAAATGTCGCGCCACTATTCCAAGATCGGAATGAACGCTGCGCTTTTTGCACGTATCGATACGCTCTGGGAGGATAGGGAAAGTCTCGGACTGACACTTGAGCAGACACGTGTGCTGGAGCGTCACTGGAAGAGCTTTGTAAAATCCGGCGCCAAGCTGGCGAAGGCCGAGCAGGAGAAGCTTGCGGCAATCAACGAAAAGCTTGCAGGCTTGAGCACGCAGTTCGGACAGAACGTGCTGGCCGACGAAAAGAACTGGTCGCTGATCCTCTGCGAAGGACCCGAGCTCGCAGGCCTTCCGGATTTCCTGAAGGACGCCATGGCGGCGGCAGCGCGCGAGCGCGGCGAAGAGGGAAAGTTTGCGGTCACTCTGTCGCGCTCGATCATCGAACCGTTCCTGACCTTTTCCGAACGGCGCGATCTGCGCGAGCAGGCCTTCAAGGCATGGGTCGCACGCGGCGAGAACGGGGGCGAGACGGATAATCGCGGCATCATCCGCGAGACGCTGACCCTTCGCGGAGAAGTCGCGAAGCTTCTCGGATATGGCAATTTTGCGGAACTGAAACTCGACAACACGATGGCAAAGACGCCAGCTGCGGTAAACCATCTGCTGCGCGCCGTCTGGGCAAGAGCCGTCAAACGGGCGCTTGATGAAGAGGCGGATATCGCAAGGCTGATCGCCGAGGATGGCAAGAACCATGAGGTCATGCCCTGGGATTGGCGCTACTATGCCGAAAAGATCAGGGCGCAGAGGTTCAATTTTTCCGAAGCCGAACTGAAGCCCTATCTGCAGCTCGAAAAAATCATCGATGCCTGCTTTGATGTCGCCGGCCGACTCTTCGGCATTCGTGCCGTCGAGAAGAAGGGGATTGCCGCCTATCACCCGGATGTGCGCGTCTTTGAAATTCGCGATAGCGAAGACAAGCTGGTTGCGCTTTTCCTGGGGGATTATTTTGCCCGCAGTTCCAAGCGCTCCGGCGCCTGGATGAGCGCGTTCCAATCCCAGCATAAACTCCCAATGAAGAATGGGCATCAGGGCGAACTGCCGATCATCTACAACGTGTGCAACTTCGCAAAACCGGCCGAGGGCAGGCCGGCACTGCTTTCGCTGGACGATGCGCGCACACTCTTCCACGAATTCGGCCATGCGCTGCATGGCATGCTTTCGAACGTGACCTATCCCACTGTGTCGGGCACCGCCGTTTCGCGCGACTTCGTGGAACTGCCATCTCAGCTTTACGAGCACTGGCTGACAGTTCCCGCAATTCTCAAGCAATATGCCGTGCATTTCGAAACCGGCGGACCTATGCCGCAGGAACTGCTCGACAAGGTGCTTGCGGCCCGCACCTTCAATGCCGGGTTCAACACGGTCGAGTTCACCTCCTCGGCGATTGTCGATATGGAGTTTCACACGCGCGGCGCTGTGGAAGACCCGATGGCGGTGCAAAATCAGGTGCTCGCCGAACTCGGGATGCCGAAGTCGCTCGTGATGCGCCATGCCTCGCCGCACTTCCAGCACATCTTCTCCGGCGGTTATTCGGCAGGCTACTATTCCTATATGTGGTCGGAAGTGCTCGATGCAGATGCTTTCGCCGCTTTCGAGGAAACCGGCGACGCCTTCAACAGTGAGATGGCGCAAAAGCTCAAGGACAACATCTATTCCAGCGGCGGCTCGATCGATCCGGAAGACGCCTATAAGGGATTCCGCGGCAAGTTGCCGAGCCCCGAGGCAATGCTCGTCAAGAAGGGCCTTGCAACATTCGAAGAGCTTTCGGGCAGCGACGCGTAAGGCGGTCCTTAACAAAATTGTCGCCGAAGTTTCGGAAAACCGTCATGTCATCTTCAAGAGACTGACATGACGGCCGCTCTAGGCTTGTTGCGAGAGATTCGATCCCGCTCTCGAAGCAAGCCGAATGAGCCATGGCATGAAACTGACGGACACGACGCGCCGCCGCTTCCTTTCCTCGATCGGCGCAGTCGGCGGCTTTGCGGCAGCCAGCCTCGTGATGCCATATTACGCGCGAGGATCTTCGAGCCGCCCCATCTTCACGTCAGGCGTTCAATCCGGTGATGTAGACGCAACGTCGGGCATGATATGGACGCGTGTCGACCGGCCATCGCGGCTCTTCGTCGAATATTCGACGAGCGACAAATTCGCGAATGCCGTCAGGTTGGCCCCGATCGACGTCACACCGGAGACCGATCTTGCGGGTAAGCTGCTGCTGCGGGATCTGCCGCCGGACCATGACATCTTCTACAGGTTTGTGGCCGCCGACCTGCAGGACGTCAACAGCGTCTCCGAACGAATTCACGGCCAGTTCCGCACCGCGCCTTCCAACAGGCGGACGATCCGCTTCGCATGGTCAGGCGATACGGCGGGGCAGGGATGGGGGATCGACGACGAGGGTATGCGTACCTATCAGACCATCGCCTATCACCGCCCCGATTTCATGATCCATTCCGGCGATACGATCTATGCCGACAATCCAGTGCCGGACGAGATCCGGTTGCGTGACGGCGGACTCTGGAAGAACAGGATCGTGACCGAGGAGAAGCGCGACATCGCGCAAACGCTCGATCAGTTTCGCGGACAGTGGAAATACAATCTGCTCGACGAACATGTGAAGGAACTGAATGCAGTCTGTCCGGTCTTCTATCAATGGGACGACCACGAGGTTTTAAACAACTGGTCGCCTTCGACCGACCTTCGCGGTAATGATCGCTACAAGGAAAAGTCCGTTTTGACGCTGGCAACTCGGGCAAGCCGCGCCTTCCATGAGATGACGCCAATCCGCTACGTTGCCGCCGACCCAGGGCGCATCTACCGGAAAGTCTCATATGGTCCGCTGCTCGATATCTTCTTCGTCGATCTGCGATCCTATCGGGGGCCGAACGACCATGGCCTGGATCAGGTCCTGACAGCGAAGTCCCGCATCCTTGGCGAAGGGCAGGTCGCATGGCTGAAGCGCGAACTGGTGCGCTCGACGGCAACATGGAAGGTGATTGCCTGCGATATGCCGGTCGGACTCGTCATCTGGGATGATTATGGAAAGCGGGAAGGCAGCGAGTCCTTCTCTAACGGCGACAATGGAGCGCCGCTCGGGCGAGAGTTAGAATTTGCTGATCTGCTGCGCTTCATCCGCGACGCGGCGATTTCGAACATCGTCTGGCTGACGGCTGACGTCCACTACACTGCGGCGCATTATTACAATCCGGCCAAGGCGAAATTCCGGGAGTTCTTGCCGTTCTGGGAATTCGTCTCCGGGCCGTTGCATTCCGGGACCTACGGAGCGCAGGAGCTCGACATGACCTTCGGCCCAGACGTGCGGTTCATCAAGGCCGCGCCTGGCGGTGCGGACTCCAATCTGCCACCGTCTGCTGGCCTTCAGTTCTTCGGACTGGTCGAAATCGACGGGCAGACCGAGCAGATGACCGTGCGGCTGATGGACAGAAACGATACCGAACTCTGGCGGACGGTCATCGACCCCCAACATGTGACCTAGGCCCACATGGCCGCTATCGCCCCTCCCCCCTTTCGCAAACGCGAAAAACACTGTATGAGCCCGCCAAACGTAATTGGCGCTTTCCCTTGAACGTAGCGCCTCAGCCTCAGAGATTTGAAACATATGGCACTTCGCAACATCGCGATTATCGCTCACGTTGACCATGGCAAAACGACCCTGGTGGACGAGCTCCTGAAACAGTCCGGCTCGTTTCGTGAGAACCAGCGCGTTGCAGAACGCGTGATGGATTCGAACGACCTTGAAAAGGAGCGCGGCATCACCATTCTCGCCAAGGCGACCTCGGTCGAGTGGAAGGGTGTCCGCATCAACATCGTCGACACCCCGGGCCACGCCGATTTCGGCGGCGAAGTTGAGCGCATTCTCTCGATGGTGGACGGCGCGATCGTGCTGGTCGATGCTTCGGAAGGTCCGATGCCGCAGACGAAGTTCGTTGTCGGCAAGGCGCTGAAGGTCGGTCTTCGTCCCATCGTCGCGATCAACAAGATCGACCGTCCGGATGGCCGCCACGAGGAAGTGATCAACGAAGTCTTCGACCTGTTTGCAAACCTCGACGCGACCGACGAACAGCTCGACTTCCCGATCCTTTACGGTTCTGGCCGTGACGGCTGGATGAACGTCAACCCGGAAGGTCCGAAGGATCAGGGCCTCGCACCGCTTCTCGACCTCGTGCTCGAGCATGTTCCGGAGCCGACCGTTCACGAAGGTCCGTTCACGATGATCGGCACGATCCTCGAAGCCAACCCCTTCCTCGGCCGTATCATCACCGGCCGCATCAATTCCGGTTCGATCAAGCCGAACCAGCCGGTCAAGGTTCTGCATGCCGACGGCAAGACGATCGAGACCGGCCGCATCTCCAAGATCCTCGCTTTCCGCGGTATCGAGCGTCAGCCGATCGAAGAGGCGCATGCAGGCGATATCATCGCGATCGCCGGCCTCTCTAAGGGCACGGTTGCCGATACTTTCTGCGACCCGTCGATCACCGAGCCGCTGCAGGCCCAGCCGATCGATCCGCCGACGGTCACCATGTCCTTCATCGTCAACGATAGCCCCTATGCCGGCACAGAAGGCGACAAGGTCACCTCGCGCGTCATCCGTGACCGTCTGTTCAAGGAAGCTGAAGGCAACGTTGCGCTGAAGATCGAAGAATCCTCCGAAAAGGATTCGTTCTTCGTATCCGGCCGCGGCGAATTGCAGCTTGCGGTTCTGATCGAGACAATGCGCCGCGAAGGCTTCGAGCTGGCCGTTTCGCGTCCGCGCGTCGTCATGCACAAGGACGAAGCAACGGGCGAGATGCTCGAGCCGATCGAAGAAGTCGTCATCGACGTCGATGAAGAGCATTCGGGCGTCGTGGTGCAGAAGATGTCGGAGCGCAAGGCCGAAATGGTCGAGCTGCGTCCGTCGGGCGGCAACCGCGTCCGTCTTGTCTTCTTCGCACCGACCCGCGGCCTGATCGGCTACCAGTCAGAATTGCTCACCGATACGCGCGGCACGGCCGTGATGAACCGCCTCTTCCACGACTATCAGCCGTACAAGGGTGAGATCGGCGGCCGCGTCAACGGCGTGTTGCTTGCCAACGACTCCGGCGAAGCTGTGGCCTATGCTCTCTTCAATCTGGAAGACCGCGGTCCGATGATCATCGACGCCGGCGAAAAGGTCTATGCCGGCATGATCATCGGCATTCACAGCAGAGACAACGACCTCGAAGTGAACGTGCTGAAGGGCAAGAAGCTGACGAACATCCGCGCCGCCGGCAAGGACGAAGCCGTCAAGCTCACGCCGCCGATCCGCATGACGCTCGACCGCGCGCTGTCCTGGATCCAGGATGACGAGCTGGTCGAAGTGACGCCGAAGTCGATCCGTCTGCGCAAGATGTATCTCGACCCGAACGAGCGTAAGCGTTTCGAAAAGGCACGCTACGCCTAAGCGATTCTAATTGCTGACATTTCGAACCCCGGCCTGGTGCCGGGGTTTTTTGTTGTGCGGCGCGCTGATTCCGTCTTGTGACAATCGTTAAAAAAGCGTTAAATTTTGCTTATCGTCCACATGTTAAGTCTGTGGGCAAACGGCCGAAACGCATCATCGCGTATGGTTAATTGCCTGCTGGAAGACCAGAGTAAGCGTTATGAAGACGTTGTCGATCGATGTCCGGCGGGCAGAACCGCATGATGCCCAAGCCATTTCCGAGGTGCATCGCCTCGCCTGGCAGCACACTTATGCCGGGATCATTCCGCATCGCGCTCTGACGCAGATGATCGAACGCCGGGGAGAGAACTGGTGGCGCAAGGCGACGCGCGGCCCGGCAACCCTCCTCGTTCTCGATGTTGCCGGCACGGTCGCAGGTTATGCCACACTTGGCCTCAATCGGGCCCGAGCGCTGCCGCAGGAAGGCGAGATCTACGAGCTCTATCTTCGTCCGGAGTACCAGGGCATTGGTCTTGGGCGCATGCTGTTCGGCGAGGCTCGGCGACTCCTGAAATCACTCGGCTGCAAGGGACTGGTGGTCTGGTGCCTGGAGGAAAACGAAAATGCCAGCCAGTTCTATCGTGGCCATGGCGGCGTTGACTTCTGCGAAGGCATGGAAAGCTTCGACCACAGGCAGCTGAAGAAAATCGGCTTCATTTGGAACTGAAAAGCCCAGCCTGCGTCTTTTGAAACAGCGCTGCACCGCTTTGAAGCGCCTGCTGAAAATGGGCGCCCTGCTCCTCGATATTGCAGATGAATCTTGAACATCCCGAACACGCAATGTTGCGTTGCGGGATGAAACGGACTATTTGGCTGCGAACAATTCACCTCGTGGGAGTTTTCGTATGCGCATCGACGCCATTTCCATCGGCAAGAATCCTCCGGAAGATGTCAACGTCATCGTTGAAGTTCCGGTCGGCGGTCACCCCATCAAGTATGAAATGGACAAGGAAGCCGGCACGCTGGTCGTCGACCGCTTCCTCTACACGCCGATGACCTATCCGGGCAACTACGGCTTCGTGCCGCATACGCTTTCGGAAGACGGCGATCCGATCGATGTCCTAATCGCCAGCACGCGTCCGCTGGTTCCGGGCTGCGTCATCAATGTCCGCCCGATCGGTGTTTTGAAGATGGAAGACAATTCGGGCAAGGACGAGAAGATCATCGCCGTCCCGTCGCCGGCACTTACGCTGCGCTACGAGAAGGTGAGGGACTACACCGACCTTCCTGAGATTACCTTGAAGCAGATCGAACACTTCTTCGAGCACTACAAGGACCTGGAGCCCGGCAAGTGGGTGAAGATTTTCGGCTGGGGCGATTCGAAGGAAGCCGGGCAGCTGATCCTCGAAGCCGTTGAGCGCGCCAAGAAGGCGACGTAAGCCGCTATAGCTTCAGAAGCTTTTCGAGCCTTTCCATCAAGTCCTCCGGACCGCCATCGATCCGGAGGACTTTTTTGCGCGATGTATCGCCTGACATCAATTGTATCGAGGATTTCGGAATGCCGAGCGCTTTGGACAGAAGCGCAATCAGCGCCTGGTTGGCTTTTCCCTTCTCAGGAATCGCTGCGACACGGATCTTAATGTGGCACTCGCCTTCGGCATCGGCCTCGATACCATCGATCGCGTCGCGCCCGCCATTCGGGGTCAACCGAACGGCGAGGCGTATATGATTATCGAATATCTTCCAGGCGGAGTTCACGCCACCAGCGGGAAAATGGTGTTCCACATCAGGGAGCGCAGGAAGAAGATAATCAGCAGCAGAATGATCGGCGAAATGTCGATGCCGCCGAGATTCGGCAGCAGCCGGCGAATCGGCCGCAGCAGCGGCTCGGTGACATTATAGAGGAACATGCCGACCGAATTGACGAACTGGTTCGAGGAATTGATGACGTTGAAGGCGTAAAGCCAGGAGAAAATGGCACTCGCAATCAGCACCCAAGTATAAAGATTCAAAGCCAAATCAATGGTTTGAAAGAGGGCAATCATCTTGGTCTCCAGTTCGTTGCTGACAGACATGTATCCATTGGCGGCTAAACGGGCAAGTGCCGCGTGAAAACCCGCGGCGAATCATGCTTGGCGAACCCGCCCGTTCATGCGTCCGGCTTTTTCGCAGCAGATAACGAGCAGCGCAATGGGGAAGCAGCAGCGCTTGGTCTCAAGTGGATTGCTGCGCGCCTATGCAGACAGCGCAGCTATAGAGCCCGGCACGGCCTTTGCCGTCTTGCCTTCAAAGACGATATCGAGAAATTCGGTCAGCCACGCCTTGAGCGGTGCATCGAAGAGCATGCGGCCCTCCAGATGTTCCCGTCCCTGCTGCGCGTTCGGCAGAATGAAGCGGTGGGCGCCGTGGACGACCCAGCGATGCATCATCACGCGGGTGAGCTCTGCGTGGAATTGCAGTGCCCAGGCGTTGCCGTTGTAGCGAAAGGCCTGGTTGGGATAGGTATCGCCTTCCGCAAGCAAATGGGCGCCGTGCGGCAGATCGAAGCCCTCGCGATGGAAATGGTAGACCATCTTCGGCCAGTGCATCAGCAGCCGGCCCTTTTCGGTCGGGCGGAGGGGATACCAGCCGATTTCGGTCGAGCCGTCGGCATTCGACTGCACCTTGCCGCCAAGATGGCGCACCAGCATCTGCGCTCCAAGGCAGATGCCGAGGAACGGGCGGTTTTCCTTGAGTGGAATGTCCAGCCAGTTGATCTCGCTCTTTATGAATTCGTCTGGATCGTTTGCACTCATCGGTCCGCCGAAGACGACCGAACCGGCATGGTTCTCCAGCGTAGTGGGCAGCTTATCGCCCAGAACCGGGCGGCGGATGTCGAGGTTATAGCCCTTGTCGGCCAGGAGCTGGCCGACGCGGCCGGGGCTGGAGCGTTCCTGGTGCAGGATGATCAGTATGGGGCGCTTGTCACGTTTGATGGGACGGTCAATCGGCATCGTCTTGCACCACCACCGTATCGGTCACGCGTGCGGCTGCCTCCTGACGTTTCTGGATGCGCTCGCGGGAGGAAACACCCAAGAGATCGGCGATCCGCCAAATGACGTGGTCCTCCATCTCGCTGCGTTCGCCGTCGGCATAGACGATGTCCCAGAGAATGCCGATGAGTTCCAGACGCTGCTCGGTATCGAGATGGCGTTTCAGGTCGGAGGTGAAGCGGTAATAGTCGACGGCACTGCTCTCCGCTTCCTGGCCAGCCGCAATCACTGCCTCCAGCGGCTTTCCGTCAAGGCCGTATTGCTCCTTGAGCAGCTTGCGGAGCCGCTTCTTTTCGCTGTCCTTGATCTTACCATCTGCTTCCATCACTTGCATGCAGAGAGCGGCAACGGCAATGCGGGGATCGTCCGGACTAAAACCCTTCTTGGGGTTGTTTGCAGTGAGATTTTGGAAGAATGCCTGAAAACGTTCGAACATGCGGATTTCATTCCATTTCAGAAAAGGCGGAGTCGTGTCTTGGGTTCCGGTTCCGCCTTCATGTTGCGAACGCCAGGGTCGTCCGGCATTCCATAAAAGGGTTTCGGCTCTGGCTGTGCGGTAACCGGCTCTGGCTGTTTGGAGGCCGTCGCGGGCAAGCCAGGCTTCGGTGCGGCAGCAGGAGCCGGCCGAGCAGCCTCTGCAATCGTCGCGGCGCGCTCCAGTTCAATGATGCGGTGATCGTTGGCCGGGCTTTCTGGCCGTGACTCGCGAACGGGCGGCAAGGTCTTCAGCGCGGTATCGATCGAGACGGCGGAGCCGTCCTCGATCGGTCCTTCAAGCTGACCGAAGGGCGCCTTCCATTCGAAGGCGTCGAGACGGCCGGTGACGGGTGAGACGGGAAGCCATTTGTCGGAAACGAAGCCGTCGGCCACCCAGGCCGGATCGCGCGGCGCCTTCAGCGCCTGCGCCAGCCAGTGACGTACACGGCCTTGGTCGCCACTCTCGGCTTCCTCGATATCAGCAAGCAGCAGGAAGGCCGCTTCACGCGGCTGCATGCGCGCTGCCGCTTCGGCCTTGGCCCGGGCCTTGGCGAAATCCTGCGCATCGAGAGCCGCCTGTGCGACCACGAGCAGGGATTCGACGTTGTTGGGGCGCAGGGCTTCCAGCCGTTCGGCTCGCTTCAGGCGATCGACGGTGGAATCGCCGCTTCGGGCAAGCACATAGGTGCGGCCGATCTCGGGGTGTGGCCCTGCCTTCCAGGCCTGCTCGAGGATCGAGGCGGCCTTGCGCAGCTTGTCCTCACGGAAAAGCGCCTTGGCGGCAATGATCGCGGCCGGTTCGAAATCGGCAATGAGCTTCAGCGCATGCATCGCGTCGTCGCGCGCACCGGCCGGATCGCCTTCGAGCTTGTCACCGGCGCGAGCCGTCAGCAGAACACCGCGCAAGCGTTCCGCATCCTGCTTTTCGACGACACGCGCGGCCTTCTGTTGCTCAAGAAGCAGGATGGCGTCGTCCCAGCGGCCGGCCTGGCTGCGGTATTCGAGCGTCGCCTGTGCTGCCCAGGGCAGATAGGGCGCGTTGTCGGCTGCCTTTTCGGCATATTGGCGTGCGGCCTCGTTGGCGCCGAGGCGCTTGGCCTCGAGATAGAGCCCGCGAAGGCCGAGTTCACGCGTTTCCGGATCGTTGGCCATCGCTTCGAACTTGGCACGGGCTTCGTCATGCCGGCCCTCGATCAAGGCCGCCTGTGCTTCGAGCAGGTTGATCAGCGGCTCCTGATCAGCGCGGATGAGGCCGCGGGACCGGGCTGCCATCTTGCGGGCAAGCAGGGCATTGCCGGCGCCGGCGGCGATAAGGCCGGTCGAGAGGGACTGATAGCCGCGATCACGCTTGCGGGCGCGAAAATAGCGGGTCACGGAATGGGGCGACGTCCAGACCGTGCGGGCCAGCCACCAGGCGATCATGACAACAGCAATCAGTGCGATAAGGCCGCTTGCCGCGACGATCAGCTTTGCCTGATAAAGCCGGCCTTCCCACACCAGCGAGAGATCGCCGGGGCGATCGGCAAGCCAGGAGAAGCCGTAGCCGAGAACGACGACGAGGATGACGAAGACGACGAGGCGGATCATCGATCAACCCTCCTTGCCGGCGCCAGAAATGGCCTTGGAGAGCGCACCACCCACCAGTTCCTCGACGCGGATGCGGGCTTCCAATGATTGTTTGAAGGCGGCGGAAGCCTGCTTTGCGTTCGAGGGCAAGCCGTTCCATTCGTTGGCAGCGCCCGGCAGGTCGCCGTTCTTCACCTTGTCTTCCATACGCGCCGCAATGGCCTCGACACTTTCGCCCTCGATGTTGCCGACAGGGCGCACGGTGACGAGCGACTTGGCACTCGCCATCAGCCGGTCCGACCAGCTCTGGTTCGGATCCGCTTGGTTGACGGATTGAATGATGGCGGTCGCGACGTCGGGAACCTGGCGGATCAGTTCGGCGCGCGAGGGCACGCCGGTTTCGGCGAAATTACGGAGGTCGGCGACGGCGGGGTCGTCCGGCGAAACGCCGGCGAAAGTATCGAGCTCGGCCATGAAAGGTCCGCCGCGGTCGATCGCTGCCTTGAGGGCCGCAGCGGCGATCGCCTGCGCAACGGCTACATCCTGGCGTGGTTCGTTGAGCTTCTTCTCTGCTTCCTCCAGCCGCTTGATAATGTCGGCGCCGCTCGACGCCCGCTCTTCGGAGGTTTGAGAGAGAGATGTGCGCAACTGTTCCAGCTGAGTGGCCAAATCCGCGACCTTTTGGTTCAGCGCCTCGATCTCCGGGGTGTCTACTGGCCCCGTCGCGGCAGGCGTCTTTGCCGCCGTCTCTAGAGCAGCGACACGCTTGTCGAGCACATCGTCGCTGGTGTTCGGCGCTGCGGCGAGGTTCGCGATCGATTGCTTGAGGCCGTCGATTTCAGCCGAAAGGCTGGCCGTTTCATCCAGCGCGGTCTGAGGTGCGGAAGACGTCGGAAGGTAGCCGGCATATTGGATCACGCCAGCACCCAAAAGGGCAACGAGGCCGCCGAAAATACCGGCGGCGATCAGACCCGACGTCGTTGCGCCGCGTGGCTTTTGCCGGAGCGGCTCGGGGTCCGTTGCCATTTCCGGCTGACGGGGCTCCTCGGAGGTAGCGGCGTGCTCGGCCGTCTCCTCAGCCGATGGTTCTTTTTCCGGATCGACGGATGCCTCTGGGCCGGCTGTCACATTGTCTGCGTCGGGAGTGCCGGCGTCAGCGGCGTTTTCTTCGGATTTCTTCTCGGTATCGGCTGCTGCCGCAATTTCCTGCGCTTCCAAATCGATCGTGACCGGCTCGTCGGCGTTTTTCGAATGACGTGGCGGATTTCCCGATACCATGCGTACCTCATTTTCCTGCATTGCAACGAAACTAGTCAGTGATGCCAGTTATGGAAAGAGGTTAGATCAAATTTGGGCGCGTAAGGCCTTCAAAGAAGCGACAGAAGGCTTCCCTCATCCGGCAATGCTGCGATGCGAAGATTTCTGCCGAGTGAAGCCGGGACTGCCGCGGCAACGGATGTGCTGAGGCAAAGGATGATGGCCTGATTGAGCCAGGCGGGTTCCGATTGGACCTCGGCGAGACGGAAAAAACGCTCTGCGGTCTGGCGGGAATAAAGGAGTATGGCCTCCGGCGGCGGGGTCAATGCTTCTCGCAGGGCCACCGGATCAGGTTCTGCCGGATGCATCCGATAACACTCGACGACATCGACCTTCAGTCCCAGCGCGTGCGCGGTGCGCTCGAACGTCTCGGCGCGCGGCGAACCGGCGAGATAGGTGACAGATTCCCGCGTCTGCTCCGCGATCAACTCCGCCAGTCGCGCGCCATCGCCCGCCGAGGCTAAGACCGAAGCAAATCCCACCGCTTTGGCTTCGTTTGCGCTCGCTTCGCCAACAGCGAACACCGGCCGGCGGCGATAAGGCTTGACGTCTGTTCCTGACGACGAGAGCGCACGGACAGCTTCCGCGCTTGTGATGGCGATAGGACCGTGGGTCCTTGCCAGCGCATCCATAGCGGTCTTGCCATCATGCAGGGGCTGCGAAAGCGGCAGCAATACGGGCTCATGCCCCTTGTCGCGCAACCTTTTGGCGGTTCGCTCCCCCGAACGCAGCGGCCGGGTGACGAGCACACGCATCGGGCGTCAGCTCCAGTCGTCGAAGAAGCTGCTGCCAGCACGGGCGCGGATGTCTTGTCCGGCGCGCGTGCCGAGCGCTGCGGCATCGCGCCGATTGCCATCGATGGTGACCGAGTGCTGGTTGCGACCATCCGGCGTGATGATCAGGCCAAAGAACTTGATCCGATCGCCTTCGCAAATCGCATATCCGCCGATCGGCGTGCGGCAGGAGCCGTCGAGCGCCGCAAGGAAAGCGCGCTCACACGAGACGGCGTCGTGGGTCGCCGGGTCGTTGATGGCGGCCAGCAGATCATCGGTGCGCTGATCGCCAATACGGCTTTCGATGCAGATCGCGCCTTGCGCGGGAGCCGGCGGGAAGGTGTCGGGATCGAGGATGTCGGTAATCACGTCGACCTTGCCAAGACGCTTCAGGCCTGCGAGCGCCAACAGCGTCGCATCGACCTGGCCTTCATCCAGCTTGCGCAGGCGGGTTTCCACAGCGCCCCGGAAGGTTATCACTTTGATATCCGGCCGCATGCGGCGGATCAGAGCCTGTCGGCGCAGCGATGCCGACCCGACCGTTGCGCCATGCGGCAGCTCGATCAGTTTTGGCGCCGTGCGGCCGATTACCGCATCGCGGATGTCTTCGCGCGGCAGATAGGCCGAGAGATGAAGCCCTTCCGGCAACACCGTTGGCATGTCCTTTGCGGAATGGACGGCCAAATCGAGGTCGCCGCTTGCAAGCTTTTCTTCCAGTTCCTGGGTGAAAAGACCCTTGCCGCCGATCTCGGCAAGCGCACGGTCGGTAATGCGGTCACCTTTCGTGGTCAGCACAACGATCTCGAACATTTCCTCCGGCATTCCGTGCGCCGCCATCAGCCGATCGCGCGCTTCGTGAGCCTGAGCAAGGGCCAGCGGGCTGCCCCGCGTTCCGATCCGGAAAGGTTTTGTTTGCATCCGCTTCGATCCGTTGTTACCGGAAGTTCTCGTAACCGGGTTTTATACCCATCGCAATCAACGACAGGCTTCATGGCTCCCTTTCTACGCATCCTCGGCATCGAAACAAGCTGCGACGAGACGGCCGCGGCTGTGGTCGAGCGCGATGCGCACGGGCGTTCGAATGTGCTTTCCGACGTCGTCTTGAGCCAATTGGACGAGCATAGCGCCTATGGTGGCGTGGTGCCAGAGATAGCCGCGCGTGCCCATGTCGAGGCACTCGATACGCTGATTAACGAGGCGTTGCAGCGCGCCGATGTGTCGCTCTGCGAAGTCGATGCGATCGCTGTGACCTCCGGACCTGGATTGATCGGCGGGCTGCTCGTCGGACTGATGACCGGCAAGGCGATCGCCAAGGCCGCCGGCAAGCCGCTTTATGCCGTGAACCATCTCGAGGGCCATGCGCTGACGGCGCGGCTGACGGACGGGCTTTCCTTTCCCTATCTGATGCTGCTTGTGTCGGGTGGTCATACGCAGCTCATCCTCGTGCGCGGCATTGGCCAATACGAACGCTGGGGAACGACGATCGACGATGCGCTGGGCGAGGCGTTCGACAAGACGGCGAAGCTGCTCGGGCTGCCTTATCCCGGCGGACCCCAGGTGGAGGAGGCAGCGAAGACGGGTAACCCGGACCGCTTCGATTTCCCGCGGCCGCTCGTCGGTGAAACGCGGCTCGATTTTTCCTTTTCGGGCTTGAAGACGGCGGTCCGGCAGACCGCGACGGATATCGCGCCGCTGACGGAGCAGGATGTCGCCGATGTCTGCGCTTCATTTCAGAGGGCGATTTCGAGGACTCTGAAGGATCGCATCGGCCGTGGATTACAGCGGTTCAGGGCGGAGTTTGCGCATCTGGACGAGCAGCCGGCCCTGGTGGTCGCGGGCGGCGTCGCCGCCAACCTCGAAGTACGCGCCACGCTACAGGCGCTCTGTGATAAATACGCCTTCCGCTTCATCGCGCCGCCGCTGAGATTGTGCACCGACAATGCGGTGATGATTGCCTGGGCGGGGCTCGAGCGCATGGCGACGGGTGTTGCGCCGGATGATCTCGATGTGCAGCCGCGCTCGCGCTGGCCGTTGGATTCGAATGCGCAAGCGCTGATCAGCTACGGAAAGCGGGGAGCAAAGGCATGAGCGAACGGATTGCCGTCGTTGGCGCAGGCGCTTTCGGAACGGCGCTTGCCGCAGTCATTGCGCTCACCGGCCGCAGCCAGGTCGCTCTCGTCGGCCGCGACCCTGCGCTGATGGCCGACCTGAAAGCCGAACGGCTGCATGATGCGGTTCTTCCCGGCATTGAGCTGCCGGAAGCACTGGAATTCTCGGCAGAACCCGATTCGATCGACGATGCCGATATCGTGCTTTTCGCCATGCCGTCGCAGGCGCAGGCGGATGCGGCCCGGCAGTATGGCCCTTATCTCGCCAAGGACGCGATCGTCGTAACCTGTGCCAAGGGCATCGAGCGGGCGACCGGCAACTTGTTGACAGACATGCTGGAGCGCGAATTGCCGCAGCATCGCGTCGCGGTGCTTTCGGGGCCGGGTTTTGCATCCGACATCGCCAAAGGACTGCCGACCGCTATGGTAATTGCGGCATCGGACGTGGCCGTTGCCGAGCGGCTGGCGCAGGCGATTTCGGGCAGGACGTTCCGGCTCTATCCGTCGTCCGACCGTATCGGCGTGCAGCTTGGTGGTGCGCTGAAGAATGTATTGGCGATCGCCTGTGGTATCGTCGAAGGCTGCGGCATCGGCGATTCTGCGCGCGCGGCGCTGATCGCGCGCGGGCTGGCGGAAATGTCGCGCCTCGTCGTTGCCAAGGGCGGGCAGGCGGATACGGTGCGCGGGCTTTCCGGGCTGGGCGATCTTGTCCTGACGGCAACGAGCCATCAGTCGCGCAACCTGCGCTTCGGCATTGCGCTTGGCCGCGGCGAAAAGGCCGATCCTTTGCAAGGCGAATTGGTGGAAGGTGCCTTTGCCGCGGCCGTCGCCTCGCGGCTGGCGGAAGAGCTCGGCATCGCGATGCCGATCACCGACGCCGTCTCGGCGATCATCGAAGGTAAACTCAGCATCCCCGAGGCCATCGAACAATTGATGACACGTCCGATCACGACCGAATAGGAGACTGACATGCTATTTGCCCTTCTCTGCAAGGACAAGCCGGGGCACCTCAACACACGCATGGAAACACGCGCGGCGCATTTGGAATATCTGAACAAGCTGAATGCCGAAGGCACGCTCAGCATGGCCGGACCGTTCCTCGACGGTGAAGGCAAGCCCTGCGGCAGCTTGGTCATGGTAAAGGCCGATACGGCGGAAGCCGCCAAGGCACTAGCCGATGCCGATCCCTATGCGAAGGCTGGTCTTTTCGAGAGTGTCGAGATCAAGTCCTTCAACTGGGTCTTCAACAATCCGGAGGCATAAGGGATGGCCCATTGGCTCTATAAATCCGAGCCTTCCTCCTGGTCTTGGGAGCAGCAGAAGGCCGCAGGCGAGAAAGGTACGGAGTGGACGGGGGTTCGCAATTATCTCGCCCGCAATAACATGCGCGCCATGCAGATCGGCGATAGAGGCTTCTTCTACCACTCGAATGACGGCCTGGAGATCGTCGGCATCGTCGAGGTCTGCGCATTGTCGCATCCGGATTCGACGGCGAAGGGCGACGATCGCTGGGATTGCGTCGACATCCGCGCCGTGCGCGATTTGCCCAAGCCCGTGACGCTGAAAGATGTCAAGGCGAATGAGAAACTTTCGAAGATGGCGCTGGTGACCTCGATGCGCCTTTCGGTCCAGCCGGTGACAGATGACGAGTGGCTCGAAGTCTGCCGCATGGGCGGCCTCGACAATCCGCCACGCTGACCGCATTGAAGACCGACCCGGAAATCTTCATCCGCGCCAATACGAAACTGATCACGCCGCCGCATGTGCCGGAGATCCGGTTGCATCTGGCGAACGAAGCTCATGAGCTTTGGCTTAAGACGGAGGAGGAGCTGGCGGAGATCGGCCTGCCGCCGCCGTTCTGGGCCTTTGCCTGGGCGGGTGGCCAGGGACTTGCGCGTTATATTCTCGATCATCCGGAAACGGTGCGAACTAAGCGCGTTTTCGATTTCGCAACAGGTTCGGGGATCGTCGCGATCGCGGCGAAGATGGCGGGTGCGGTGGCGGTAAAGGCGGCGGATATCGATCCATGGGCTGAAACGGCCGTGCGGCTCAATGCTGCTGCCAATGGGATCTCGGTTGATTTTAGCGGCGCCGATTTCGTCGGCAAGCCTGTCAATGCCGATATTGTCCTGGCGGGCGACGTGTTCTATGACCGCGTCTTTGCGGACGCCCTCGTTCCGTGGTTCGACCGGCTGGCCAGCGAAGGCAAGGAGGTTCTGGTCGGCGATCCGGGACGGGCCTATTTGCCAAAGGAGCGGCTAGAGTTTTGCGCCATCTACGAAGTGCCGGTAACGCGGGCGCTCGAAGATAGCGAGAACAAGAAGACGACGGTCTGGCGGTTCAAGGCCTGATGACGCAGACGCTGGCCTCGTAGCTGCAAGGATCGGCCTGCACGGCAACGTCGATCACTTTGGGCCCGGGTGCGAGCGACTCGGCCTGCGGCGCAGCGTAAAGTGCATAGCCGTCCGCACCGAAATAGGTGCCGCCTTCCGTTTCGTAAGCATAGGAGCCGGCGTAAGTGCCATTGTAATCATAGCGCAGTCGCTGTGGCGATCTGGCGATAGCGCTGCGGATGCGGTAGCCGTGCGATGACGGCGAGAAATGCTTGAGGCGAACATAACGGTTATGGCCGTGGCCATGGTGGCGATGATGGCGATGATGGCGATGATGACCGCCGAACCAGGGTTTGGCGCTGTTTGCCCACTTGGCGTTGTTTGCCCAATGGGTCACGCCACGATGATGCCCAGCACGCTCGCCCGCCGTGGCAGGAAGCGCAATCAGGGCACACAACACCAGCGCAAAGACTTTCGACAGACGCTGGAACATCAGACGCAACCTCCGGAAATCCGATCGTTAACAAATCGTTAACGCCAGCTTGCGTCAAAACTACCTATGTGTCCACTTGAGCGATGAAAAATCAGCATAAAATTTGATTCGAAAGGGCCAGTTTCGATTTCCGGCAACTTCCCGGTAACGCGAATCGATTAAATTAAAAACAGACAGCAATTGTGCTTGTCGTCGGGGGCTTCGGTGATTAAACGTCGCCGTTGATGCAATGCACACAGACAAATTTTGTCATTCCTGTGGTTGCCTCGAAATGCTCCGAAATCGGGGAGCGCAAGACGCCGCGAGGTTCTGATGGCGAATGTGACAAATAACCGGCCTCTGTCGCCGCATTTGCAAATTTATAAACTCATTCCGACCATGGTCATGTCGATCGTCCATCGTATCACAGGGGCTGCTCTTTATTTCGGCACGCTACTGATCGCCTGGTGGCTGATCGCGGCTGCGACCGGTCAGGCTTATTACGACTGGGTAAATTGGGTGCTCGGCAGCATCATCGGCAAGGCCGTCCTGCTTGGTTACACCTGGGCACTGCTTCACCACATGCTCGGCGGCCTGCGCCACCTGCTGTGGGATCTCGGCCATGGTTTCGAGAAGGAATTCTCCACCAAGCTCGCCATCGCCAACATCATCGGATCGCTCTGTCTTACCGTGCTGGTCTGGGTGATCGGCTTTATCATTCGCTTCTGAGGTCGCTCATATGGATATGCGTACCCCTCTGGGTAGAGTTCGCGGCCTTGGCTCGGCCAAGGAAGGCACTGAACACTTCTGGCGTCAGCGCCTGACGGCTGTCGCCAACCTCCCGCTCATCGTCTTCTTCGTCATCTTCATGATCGTTTATGCCGGCGCGCCTTATGTCGATGTCGTGCATGCGCTGTCGAACCCCTTCGTGGCAGTCATCATGGGACTGATGGTGATTTCAGGCATCATTCACATGCGTCTTGGCATGCAGGCCATCATTGAGGACTACGTGCACAGCGAAATCGGCAAGCTCGTATTGCTGATGCTGAACACGTTTTTCGCGATCGCGGTCGCAGGGCTCTGTCTCTTTGCCATTCTGAAAATTGCTTTCGTAGGATAACCGTATCATGGCACCGACTTCACCTGCTCAGAATGGGAAAGCCTACAAATATGTCGATCACTCCTATGACGTGATCGTTGTCGGCGCCGGCGGCGCCGGTCTTCGCGCAACGCTCGGCATGGCAGAACAGGGTTTCCGTACGGCCTGCATCACCAAAGTATTCCCGACCCGCTCGCACACGGTCGCGGCCCAGGGCGGCATCGCCGCCTCGCTGCAGAACATGACGCCGGACAGCTGGCAATGGCACCTCTACGACACGGTCAAGGGGTCCGACTGGCTCGGCGACGTCGATGCCATGCAGTATCTCGCCATGGAAGCGCCGAAGGCGGTTTATGAGCTCGAGCACTACGGCGTGCCCTTCTCGCGTAATGAGGAAGGCAAGATCTATCAGCGCCCATTCGGCGGCCATATGCAGAACTACGGCGAGGGCCCGCCGGTGCAGCGCACCTGCGCGGTTGCCGACCGCACCGGCCACGCCATCCTGCACACGCTTTACGGCCAGTCGCTGCGCTACAACGCCGAGTTCTTCGTCGAATATTTCGCGCTCGACCTCATCATGTCGGAAGACGGCAGCCGTTGTACCGGCGTTGTTGCCTGGTGCCTCGATGACGGCTCGATCCATCGCTTCGCGGCGAAAATGGTGGTGCTGGCGACCGGCGGCTACGGCCGTGCCTATTTCTCCGCGACCTCCGCCCATACCTGCACCGGCGACGGCGGCGGCATGGTGGCGCGCGCGGGGCTTCCGCTGCAGGACATGGAGTTTGTGCAGTTCCATCCCACCGGGATCTACGGCTCCGGCTGTCTGATTACCGAAGGCGCGCGCGGGGAGGGCGGCTATCTCGTCAATTCCGAGGGTGAGCGCTTCATGGAACGCTACGCGCCCTCGGCCAAGGATCTTGCCTCGCGCGACGTGGTTTCGCGCTGCATGACGTTGGAAATCCGCGAAGGCCGCGGCGTCGGCAGGAACAAGGATCATATCTTCCTCCATCTAGACCATCTCGACCCGGCTGTTTTGCATGAACGCCTGCCGGGCATTTCCGAGAGCGCGAAGATTTTTGCCGGCGTCGATGTGACGCGCGAGCCGATCCCGGTTCTACCGACCGTCCATTACAACATGGGCGGCATTCCGACGAACTATTGGGGTGAGGTGCTCAACGCCGATAGCGCCAATCCGGAACGCGTGATCCCCGGGTTGATGGCCGTCGGCGAAGCGGGCTGTGCTTCGGTGCATGGCGCGAACCGCCTCGGCTCGAACTCACTGATCGACCTCGTCGTTTTCGGCCGTGCTGCGGCAATCCGTGCCAGCGAGGTCATTGACCGCGCTGCGCCGACCCCGCATCTGAACATAGCTGCCTGTGACAAGATCATGGATCGCTTCGATGATCTTCGCCACGCCAGTGGCACAACGCCGACGGCGCATCTGCGCGAGAAGATGCAGCGCGCCATGCAGGAAGACGCCGCCGTGTTCCGCACCCAGGAGTCGCTGGAATCCGGCTGCAGGCGCATTTCCGCGATCTGGCAGGAAATGTCGGACATCAAGGTCACCGACCGTTCGATGATCTGGAATTCCGATCTCGTTGAGACGCTCGAGCTGCAAAACCTGATGGCGAATGCGATCACAACGATCTACGGCGCTGAGGCGCGCAAGGAAAGCCGTGGTTCGCATGCCCGCGAGGATTACACCGAAGGCGCATACGCCGGCCGCGACGACGTCAACTGGCGCAAGCACACGCTGGCCTGGGTCAGCAATGCCGGCGAGGTCAAGCTCGACTACCGTCCGGTTCACACCGAGCTCATCTCTGAAGGCATCGATCCCAACAAGATCGCGCCGAAGGCTCGTGTGTATTGACGATGGGAAAGTACCTCGGATTAGCTTCGTTCATTGCCGCGGTGCGGGCCGTCTCGCCCGTCATGGCGGCGGAGCGCTACAAATTGCGTGCTCCCGGCGGCTTGGCTGCCGCGGTCAACAACGAGGTCGGTGTGTGGAAGACAGCGAATGGCGCGCAGGGTGCTCGCTCGTCGCTCGCAGCCGGCAACGCTGCTTTCGGTGGTTGTAGGGGTTGCGTGAAAACGGAACCCCTGTCGGCAAACTAGGATTTTATCATGGTTGAACTCGCTCTCCCCAAGAACTCTCAGATGCGCGAAGGCAAGGTCTGGCCGAAGCCGGCGGGTGCGAAGAACACCCGTGAATTTCGCGTCTACCGCTGGAGCCCGGATGACGACCAGAACCCGTCGATCGACACCTTCTATATCGATGTCGACGACTGTGGCCCGATGGTTCTCGACGGCCTGCTCTACATCAAGAACAAGATCGATCCGACGTTGACGCTGCGCCGTTCCTGTCGCGAAGGCATCTGCGGTTCCTGCGCGATGAATATCGACGGCACGAACACGCTTGCCTGCACCAAGGGCATGGATGACATCAAGGGCACGGTTAAAATCTATCCACTGCCGCATTTGCCGGTGGTGAAGGATCTCGTTCCGGACCTGACGAATTTCTATGCGCAGCACCGCTCGATCGAACCCTGGCTGAAGACCGTATCTCCAGCACCTGCCAAGGAATGGAAACAGAGCCACGAGGATCGCCAGAAGCTCGACGGCCTCTACGAGTGCATTCTCTGCGCCTGCTGCTCGACCTCCTGTCCGAGCTACTGGTGGAACGGCGACCGCTATCTCGGTCCGGCCGTCCTGCTGCAGGCCTATCGCTGGCTGATCGACTCCAGAGACGAGGCGACCGGCGAGCGTCTTGACGACCTCGAAGATCCTTTCCGGCTTTACCGCTGCCACACGATCATGAACTGCGCGCAGACCTGCCCTAAGGGTCTCAATCCGGCAAAGGCCATTGCCGAGATCAAGAAGATGATGGTTGAGCGCCGGGTCTGATAGCCGATGCTCGCCAAATGCCCGGCGCTGACAGAGGCTGCGCCGGGTTCTTGCGAATTTTTGCTGGGATCGGTCTGAATCCGGCGAAGGATTGTGCAGATCATCACCTTGCTGACAAATTCTATCTGCAGGAAGTACTCCGACAGGCAAGTTGAACTGCTCCATTTCTGGCATAAGCATTGTCGCGAGCAATTTATGGCTGTGCCGACTTGATTAACCAAAGTGAAATACGCTAATTCGAAAATCAGTCTGATGACCAATTCTGTGCGGCAAGAGCGGACAATCGGGAGCATGATGATGCAATTGCGATATGCGATGACGGGTGTGGCGGTTGTTCTGTCATTGGCGGGCTGCCAGCGCACGGCATATGACAATGCGAGTTACAGCTCGCCGGCACCGCTAACCGCGCAGCCTGTTCCTTCCGTCCAGGGCGGGCAGCTTCCACCACCGGCAGGCGCCTCGCAGTTTCCCGCCGCTCCGACGGCCGCGCCTGCGGTTCCGGGCCAGCCGGGTGCCATGGCGGCCAATGCGCTTGACGTCTCCAAGGAATCCATGGTCGGCAGCTGGCGCGTCAACGGCAGGTGCGACATGTTCCTGACGCTGACCAATCTCGGCAGCGGCTCACGCGGCGGCACGCGCGGCTGCGCCGGCGAGCTGACGGCGATGGGCTCCTGGGAAGTCTCCGGCAAGCAGGTTCTTCTCAAGGATCGCAGCGGCAACCAGATCGGCAGCGTCTACAAGACCGCCGACAACAGCTTCAGCGGCCAGACGAGCACCGGTCAACCGATCACCCTCAGCCGGTAAAACAACCGGCGGCCACCCCGCCGACGACGCGTAGGCGGACTCCTCCTCATGCAGCCTATCCCCGACTACACTTCGAGCGTCAGCGAACACTTGAAATCGCTGACGGCCTCCGGCGCTCTCCAGATCGATTCAGCGCAGATGGATGTGGCAAAAAGCCTCGATCGGGTGCTTTTTGAACTGAAGCGCCGCCGCCCGGCTGCTAAATCCAGCTCGCTCGGCTGGCTCTTCGCTTCGAAGAAAAAGGCGAGCGAAGGCATCAAGGGACTCTATATTCACGGCAGCGTCGGGCGCGGCAAGACGATGCTGATGGATATCTTCTACCGCATGGCGCCCTGTTCGAAGAAACGCCGTGCGCACTTCCACGAGTTCATGGCCGATGTCCACAACCGCATCGCCGCGCACCGGCTCAAGCTGAAGAACGGTGAGATAAAGCAGGCCGATCCCGTGCCGCCCGTGGCGGCCGCACTTTACCAGGAGGCCGAACTCCTGTGTTTCGATGAGTTTACGGTGACGGACATCGCTGATGCGATGATCCTGTCGCGGCTGTTCTCCGAGCTTTTTGCGCGTGGCTGCGTGCTCATCGCGACCTCGAATGTCGAGCCCGACAATCTCTACAAGGACGGCCTCAATCGCGGTCTCTTCCTGCCTTTCATCGGTCTCCTCAGGAACAATGTCGAGGTCGTGACGCTCGACTCCCCGACGGATTACCGGATGGAGAAGCTGAACAGCCAGCCGGTCTATCTGACGCCGATCGATGAGCGGACGGATATGGCCATGGACGCGTCCTGGGCGCAGGCGCTGGATGGGCGCAAGGCGCAGCCTTTCGATATCCCGATGAAAGGTCGGTCGATCCATGTGCCACTCGCAGTCGATCGCATGGCGCGCTTTTCCTTTGCCGATCTTTGCGAGAAGCCGCTCGGTGCTGCTGATTTTCTCGCAATCGCCAAGCGTTTCGATACGATCTTTGTCGATCGCATCCCGATGCTCGGTCCGGACAAGCGGAACCAGGCGAAGCGTTTCATTATTCTTGTCGACACGCTCTACGACCACGGCGTTCGCCTTCATGCGTCGGCTGCGGCAATGCCGGAAGATTTGCTGATCGAACGGCGCGGGACGGAAGGCTTCGAATTCGATCGTACCGCATCGCGCCTTTTTGAGATGCGCAGCGCGGAATATCTTGCGATGCACCATAAAAAGCACGCCGCGGAGTAACAGTTTCGCAACAAAATATCTTACGTTTACGTAAGATATTTTGTATCTAAACGATTGAAATTGCTGATCCAAAAATAACACGTTGCCATTTTTGGGCTTTAGGGCTATGCGATTGCGTCATTGGACGACGCCCTGGACGCGGCGCCCGACTGATTTTGATCGCAAAGGAAACAGCGAAATGGCGCGTAACAAGATCGCACTTATCGGTTCTGGCATGATTGGTGGCACGCTGGCGCATCTCGCCGGCCTGAAAGAGCTCGGCGACATCGTCCTCTTCGACATCGCCGACGGCATTCCACAGGGCAAGGGCCTCGATATCGCCCAGTCGTCCCCGGTCGAAGGCTTCGATGCCAATCTGACGGGTGCCAGCGACTATTCTGCGATCGAAGGCGCAGACGTCTGCATCGTCACCGCCGGCGTTCCGCGCAAGCCGGGCATGAGCCGCGACGACCTTCTCGGCATCAACCTCAAGGTCATGGAGCAGGTCGGCGCCGGCATCAAGAAATATGCCCCGAACGCTTTCGTCATCTGCATCACCAATCCGCTCGACGCCATGGTTTGGGCGCTGCAGAAGTTTTCCGGCCTTCCGGCCAACAAGGTGGTCGGCATGGCGGGCGTTCTCGATAGCTCGCGCTTTCGCCTCTTCCTTGCCAAGGAATTCAACGTTTCCGTTCAGGACGTCACTGCTTTCGTTCTCGGCGGCCACGGCGACACGATGGTGCCGCTTGCTCGCTACTCCACCGTTGCCGGCATTCCGCTCACCGACCTCATCACCATGGGTTGGGTCACCAAGGAACGGCTCGAGGAAATCATCCAGCGCACCCGTGACGGCGGCGCCGAAATCGTCGGCCTCCTGAAGACCGGTTCGGCCTACTACGCTCCGGCAGCCTCGGCAATCGAGATGGCCGAGGCCTACCTCAAGGACAAGAAGCGCGTTTTGCCCTGCGCGGCGCATCTCTCCGGCCAGTACGGCGTCAAGGACATGTATGTCGGCGTTCCGACAGTGATCGGTGCCGGCGGCGTCGAGCGCGTCATCGAGATCGACCTCAACAAGGCCGAGAAGGAAGCCTTCGACAAGTCGGTCGGCGCTGTCGCCGGCCTGTGCGAAGCCTGCATCAACATCGCGCCCGCGCTGAAGTAATCAAAACAGGAATAAACCCATGAACATTCATGAATATCAGGCCAAGGCTCTGCTGAAGAGCTATGGCGCACCGGTCGCTGAAGGTGTGGCCATCTTCAAGGCCGACGAAGCCGAGGCTGCGGCAAAAGAATTGCCGGGTCCGCTCTACGTCGTGAAAAGCCAGATACACGCCGGCGGCCGCGGCAAGGGTAAATTCAAGGAACTCTCGCCGGAAGCCAAAGGTGGCGTTCGCCTTGCGAAGTCGATCGACGAAGTCGTCGCCAATGCCAAGGAAATGCTCGGCAATACGCTGGTCACCAAGCAGACCGGCCCGGCCGGCAAGCAGGTCAACCGCCTCTACATCGAAGACGGTGCCGATATCGAGCGCGAACTCTATCTCTCAATTCTCGTCGACCGTTCCGTCGGCCAGGTTGCCTTCGTCGTTTCGACGGAAGGCGGCATGGACATCGAGACCGTTGCACACGACACGCCCGAGAAGATTATCACCGTCGCTATCGACCCCGCAAAGGGCGTAACGGCTGAAGACAGCAAGAAGCTTGCGGATGCGCTGAATCTCCAAGGCGAAGCTCGCAAGGATGGCGACACGCTGTTCCCGATCCTCTACAAGGCTTTCGTCGAAAAGGACATGAGCCTGCTCGAAGTCAATCCGCTGATCGTCATGAAGAACGGTCGCCTGCGCGTCCTCGACGCCAAGGTATCCTTCGACGGCAATGCGCTCTTCCGTCACGAAGACATCGTCGCTCTGCGCGACAAAACGGAAGAAGACGAGAAGGAAATCGAAGCCTCCAAATATGACCTTGCCTACGTTGCCCTCGACGGCAATATCGGCTGCATGGTCAATGGTGCGGGCCTTGCCATGGCGACCATGGACATCATCAAGCTCTACGGCGCCGAGCCTGCGAACTTCCTCGATGTCGGCGGCGGTGCGTCGAAGGAAAAGGTCACCGCGGCTTTCAAGATCATCACCGCCGATCCGGCCGTGAAGGGCATCCTGGTCAATATCTTCGGCGGCATCATGCGCTGCGACGTCATCGCCGAAGGCGTGATCGCGGCGGTGAAGGAAGTAGGCCTCCAGGTGCCGCTCGTCGTCCGTCTCGAAGGCACCAATGTAGAACTCGGCAAGAAAATCATACGAGAGAGCGGGCTGAACGTGATCCCTGCCGACGATCTTGACGACGCGGCGAAGAAGATCGTCGCTGCTGTGAAAGGGAACTAAGGCATGTCCATTCTCGTCAATAAAGACACCAAGGTCCTGGTCCAGGGGCTGACCGGCAAGACCGGCACTTTCCACACCGAGCAGGCGCTTGCCTATTACGGCACCAAGATGGTCGGCGGCATCCATCCGAAGAAGGGTGGCGAGACCTGGGGGTCGCTCGAAGGCGAAGCACATCTGCCGATCTTCGCCTCCGTTGCCGAGGGCAAGGAAAGGACCGGTGCCGACGCATCGGTGATCTATGTGCCGCCGGCCGGCGCCGCCGAGGCGATCATCGAGGCGATCGAGGCGGAAATTTCGCTCATCATCTGCATCACGGAAGGCATTCCGGTCGAGGACATGGTCAAGGTCAAGTCCAAGCTCGACAAGTCGAAGTCGCGCCTAATCGGTCCGAACTGCCCGGGTGTTTTGACGCCTGAGGAATGCAAGATCGGCATCATGCCGGGCTCCATCTTCAAAAAGGGTTCGGTCGGCGTTCTCTCGCGCTCCGGCACGCTGACCTATGAAGCCGTCTTCCAGACCTCGAATGAAGGTCTCGGCCAAACGACGGCAGTCGGCATCGGCGGCGACCCGGTCAAGGGCACCGAGTTCATCGACGTACTCGAGATGTTCCTTGCCGACGACGAAACTAAGTCGATCATCATGATCGGCGAAATCGGCGGATCGGCTGAAGAAGACGCGGCTCAGTTCCTCAAGGACGAAGCCAAGCGTGGACGCAAGAAGCCGATGGTCGGCTTCATCGCCGGGCGAACGGCACCTCCGGGCCGCACCATGGGCCATGCCGGCGCCGTGATTTCCGGCGGCAAGGGCGGCGCGGAAGACAAGATCGCGGCTATGGAAGCGGCCGGCATCACGGTGTCGCCGTCTCCGGCTCGTCTCGGCAAGACGTTGGTTGAAGTCCTCAAGGGCTAAGCCAACTTATATATCCGGGCGGAAGAAAGCACCTGCGCTTCCGCCCGGCCCCAGGTTTTCGACAGCAGGTGTGCCGCGGACAGGCGGCAAATTCGAATGCGGCAGCCGGGTAGAGCCGGCAAATTCATCAAAAGTCAGGAGGCGGGCGGAAAGCGTCCGCGTAAAACCATGGCACGGCAAGAAGCCAACGAGCAGTTTCAGATCACTTCGTTTCTGGATGGCGCCAATGCTGCCTATATCGAGCAGCTCTATGCGCGCTACGAAGAGGATCCATCATCGGTCGACGATCAGTGGCGGACTTTCTTCAAGGCGCTGGAAGACGATCCGAACGATGTGAAGAAGGCGGCCAAGGGCGCTTCCTGGCGCAAGAAGAATTGGCCGATTCAGGCCGGCGGCGATCTTGTATCTGCGCTCGACGGTGATTGGGGCGCGGTCGAGAAGGTCATCGAAACCAAGGTGAAGGCAAAGGCCGAAGCTGCCGGCAAGCCGACCGACGGCGCTGACATCCTCCAGGCGACGCGCGATTCCGTGCGTGCCATCATGATGATCCGTGCCTATCGCATGCGCGGCCATCTGCATGCCAAGCTCGATCCGCTAGGCATCGCAGCACCGGTCGAAGACTACAAGGAACTGTCGCCGGAAGCGTACGGCTTCAGCGCGGCCGACTACGATCGCAAGATCTTCATCGACAACGTGCTCGGTCTCGAATACGCGACCATTCCGCAGATGATCGAGATCCTCGAGCGAACCTATTGCTCGACTCTCGGCGTCGAGTTCATGCACATGTCCAATCCGGAAGAGAAGGCCTGGGTTCAGGAACGCATCGAAGGGCCGGACAAGGGCGTTGCGTTCACGCCGGAAGGCAAGAAGGCGATCCTTGCCAAGCTCGTCGAAGCGGAAGGCTATGAGCAGTTCCTCGACGTCAAGTTCAAGGGCACCAAGCGCTTCGGCCTCGATGGCGGTGAATCACTGATCCCGGCTCTTGAGCAGATCCTGAAGCGTGGCGGCCACCTCGGCCTGAAGGAAGCCGTGTTCGGCATGGCGCATCGCGGCCGCTTGAACGTGCTCAGCCAAGTCATGGGAAAGCCGCATCGCGCCATCTTCCATGAGTTCAAGGGTGGTTCCTATGCGCCCGACGAGGTCGAAGGTTCAGGCGACGTGAAGTACCATCTCGGTGCATCTTCCGACCGCGAATTCGACGGCAACAAGGTTCACGTTTCGCTGACGGCAAACCCTTCGCACCTTGAAATCGTCGACCCCGTCGTCATGGGCAAGGCGCGCGCCAAGCAGGACATGAGTGCTACCGTCTGGGAAGGCGATGTCATTCCGCTCTCCGAGCGCGCCAAGATTCTGCCGTTGCTGATCCACGGCGATGCGGCTTTCGCGGGCCAGGGCGTCATCGCTGAAATTCTCGGCCTTTCGGGTCTTCGCGGCCACCGTGTCGCCGGCACGATGCATGTCATCATCAACAACCAGATCGGCTTTACGACGAACCCGGCCTTCTCCCGTTCGTCGCCCTATCCGTCCGACGTTGCGAAGATGATCGAGGCCCCGATCTTCCACGTCAATGGCGACGATCCGGAAGCTGTGGTCTACGCCGCGAAAATCGCGACCGAGTTCCGCATGAAGTTCCACAAGCCGGTCGTGATAGACATGTTCTGCTACCGCCGCTACGGCCACAACGAAGGCGACGAACCGTCCTTCACCCAGCCGAAGATGTACAAGGTCATCCGTGGCCACAAGACGGTGTTCCAGCTTTACGCCGAGCGTCTTGTTGCGCAAGGCCTGCTGACCGAAGGCGAAGTCGAGAAGATGAAGGCCGACTGGCGCGCTCATCTCGAGCAGGAGTTCGAGGCCGGGCAGTCCTACAAGCCGAACAAGGCCGACTGGCTGGACGGCGAATGGTCTGGTCTGCGCACGGCCGACAACGCCGATGAGCAGCGCCGTGGCAAGACGGCCGTGCCGATGAAACAATTGAAGGAGATCGGCCGCAAGCTCTCGGAAGTGCCGGCGGGCTTCAACGCGCACCGCACGATCCAGCGCTTCATGGAAAACCGGGCCAACATGATCCAGACGGGCGAAGGCATCGACTGGGCAATGGGCGAGGCGCTCGCTTTTGGCGCACTCTGCCTCGAAGGCCATAAGATCCGCCTTTCGGGTCAGGATTGCGAACGCGGCACTTTCTCGCAGCGCCATTCGGTCCTTTACGATCAGGAGACCGAAGCGCGTTATATCCCGCTCGCCAACCTGTCGCCGACGCAGGCCCGCTACGAGGTCATCAACTCGATGCTCTCCGAAGAGGCCGTTCTCGGCTTCGAATACGGCTATTCGCTGGCGCGCCCGAACGCGCTCACGCTCTGGGAAGCGCAGTTCGGCGATTTCGCAAACGGTGCGCAGGTCGTCTTCGACCAGTTCATTTCGTCGGGCGAACGCAAGTGGCTGCGCATGTCGGGTCTCGTCTGCCTGCTGCCGCATGGTTACGAAGGTCAGGGTCCGGAACACTCTTCGGCGCGCCTGGAACGCTTCCTGCAGCTTTGTGCGGAAGACAACATGCAGGTTGCCAACGTCACGACCCCGGCGAACAACTTCCATATCCTGCGCCGTCAGTTGAAGCGCGACTTCCGCAAGCCGCTGATCCTGATGACGCCGAAGTCGTTGCTGCGCCACAAGCGGGCGGTTTCGAGCCTCGCAGAGATGGCCGGCGAATCCTCTTTCCACCGCCTTCTGTGGGATGATGCAGAGGTCATCAAGGACGGACCGATCAAGCTGCAGAAAGACAACAAGATCCGCCGCGTCGTCATGTGCTCCGGCAAGGTTTATTATGATCTTCTGGAGGAGCGCGAAAAGCGCGGTATCGACGATGTCTATCTGCTGCGCGTCGAACAGCTCTACCCGTTCCCGGCCAAGGCGCTCATCAACGAGCTCTCCCGCTTCCGCAATGCCGAAATGGTCTGGTGCCAGGAAGAGCCGAAGAACATGGGCGCATGGTCGTTCATCGATCCGTATCTCGAGTGGGTTCTTGCCCATATCGATGCGAAGTATCAGCGCGTCCGCTACACCGGACGTCCGGCTGCCGCTTCGCCGGCAACGGGCCTGATGTCCAAGCATCTGTCGCAGCTCGCTGCATTCCTTGAGGATGCGCTGGGCGGCTGAGGAGTTGGGGCGATGGCATATTTCTTCTTGAGACTTGTGCCGCCTCGTTCCCGCTTTCCGAACGACGCGACCGGGGAGGAAATGGCTGCGATGGAACGGCATGCCGAATATTGGCGCCACAACGCAGAAGCGGGATCGGCAATTGCTGTCGGCCCCGTCTTCGAGGGCGAAGGCGCCTGGGGTATGGCGGTCGTTTCAGTCGAGGATCGGGAGGCCGCAAAGGCGCTCGCCGATGCCGATCCGATCGTCCGCTCCAGTTTCGGTTTCCACTTCGAAATTTTACCAATGCCCTCGATCATTCTCCGGCCGTCTGCTGCCGGAAACGAATAAACGAAAACAAGCAAATCAGGATTTGAACAATGGCCACAGAAATCCGCGTTCCAACTCTCGGTGAATCCGTCAGCGAGGCAACCGTCGGCACCTGGTTCAAGAAGGTTGGCGACGCCATCAAGGCCGATGAGCCGATTCTCGAGCTTGAAACCGACAAGGTGACCATCGAAGTCCCGGCACCGAGCTCCGGCACGCTGTCCGAAATCGTTGCCCAGGCCGGCGAAACCGTGGGCCTCGGCGCTCTGCTCGGCCAGATCGCCGCAGGCGCTGCAGCCCCGGCTGCCGCTCCCGCCAAGGCCGCCGAGCCGGCCGTCGCTGCTCCCGCCCAGGCAACGCCTGCTGCTCCGGCGGCTGCCGCTGCGGCACCGGTTGCTTCCGCCCCGGCCCCGGCTTCCACCATGCCGGCGGCGCCGGCTGCCGCCAAGATGCTCGCTGAGAACAATCTCTCGGCCGATCAAGTCGAAGGCAGTGGCAAGCGCGGCCAGGTGCTGAAGGGCGATGTGATCGCTGCCGTCGCCAAGGGTCTTTCCGCCCCGGCTGCTGCGCCTGCCGCTCCCGCTGCAGTTCGTGGCCCCTCGACGGTCGAGGACGCCGGCCGCGAGGAGCGCGTGAAGATGACGCGCCTGCGCCAGACGATTGCCAAGCGCCTCAAGGATGCGCAGAACACCGCAGCCATGCTCACCACGTACAACGAGGTGGACATGAAGGCAGTCATGGATCTGCGCGCCAAGTACAAAGACGTCTTCGAAAAGAAGCATGGCGTGAAGCTCGGCTTCATGGGCTTCTTCACCAAGGCTGTGACGCACGCCCTGAAGGAACTGCCGGCCGTCAACGCCGAGATCGATGGCACCGACATCATCTACAAGAACTACTGCCACATCGGCATGGCTGTCGGCACAGACAAGGGCCTGGTCGTTCCGATCATCCGCGATGCCGACCAGATGTCGATCGCCGAGATCGAGAAAGACCTTGGCCGTCTTGCCAAGGCCGCGCGCGACGGCACGCTCTCGATGGCCGACATGCAGGGCGGCACCTTCACGATCACCAATGGCGGCGTCTATGGCTCGCTGATGTCCTCGCCGATCCTCAATGCGCCGCAGTCGGGCATTCTCGGCATGCACAAGATCCAGGAGCGTCCGGTCGTTGTCGGCGGCCAGATCGTCATCCGTCCGATGATGTATCTGGCACTCTCCTACGATCACCGCATCGTCGACGGTAAGGAGGCCGTGACCTTCCTCGTCCGCGTCAAGGAAAGCCTGGAAGATCCGGAGCGTCTGGTTCTCGATCTCTAAGAGAATGATGGGACCGCGCGAGCGGCCCTGTCTTTCGCGGCAAGGAGTGCCTTATGGCGCGTGGAGTTCCGGCAGCGGACGGCAGTTCGCTCCTAATCGTTAGGCTGAAATTGGCGGCTGCCTTGGCGGCGCCACTTTTCCTGTGCGCAATGACGGGAGCTGCGCTTTCGGCCGAGTGCAAGCAATCTGATGCCGTCTATGCCGATCGCGACGGCGCTTATGAACTCCGCTTTTCGCCGCTCGGTTCCGAAGCCGCTGCGGCAAGCAATCAGTTCAAGATCAATGTCTTGAAGACCTCGATCGTTCTGGACGGATATGTGATGCCGTCGGAGGATCCCGATCGTGCTATCGGCATCGTCATGTTCAAGTGCCCGGATGGTGATGTGACGGGTGCGGATCTCGATGCCTGCACGATCTGGCAAGGGCCGTTCTACAGCGTCCGTGCCGCGGGCGAACTGGATAATCTTCAGGCTGAGGCGCAGGGCGCTGCTGACAGGATCGTGCTACCTGGTCTCGGTCCGGCGATCCGCGAGTCCTCGATTTGGGGCGAAGGCAAGGCGACGGTCGCGCCCTGGGATGTCCTGACATTCAAGGAATGCGCGAAATGAGTGATGTGCCTGTTCTGCTCGTGACCGGCGCAAGCCGCGGCATCGGTGCTGCCGTCTCAAGGCTTGCTGCCAAGCAAGGCTGGCGGGTTGCCGTGAATTATGTCTCGAATAGGGCAGCCGCGGATGCCGTCATTGAAGCGATCGCGGCGGACGGCGGCGAGGCGATTGCCGTCAAAGGCGATGTCGGCAACGCCGCTGAAATCACCTTGATGTTCGAAACCGTTGATCGCCATTTCGGGCGGCTTGACGGGCTGGTGAACAATGCCGGTATCATCGATACGGCTCAGCGCGTCGACGAAATGAGCGTCGAGCGCATCGAGCGGATGATGCGCGTCAATGTCACCGGCTCCATTCTCTGCGCGGCGGAGGCCGTTCGCCGCATGTCGAGCAAGCATGGTGGCAAGGGCGGAGCGATCGTCAACGTCTCGTCGATGGCGGCGATCATCGGATCGCCGTCGCAATATGTGGATTACGCCGCTTCGAAGGCGGCGATCGATACCTTCACGATCGGGCTCGCCCGCGAAGTCGCTGCGGATGGCATCCGGGTGAATGCGATCCGCCCGGGAATTATCGACACCGATATTCACGCCTCCGGCGGACTGCCAGACCGTGCGCGCGACATGGCGCCGAGCATTCCGATGCAGCGGCCGGGAACGGCAGAAGAGGTGGCCGATGCCGTCCTCTATCTTCTTTCTCCTGCGGCCTCCTATGTCACCGGTGCAATCCTCAACGTCAGCGGTGGGCGGTAGGTCGCAAAGGGTAAACGATGCAAATTCTTCGCCGGCGTCTCGATCTTCTTCACCGTCAAGCCCGTCACGACCGCTTCATTGCCAGCGGCAAATGGTTCAACCGCATCACCGGCGCCGCATTGGTCGGCTTCGGCTTCCGCCTCGCACTCACCCGCGCGGCCGACTAAACGATTAAAGCAAAGGAAACGAAACAATGTCCTATGATGTGATCATTATCGGAACCGGCCCCGGCGGCTATGTCGCCGCGATCAAGGCGGCCCAGCTCGGCCTCAAGGTTGCGGTCGTCGAAAAAAGCGCGACCTTCGGCGGCACCTGCCTTAATGTCGGATGCATTCCCTCCAAGGCGTTGCTGCATGCTTCCGAAATGTTCCATCATGCCGGTCACGGCATGGATGCGCTCGGCATCGAAATACCGGCTCCGAAGCTTAATCTCGAAAAGATGCTGGCGCACAAGGATGCGACGGTGAAGTCGAATGTCGACGGCGTCGCCTTCCTCTTCAAGAAGAACAAAATCGATGCCTTCCAAGGCACCGGCAAGATCGTTTCCGCCGGGAAAGTTTCGGTGACCGCCGACGACGGCAAGATCCAGGAGATCGAAGGCAAGAACATCGTGATAGCCACAGGCTCCGATGTTGCCGGCATCCCAGGCGTTCAAGTCGAGTTCGATGAAAAGGTAATCATCTCCTCGACCGGCGGTATTGCGCTGGAGAAAGTGCCGGAAACGATGATCGTCGTCGGTGGCGGCGTCATCGGTCTCGAACTGGGCTCTGTCTGGTCGCGCCTCGGTGCGAAGGTGACCGTCGTCGAATATCTCGACACGATCCTCGGCGGCATGGATGGCGATGTAGCCAAGCAGTTCCAGCGCATGCTCGCCAAGCAGGGCATCGAATTCAACCTCGGCGCCAAGGTCGTCGGCGTCGAGAAGGGCGGCACGGGTGCCAAGGTGACGTTCGAACCGGTCAAGGGCGGCGACAAGGTGACGCTCGAAGCGGAAGTCGTTCTCATCGCCACGGGCCGCTTGCCCTATACGGCAGGCCTCGGCCTTGAAGAGGCGGGTGTCAAGCTCGACAATCGCGGCCGCGTCGAGATCGACGGCCATTTCAAGACCAATGTCGCCGGCATTTATGCAATCGGCGACGTCGTGAAGGGTCCTATGTTGGCGCACAAGGCGGAAGACGAAGGCGCGGCGCTTGCCGAAATCCTTGCCGGCCACGCCGGTCATGTGAATTACGACGTCATCCCGAGCGTCGTCTACACACAGCCGGAAGTCGCTTCCGTCGGCAAGACCGAGGAAGAACTGAAGGCTGCAGGCATCGCCTATAAGGCTGGCAAGTTCCCGTTTACGGCAAATGGCCGCGCTCGCGCGATGCTCGCGACAGACGGCTTCGTAAAGATCCTGTCGGACAAGGCAACGGACCGCGTTCTCGGCGGTCATATCGTCGGCTTCGGTGCCGGCGAGATGATCCACGAGATTGCCGTTCTCATGGAATTCGGCGGTTCTGCCGAGGATCTCGGCCGCACCTGCCATGCGCATCCGACAATGTCGGAAGCAGTGAAGGAAGCGGCACTCGCTGCCTTCTTCAAGCCGATCCATATGTAAATCCCGAAGACCGAAGCTCAGACGCCGCGGTTCGCAAGGACCGCGGCTTTTTTAATGGGCTTTAGCCAAATGCCTTCACCTTACTGGTCTGAAGCGCGATTAAGTCATGGCTTCGGTCCCGCGAGCACGGGCAACCGGATAAAACTGAAATGAAGGAATACCCGCGCTTTGCGCGTAGCTTCAATTCACTTGCGTGACGGTGAAACCCTGTTTGCGCAGAAGTTCGATGACTCCGCCATCGCCCGGCAGATGTAGGGCGCCGACAGCCATGAAGACATTACCACTGGCGAGAATCGGAGCTGCGCGCTCGGCCATTATTTTGTTGCGGTCGAGGATGATGCGCTGCTCGAAGCTGGCGTAATCGCTCTCCTCGTCCTTGCCGTCCGGCGAAACTGTTTTCAGCATCGGTATTGTCATGCCGATGTCGCCGGAGAGATAGAGATCGGTCATCGTTTCCACGACGTCGTTCATCTTGGAGCCGAGCTCCAGGGTCTCGATCAGTGACTTCAGATGGAATTCGACCGGAAGTTCGGCCATTGCCTGCAGTTGTTCGGCAAGCGTTTCGAGCCCGCGCACCTGCTTGCCTTCGGCGGCTGCGTCGGCTGCGATCTTCTGATCGAGGAAGGGGATACCCTTGGCCTTGCGGGAAATCTCGCAGGCGGGGAGCGCGACGGCGCTCGCAATCATCCAAGGGCGCATGCGCGAAACGGCGGAGAGCGGAATGCCGCGTCGCTGGAGGCCCGCACCGAGTCGGGCGTAATCCTCGCGCGACAGGAGTTTTTCGATCGTCGTCCCATCGGTGAACATGGTGAGATCCGGCCGGGTGAGGAGAGCGGCGGCCGCCTTTTTTTCGCTCAGGATCTCATCGGATTCGATGACGATCGTATCGGCGCCATCACGAGCGGCCTGGGCGTAGAGCGGCAGGTTCAGCACGCGCGGATCCGTAACATGCATGCTGCCAAGCAGCCACGAGGTCTTCAGGCCGGGCTTTTCGATCTTCCAGAAAATGCCTTTGCCGTTCGGCGTCGCATCCGCTTCCTTGACGACCTCTGCATAGCGGGCAGGATCGTTCTGCTGAAGCTCGGTCATCAGGTTCTTGCCGGTGCAGGTATCGTCGGCAGCCTGCGCCGAAGACACCGCAAGGAGCACGGCGAGAAGCGCGGCGGCAAGCAGCATATGGAAGGCTGCAATCAGCCCGAGCAACATATTGCCCGGTGTCGCAACGCGCAGACTACGGTGGCCGACGGTGATCGTCATGATGATGTTCCGGTCACAATGTATGAGAACTCATGCTCTACGCCTCGCATGCGCATATTGCCTTAAGAGAATGCGTTAACAAAAGATTACGCCCTCGGATGGGCACGATCGTAAACTTCCAGCAAACGCGATGAATCGACGCCGGTATAGACCTGGGTCGTGGACAGGCTTGCGTGACCGAGCAGTTCCTGGATCGTCCTCAGATCGCCGCCGCCAGCCAGCAGATGGGTTGCAAAAGAATGCCGCAGCGCATGCGGTGTTGCCGTTTCCGGCAATCCGAAGGCGCTGCGCATCCGCTGCATCGTGCGCTGGATGATCCCAGCCTGGAGCTTGCCGCCGCGAGCGCCGCGGAAGAGCGGTTCTCCTTTCTCCAGATGGTACGGGCAGAGAGAGCGGTATTTCTCAACGGCTTCAAGAACAACGGGCAGCAGCGGAACCAGGCGCGTCTTGTTGCCCTTGCCGGTGATGCGCAGTGTCGTGGCGCCTGCATGCAAGCTGTCCGCAGTCAGGTCAAGTGCCTCGGCAATGCGCAGACCGCAGCCATAGAGGAGCGTGAAAACGGCGGCGTCGCGCGCAGCGATCCATGGTTCCTCGTGAAGCTGTGCCTCGTCGCTGGCGACATTGATCGCCTGCTTGTCGGAGAGTGGTTTCGGCAGCGATTTCGGCTGTTTCGGTGAGCGAACGGCTCCTGCTCCGGCGGCGTTCACCAAACCTTTTTTTTCCAGATATCGCAGCAGCGACCGAAGACCGGCGAGATTGCGGCCAAGCGATCGCGCCCCGGAACCTTCTTTCCGGCGGGCAGCCAGGAAGCCGCGGAAATCGGCCGGGCGAAGAGATTCAATGTCCTTCAACGTCGCCGGGCCGCCGATATGGCCGGTCAGGAAGGTGAGGAACTGGCGGCTATCACGCTCGTAGGCGTCGAGCGTGTGTTCGGAAAAGCGCCGCTCGCGCTCGAGATTTTCAAGCCAGGCGCTGCGTTCCGCCATCAGGCGCGGGTCGGCGATAATCAAAAGTTCGTTCACTGGCGCGGGCCTTGATTTTGTTCTTGCCTTTGCCAAGTTTGAAGGAGGGACCGTTAGGGAATTGCTAATATCGGCCAAGCTCTTGTCATGCTTCCATCATAATAGGTTGCGATAGCTGTTCCGAACGAAACAGGACTTTGCATGGCACGGCGCCAATCCACGACGGCTTTCGGACAGCTCGCGGAAGCGATCGCTCTGGTTTCCCACGGCAACCCCGGACACATCGTTGATACTCTGATCGCCGAGCGCGGCCAGCGCATCGTCCGAAACCCGCTTTGGCCGGTGATGCGGCCCTTTCTCTATGCGCTTTTGCGCTATAACAAGGCGCTTCAGTTCGCCAACGACGTAGCGAACATGCCGGGCTTTCAGTGCTTCGAATATATGAGCAACCTGCTGACGCTGGACATCGCGGTTAGAAATGCCGAGCGTATCCCTGCTTCCGGCGGCTTCATACTCGTCAGCAATCATCCGACCGGCATTGCCGATGGTGTTGCAGTTTTCGACCTCCTGAAGAACCGCCGCCCGGACATGATGTTCTTTGCCAACCGGGACGCGGTGCGCGTCAATCCGCGCTTTGCGGAAATGGTGATCCCTGTGGAATGGCGGGACGAATACAAGACCAAACTCAAGACCCGTGAGACGCTGCAGCTTACGAACCACGCCGTGAAGCAAGGAAAGGCAACTGTATTGTTTCCCTCGGGCCGCATCGCCTATTGGGCGAACGGCCGGCTGAATGAAAGGCCGTGGAAAAACTCTGCGGTCGGCCTTGCCCGCAAATACAATCTGCCGATCTTGCCAGTGCACATGACCGCGCGCAACTCCGGTCTTTTCTACTGGTTTGCAAAGTGGTCGACCGAACTGCGCGACATGACGGTGTTTCACGAACTTCTCAACAAGCGCGGCGATCGTTTTGATTTCATCATCGGCAATCTCGTTCCGGTGGGGCATCTGGACGGCGACATAAACGAAGTGACCAAGGCGCTTGAAAAACACACGCTACATGATCTGCGTGCGGACAGCGATGCACGGTTCCTGCCGCTTATGCAGCCGCCCGCGCCGGAGATAGTGGCGGCCCATTCATTTCGTTGAGCGGACAGGTTAAAGCGAGGCATGCTGCTCCGCTCGATGTTTGCCCAGAAGGAAAGGTCGCTGCGATCGATCCGCATGGATCTTTCGGGCATCAATCTTTTCGTCGGCGAAAACGGCGCGGGAAAAGGCACGCTCCGGCGCGCTATCGATGGCTGGCGCTCCGACCGATCGTCGCCCTGCGCACGCCATGTCTGGCGGTCACGGCACCGATGCTCGACGAGGACGGAAGCAATCTGGCGGCTGTTTTGGCATCATTGGTGCATAGGGGAGGATACCGTCGATCTCGACCGCGCGATTGCTTCCGCACTTGGCGCTGCCAGGCCGATTGTGCCGGAGAGCTTCTTGCCGCCGCGGCCGAGGAGTGATGCGGCGTGCGGCAGGACGGCTCACATGGATCGAGGGGATGCGGTTGACCGGCGTCATCGATGAGGACGAGCAGGCGATGTTCTCGCAGGTTTTCTTTTTGCTTTATTGCGGGCATGGTCACGGCCGATGAGCACAGATTCTTCCGATCTCTTTGGCGCGTTACTCGAGGCACCAGCCGGAACCCGCACGGTTCCGGTTCTCGTGCCCATGCCTGCACCGAAACCCTATTCCTATTCCGTGCCGGATGGCATGGCGGCCGAGCCTGGTTCGGTCGTGCAGGTGCCGCTCGGCCCCAGACAGGTGATCGGCGTTGTCTGGGACGGCGGTGAAGATGGCGTCGATCCGAAGAAGCTTAGACCGATCACGCATGTTTTCGATTGCCCGCCGCTTTCCAAGGAAATGCGGGAGTTCATCGACTGGGTGGCTGCGTACACGCTGTCGCCGCCCGGTCTTGTTGCCCGCATGGCGCTTCGTGCACCGAATGCCTTCGAACCGGAGCCGATGGTGGAAGGATTGCGCTTCGTCGGCGGCGAACCGGAGCGGATGACGCCTGCGCGTGCCCGAGTGCTCGATACGGCATCGGACGGTATCTCGTGGACACGGACCGGACTTGCACATGCCGCCGGTGTTTCCACGAGCGTTGTCGATGGCCTCATCAGCCAAGGGCTTTTCGAGACAGTTTTCCTGCCTCCGCCTCCGGTCGTGGCAAAACCCGATCCGGACTTTGCCTCGTCGCGGCTGCAGGGGCCGCAGAAGGATGCCGCCGAAGAGATTTTGAGCGAAGTCACAAAAGGTGGGTTTGCCGTTTCGCTGATCGATGGCGTGACGGGATCTGGCAAGACCGAGGTCTATTTCGAGGCGATCGCCGACACGCTTCGCCGCGGCAAGCAGGTGCTGATCCTCCTGCCGGAAATCGCGCTCACCGCAAGTTTCCTAGAGCGCTTCCAGGACCGGTTCGGCGCAAAGCCGGCCGAATGGCATTCCGATCTCGCGCCGCGCATGCGCGAGAAAGTCTGGCGGCAGGCGGTGACCGGCGAGGTTCGCGTGGTTGCCGGTGCCCGGTCGGCATTGTTTCTGCCGTTCGAAGACCTGGGGCTCATCGTCATCGATGAGGAGCATGATCCTGCCTACAAGCAGGAAGACCGCGTCTATTACAATGCCCGCGACATGGCAGTCGTGCGCGGTCGCATCGGCAATTTCCCGGTTGTTCTCGTGTCGGCGACGCCTTCCGTCGAAAGCCAGGTGAACGGTCAGAACGGACGCTACAGCACCATCCATCTGCCGACACGCTACGGCGACGCGGCGTTGCCCGATCTGCATCTCGTCGATATGCGGCGGCACGCGCCGAAAAGGGAAGGTTTTCTCTCGCCGGTCTTGATCCGGGCGATCGGCAAGACGGTCGAAAAGGGCGAGCAGGCGCTGCTCTTCCTCAATCGCCGCGGCTACGCACCGCTGACGCTCTGCCGTGTCTGCGGCCACCGCTTCCAGTGCCCGCAATGTTCGAGCTGGCTCGTCGAGCACCGTTTCCGCAGCCAGCTGCAGTGCCATCAATGCGGCCATACGGAGCGGACGCCGGAGGCTTGTCCGGAATGCGGAACGCTCGATCACCTCGTCGCCTGTGGGCCGGGGGTCGAGCGCATCGCGGAAGAAGTTGAGCGTCATTTCCCCGACGCGCGGACCATCGTGTTATCCTCGGACATCATGGGCGGCGTCAAACGCCTGCGGCTGGAACTCGAGGCGATCGCCAAGGGCGAAGCGGATATCGTCATCGGCACGCAGCTCGTCGCCAAGGGGCATAACTTTCCGTTGATGACACTGGTCGGCATCGTCGATGCGGATCTCGGTCTCGCCAACGGCGATCCGCGCGCGGCGGAAAGAACATTCCAGCTTCTTTCACAGGTGACGGGCCGGGCGGGGCGAACGGGTCTGAAGAGCCATGGGCTGCTGCAGACGTACCAGCCGCAGCATCCCGTCATGCAGGCGATCGTTTCAGGCGACGCGAGCGCGTTTTATGAGCGGGAAATCGCCGAGCGCGAGAGGGCAAGTTTGCCGCCTTTCGGACGCCTCGCGTCGATTATCGTCTCGGCCGAAACGCGCCATGACGCGGAAAACCATGCCCGCGGCATGCGGAGCGCGGCGCCGCAGGTTTCCGGCATTTCCGTGCTCGGCCCCGCCGAAGCACCGCTGGCGCTGGTGCGCGGCCGCTACCGTTTCCGGCTCCTCGTACACGGGCGGCGGAGTTCCGACATGCAGGCATTTCTGCGCAGTATGCTTGCGCAGGCGCCGAAAGAGCGTGGCTCGGTGCACGTGCAGCTCGATATCGACCCGCAAAGCTTCCTGTAGATCGGCGATTGACCGCCGTTTTCCACCCGGTGCAATCATGCCATAAGGGGCAAGCATTCGCAGCGTGATTTGGGGTTGATCCATGGAATTTTATTTTCCCGAGACCTTTGGCGAGCAGCTCGCATTCTGCTCGGCGGCGTTCACCGCTCTTGCGGGTCTCGTCATCATGTTCGCGCCCGGATATGCGATGCAGCTTTTCGGCCTTCAGCCGCGTGGAGAGCGCCGGGATGGTTTCGCCGAGCAACGCTCCGTCGGCGGTTTCTATCTCGGATTTGGACTGGCGGCGATCATGCTGGCGCAGGATTTCATCTACATGGCGCTTGGGGCGGCATTTGCAATGGCGGCTTTCGCCCGGATCGTTTCGCTCCTTTCCGATAAGGGGAGCACGATTCTCAACTATTTACTTCTGGTTGTGCAGGCCGTTCTAGCGGCACTCCCGCTCGCCTATTCCTTGGGCTTCTTCGCAACCTAGATTACAGCGCCGCGAGCCGCTCGCTCGCCGGGGTTTGCGCCATTTCACGATTTTGCCGATAGAAAAGCATTCGAAAGGCATATTCGGGCATTACGCGTGTTGCGAGTCCCGACATCCTATGTTAGACGGACCCCGAATTTCGGAAGAAGCAAGAGGCTTCTCTTGCGATTTCTGGGGGAAATCAAAACGAATTCAAGAGCATAGGTCAGGCGCCCGCCAAAGGCCGGATTCTTGGGTTGAAATCAGGGAAATTTGTGCCCGTGGCAGACACGTCCCAGCTTGCTTCTGGTGTTGCAGAACGATATGCGTCCTCGCTGTTCGAACTGGCTCTTGAAGAAGGCGCCGTCGAGAGCGTCACTGCAGATCTCAATCGTTTCCAGGCGATGCTGGACGAGAGCGACGACCTGAAGCGCTTCGTTGCAAGCCCGGTATTCTCCGCAGACGATCAGCTCAAGGCGGTCGCTGCAATCAGCGAGAAGGCCGGCATCAGCGGCTTCTTTGCGAATTTCCTGAAGGTTGTGGCGCGTAACCGCCGCCTCTTTGCCCTTCCGGGCATGATCAAGGCCTTCCGCATCATTGCTGCTCGCCAGCGTGGCGAAATTTCTGCCGAGGTCGCCTCGGCCCATGCGCTGACGGCAGCGCAGGAAACCGAATTGAAGGCGGCGCTGAAGGGCGTCACCGGCAAAGACGTGACGATTGCCGTCACGGTTGATCCGTCAATTCTTGGTGGTCTGATCGTGAAGGTCGGGTCCCGTCAGATTGATACGTCGCTTCGTACCAAACTTTCTACCCTCAAGCTTGCATTGAAAGAGGTTGGCTGATGGATATCCGCGCCGCGGAAATTTCCGCAATTCTCAAAGATCAAATTAAAAATTTCGGCAAAGAGGCGGAAGTCTCGGAAGTCGGTCAGGTGCTTTCTGTCGGTGACGGTATTGCTCGCGTTTACGGTCTGGATAACGTTCAGGCGGGTGAAATGGTCGAGTTCCCCGGCGGCATCCGCGGCATGGCGCTGAACCTTGAGTCCGATAACGTCGGTGTCGTTATCTTCGGCAACGACCGCGACATCAAGGAAGGCGACACCGTCAAGCGGACCGGCGCCATCGTTGACGTTCCGGTTGGCCCGGAACTGCTTGGCCGCGTCGTCGACGCTCTCGGCAATCCGATCGACGGCAAGGGCCCGATCAACGCGACGCGCCGTGCGCGTGTCGACGTCAAGGCTCCCGGCATCATCCCGCGCAAGTCGGTTCATGAGCCGATGTCGACCGGCCTCAAGGCAATCGACGCTCTCATCCCCGTCGGCCGCGGCCAGCGCGAGCTTGTCATCGGCGACCGCCAGACCGGCAAGACCGCGATCCTTCTCGACACGATCCTGAACCAGAAGGCCATTCACGACTCCGGTCCGGAAGCTGAAAAGCTTTTCTGCGTCTACGTCGCCATCGGCCAGAAGCGCTCCACGGTTGCGCAGTTCGTCAAGGTTCTCGAAGAACGTGGCGCCCTGAAGTATTCGATCATCGTCGCCGCGACGGCTTCCGATCCCGCTCCGATGCAGTACCTGGCTCCGTTTGCCGGCTGCGCCATGGGCGAATATTTCCGCGACAACGGCCAGCATGCGCTGATCGGTTACGACGACCTGTCCAAGCAGGCTGTTTCCTACCGTCAGATGTCGCTGCTGCTGCGCCGCCCGCCGGGCCGCGAAGCCTATCCGGGCGACGTCTTCTACCTGCATTCGCGTCTCCTCGAGCGCGCTGCAAAGATGAGCGACGAAATGGGCGGCGGTTCGCTGACGGCTTTGCCGGTCATCGAAACGCAGGGCAACGACGTTTCGGCTTTCATTCCGACCAACGTGATCTCGATCACCGACGGCCAGATCTTCCTCGAAACCGACCTGTTCTATCAGGGCATCCGTCCGGCTGTTAACGTCGGTCTGTCGGTTTCGCGCGTCGGCTCGTCCGCACAGATCAAGGCGATGAAGCAGGTTGCGGGCTCGATCAAGGGTGAGCTCGCCCAGTATCGCGAAATGGCCGCCTTCGCCCAGTTCGGTTCGGATCTTGACGCTGCGACGCAGCGCCTGCTGAACCGCGGTGCCCGCCTGACCGAACTCCTGAAGCAGCCGCAGTTCTCGCCGCTGAAGGTGGAAGAGCAAGTCGCGGTCATCTTTGCGGGTGTCAACGGCTACCTGGACAAGATCGCTGTCGCTCAGATCGGCAAGTTCGAGCAGGCATTGCTCTCGTACCTGCGCTCGGAAGGCTCGGCCATCCTCGACACGATCCGCACGGAAAAGGCAATCAGCGACGATACCAAGGGCAAGCTTGTGGCTGCTCTCGATACCTTCGCGAAATCTTTCGCCTGATCGCACCTAATTAGGACGGAAAACGGATGCCTTCACTTAAGGATCTGAAAAACCGGATCGCCTCCGTCAAGGCGACGCAGAAGATCACCAAGGCGATGAAAATGGTCGCCGCGGCGAAGCTTCGGCGTGCGCAGGAGGCGGCCGAGGCCGCCCGGCCCTACTCGGAGCGCATGGCGGCTGTTCTTTCGAACATCTCCAAAGCGATGACGGATGCCGATAGCGCACCAGTGCTCATGACGGGTACGGGCAAGGCTCAGGTTCACCTGCTCGTTGTCTGCACCGCCGAGCGCGGCCTCTGCGGCGGCTTCAATTCACAGATCGCGCGCTTTGCCCGCGACCATACCCGCAGGCTCATCGCCGAAGGCAAGACCGTCAAGATCTTCACCGTCGGCAAGAAGGGCTATGACGTTCTTCGTCGCGAATTTGCTTCGCTCATCGTCGAGCGCAAGGAGCTTCGCGACGTGAAGCGCATCGGCTTCGAGAATGCCGACCAAATCGGCAGGCGCGTTATCGAGATGTTCGAAGCCGGCGAATTCGACGTTTGCACGCTGTTCTACTCGGAGTTCAAGTCGGTCATCTCGCAGGTGCCGACGGCTCAGCAACTCATCCCGGCTTCGGCTCCGGAAGCTGTTGCTGAAGACGTTGTGCATGCAGGTGCCGTCTATGAATACGAGCCGGATCCGGCATCGATCCTGAACGATCTGATCCCGCGCAACATTTCGGTCCAGATTTTCCGCGCGCTCCTCGAGAACGTCGCCGGCGAAATGGGCGCGAAGATGAGCGCGATGGACAGTGCGACGCGCAACGCTGGTGAGATGATCAACAAGCTGTCGCTCAGCTACAACCGGCAGCGTCAGGCTCAGATCACCAAGGAACTCATTGAAATCATTTCGGGCGCGGAAGCGCTCTGAGGTTAGAGAAAGAGGGTATGAAAATGGCTAGGGCAGCTACCCCGAGGGCGGCAGCGAAGACCGCTGCTAAGAAGACCGCCACAGGCTCTGTCGGCAGGGTCACACAGGTTATCGGCGCCGTCGTCGACGTTGCTTTCGAAGGCGAACTGCCGGCGATTTTGAACGCGCTCGAAACCACCAACATGGGCAACCGCCTGGTTCTGGAAGTCGCGCAGCATCTCGGTGAAAACGAAGTCCGCACGATCGCCATGGACTCGTCCGAAGGCCTGGTCCGCGGCCAGGAAGTTATGGACACCGGCGCTCCGATTTCGGTTCCGGTCGGCCCGGAAACGCTCGGCCGCATCATGAACGTCATCGGCGAGCCGGTTGATGAAGCCGGTCCGCTGGTTACCGCTTCCAAGCGTGCGATCCACCAGGACGCACCGTCTTACGTCGAGCAGTCGACGGAAGCACAGATCCTCGTCACCGGCATCAAGGTGGTCGATCTTCTGGCTCCTTACGCCAAGGGCGGCAAGATCGGCCTCTTCGGCGGTGCGGGCGTCGGCAAGACGGTTCTCATCATGGAACTGATCAACAACGTTGCCAAGGCGCACGGTGGTTACTCGGTGTTTGCAGGCGTTGGTGAGCGCACCCGCGAAGGTAACGACCTCTATCACGAAATGATCGAATCGGGTGTCAACAAGCATGGCGGCGGTGAAGGCTCGAAGGCAGCCCTCGTTTACGGCCAGATGAACGAACCGCCGGGCGCGCGCGCTCGCGTCGCTCTGACCGGTCTGACGGTTGCCGAAAACTTCCGCGACCAGGGCCAGGACGTTCTGTTTTTCATCGACAACATCTTCCGCTTCACGCAGGCAGGTTCGGAAGTGTCGGCTCTGCTTGGCCGTATTCCTTCGGCCGTTGGTTATCAGCCGACGCTCGCAACCGACATGGGCCAGATGCAGGAACGTATCACGACGACGACGACCGGCTCGATCACCTCGGTTCAGGCTATCTATGTTCCGGCCGACGACTTGACCGACCCTGCTCCGGCAACTTCGTTCGCGCACCTTGACGCGACGACCGTTCTATCGCGCTCGATTGCCGAAAAGGGTATCTACCCGGCCGTCGACCCGCTCGACTCCACCTCGCGCATGCTCGACCCGATCGTCGTCGGCGAAGAGCACTATGAAGTTGCTCGCAAGGTTCAGTCGACGCTGCAGCGCTACAAGGCCCTGCAGGACATCATCGCCATCCTTGGCATGGACGAACTGTCCGAAGAGGACAAGGTCGCCGTCGCCCGTGCCCGCAAGATCGAGCGTTTTCTGTCGCAGCCGTTCTTCGTTGCCGAAGTCTTCACCGGTTCGCCGGGCAAGCTGGTTGCTCTCGAAGACACGATCAAGGGCTTCAAGGGTCTCGTCAACGGCGAATACGACCACCTGCCGGAAGCTGCCTTCTACATGGTCGGCTCGATGGACGAAGCCATCGAGAAGGCCAAGAAGCTCTCCGCAGCTGCTTGATGAACGAAGCTCGTGACGAGATTTTCTGCTGCGACTCCCTGAAGGAAGTCGTGGCAGGACTTCCCGCCCCGGCGGCGCCGACCGTTTACAGAGCAGATAACGGCGTGCTGATGATGGTAGTGGGTTTGGTCCAGACCGAGGAAGGTCTGGGATATCTCGATCAGGCGATAATGCACTGCCCGTTCTGCGGGACCAAACTGCAAGATGCAAAGGCCATAGCCGAGAAGGTAAGTCACTGATGGCTGACAATTTCAATTTTGAACTCGTATCTCCGGAGCGCCTGCTCCTGTCGGAGATGGTGACGGAAGTTGTCATTCCGGCAACCGAGGGCGAGATGACCGTCATGGCGCACCACGCCCCGACGATGACGACCATCAAGCCGGGCATCGTCAGCGTCCGCTCCAGCGGCGGCTCCAAGCAGGACTACGTTGTTTTCGGCGGCTTCGCCGACATCCTGCCGACCGGTTGCACGCTGCTTGCAGAATCCGCTGTCGCGGTCGAGGACCTGAGCAAGGACGAGTTGACCCGTCGTATCGAGGCTGCGAAGAAGGAGCTTGAGGATGCCCTGCATCACGAGCACAAGTCCAAGCTCGAGCATTTCATCATGGAACTGACGCATCTGCACGGCATCGTCCAGCAGGACTGATCGAGATTGCAACGAAATGACCTAAAGCGGCCTTAGCGGGCCGCTTTTTGTTTGCGGCAGGGGCCGGCTTAACGTGGAACGGCATGGACTTTCACTAAGACCGGCCGTTCGACGAAAATATAGCTGAGGCTTCCGATGACGAACACAAGGGCTGCTGCGAGGAGCGACCAGAGCAGCCAGCCGTAGAGAAGATCGTCGCTGATCGGGCCGAAGGCGGAAGGAAAAAGCGCCTTCACGGCTGAAATGACCGGATCCTGCCAGATATAGATGCCGAACGAAATTTTCGCGGTGAAGCGGACCGCTCGACTATCGAGACAGTTCCCAAGCCATAGCGAGCGCGCCAGCGCGACAAGCGCCACTGCAATAGCGATCGGAAAGAGCGGAAAGCTATAAGGAATTCCGAGCCAGCCATAGGCCTCCCAAGGCCCGCCTGCGGACGAGACGAGGGCAGCGACGCTACCGGCTATGGCGAGACAGGCGAGGACATCGAAGAGGGCTACCCTTCGCTTCGGCAGGATTGTCTCGACGCCGGAAGCAAGGATACCGAGCGCGAAAATCGCAAAGAAGCCGATCGGATTGTAACGCGGCATCCATTCCTTCGCACCGCCCGCCATGCCGAACTGCCAGCCGCGCTGCACGTGGTCCGGCTGCAAGGCGTTGACGATTAACCAGTGCAAGACAAGAGCGGTCGCTATGGCGCCAAGCCAAAGGAGACGCGTGGACAAGCGCGGCAGCGGGCGGCTGAAGTGATGAAGAGCGAGCATGAACGCCGGCAGCAAAACATAACAGGTCGCTTCGAATGGAATCGACCAAAGCGGCCCGTTCCCTTCGACCGGAAACAAAGTGCGCCAATGCCACTGGCTCATCAAAAGGAAGCCTGCGGCATAACGCATGCCGAGCTCGGCCGTTGGTGGATCTCCGAGCAGCGTGATGCTCAAAACGAAGCCTGCGGTCAGCGCCACCCAGTAGCCAGGCAGGATGCGTGCCGCACGATGTATGGCGTAAGTTTTCATACCCGGCAATGGGCGGTGCTCATCGAGAGCTCGCCAGAAAGGCCGCGCAAGCAGATAGCCGCTTAGAACAAAGAAGATCGCCACGCCGAAATTGCCGAAGCGGGCAATGACCAAGGCCGATTGCGCGGCGGGATCCACCTGATTGATGTCGATGCGCAGGACAAGATGATGAATGAGCACGAGCAGGCACGCGGCCGCACGCATGGCATCGGCACCTGCCAGCCTCCGATCTCTCTCCATTCGTGCCTCGCCTGTCTGCTTTTCCTCAGGCCTAGGACATGATGGCGCGTAGGACAAGGGCGCTGCTTTGGGACCGCCGGCATGTGGACGAGCGCGCGATCCATCTTCGCCGGCCATCGGGCGGGAATGCTAACATATGCACCGGGCGAACACTCGGACATAGGCCAGCCCGGGTGCTCGCCGGCGTTTCCGTACCTGCCGGGAACGGAAACAGGCGTGGTTCAGGCGGCGATGTTTCGATAAGGTCGCTCGGCGCGCGCGGCGGACAACGCATGCGCCCACCATTGCAGCCTTGCCATCGTCCTGGCGAGAAGCTTGAGCGCGTCTTCGGGCCGCTCGAGGTTGCCGTCTTCATCGAAACGGTTCCAAGGTGCCGCAATGCTCACGGTGTCACGTATGGTGACGGCATGGAGTTCGGCGAAGACAAGCCGCAGCTGTTCGACAGCACGCAGACCGCCCGAGATGCCTCCATAGGATACGAAGGCTACAGGTTTGCCGTGCCAGGGTTCGTTGAACGAATCGAGCACGAATTTGAGTGCCGCTGTGAAGCTGTGGTTATATTCCGGCGTGACGACGATGAAGGCATCTGCCGCATTCAGACGAGAGGCGAGACGCTCTATTTCCGGATGATCGCTATCATGCCGGGCAGGCAGATCGAAGTCGAGCGGATCGATGATATCGAGGTCGATCAGCGGGTAGAGCGTGAGCTGCCGGGTCAGCCATTTCACCACCCGGTCGCAGATCCGGCCCGCGTATGCTTCCGTAGATGACGCCGATTTTGATGGCTGTTTGCATATATTGCCCCTTCTTTACGCTGCAAGGAGCTTGGCTTATAAAACCTCAACCAATATTGAGGTCAATATGCAAACAAGTTCGTCGACCAATTTCAGCAGGCTTCTCACTGTAGGCGAAGTGGCAGAGCGTAGCGGACTGGCCGTCTCGGCGCTGCATTTCTACGAGGCCAAAGGCCTGATTTCGAGCATGCGGTCGCGCGGCAACCAGCGGCGTTACGGGCGCGATGTCCTGCGCCGTCTCGGCATCATCAAGGTGGCGCAGAGGGTCGGCATACCGCTGGCCGAAATTCAGGCGGCCTTCGATACGCTGCCGCAGGGGCGCACCCCAACTGCGGGTGACTGGCAGAAGCTCTCGCAGATGTGGAAGGACGATCTGGATTCGCGGATCAAGCGGCTGACGTTGCTTCGCGATCGTTTGACCGGTTGCATCGGCTGTGGTTGCCTGTCGATCGAAAGCTGCCCGTTGCGCAATCCCTGCGACAAGCTTGGGAAAGAGGGAACCGGTGCGCGCCTGCTGGAGGAGGCTTAGGCGGCCGCTGCAATCGCCCGCATGTAGCTGTCCAGGGCAGCCGCCTCATCCATTTGCAGATATAGCCCGTTCTTGGTCCTTCGCCACAGGATGTCTTGAGCGATGACGGCCTATTCGGGGTCGTTTGCGGGAGGGGGCGATTTGCTACCTTAAGGCCCCGTCGGCCCGAAGCTGCGGATACGCGGGAGAATTAAAGTCCCCCACGCCATTGTGAGGGACTTTCTGAAAATCTGAGGTTTCCGAACTAAGTTTCCGATATCTCGACCGACAGATCCGGGCCGAGCGCCTGCAGGAAGCTGGCGGCATTGAAAATGGCTGCCGGCGGCTTTGCGCCGACATCGCGGATATCCCTCGACAGGATACGCTGGACCGCTTCGCAGATAATCGGCGCCGAGACGGCGTAGATGTCCTGCCCCTGCGCGACGATCCGGCGGCGCATGTCACCCTGCGCGACGATCACCTCTACCGCGAAGCGCTGCGCCGAACGCCCGGTTTCGTCGACCGCCTGCGGCGGAGGCGTCGATGGATCACGAACATCCCGCAGGGCGATTGTGCTGAGAAAGGTGTGCAGCTCCTTCGTCCGGACGTGACGGGCTATCAGCGGCACCTCCGAAAAGGGAAGTTCGACAAACGTCTGCCGGCCGAACGGGGCCGGTAGGATCGACACCCTTTCGGCAGGCGGTTGATGCACCGGCTCCAGCTGCCCGCCGCTGACGGCCAGGCGCCGCGCGGTGTTTTTTTCTCCGGTCACACGTGTGCCTCTCGTCGGGAGCCAGCTGTCGAGCGCAACTCGGATTTCGATGGTGTCGGCGTGCTCCCACTCGTCCATGACGGCCGCCACGAGCAGGTCGGCCAGGCCGCCATAGAAACCCATGGCCGGGATGATGGCCACGCCTGCTTTCCGGGCTGCGACCTCGTGGCGCTCGAACGTGGCTTGTACGCTCGGCTGCTCTGCCGTCACGTCGAGATAATGAATCCCCGCCCGCAACGCGGCACGCGCCACCGCGTCGGCCGTATCCATGAACGGGCCTGCGCAGTTGATAACCGCCGCCGCGCCGGCGAGCGCCCTGTCCAAAGCCCCATCATCCTCGACAACTGCTTCGCGGCATTGGATGCCGCGCTCCGGAAAGCCCGCAGCCGCCAGCCTCTCGGCATTCCGTCCGATGGCGATCGGTTTCAGACCGCGCCGCAACAGCTCGGTCACAACAAAACGACCGGTATGGCCGTTCGCTCCCAAGACCGCGACGGATTGGGTTGTCTTCGTGATGTCAGTTTTATCGATGGTCATTGCTCTCTCCTTCGCTACAGACCTGTCTGTATCTACCAAAACATACAGGTCTGTAGCGTGTCAATCCGTTTGCTGTTATGGTCGCGGAATTGGAGGTGCACGAATGACGAAAAGCACAACGAACTCTCCTGCCTCAGGCGGCAACGAGGTGCGGGACAGGATTCTCGAGGCAGCGTCGGAACTCTTTTACCGGCGCGGCGTGCGCGCCGTCGGCGTCGATCTTGTGGTCGAAAAGTCCGGTGTGGCCAAAACCAGCCTCTATCGCCATTTCGGCACGAAGGACGACCTCATCGCGGCCTTCCTCAAGCGTGAGGACCTGGACTTTTGGAGCACCTGGGATCGAGTGAGGGAACGGCATCCGGACGATGCCTGGGCCGAGCTTGTCGCCCATTTCGAGTGGATCGGCGAACGGGTCGGGCGGGAAAATTACCGGGGCTGCCCGCAGATCAATACCGCGGCCGAGTTCCCCGAAGCGGATCACCCCGCCCGCAAGGTCGCCGAAGCCCACATGCGCGAGATGCGGCGGCGTCTGAAGACCATCGCCGAGGGGCTGGCGGTTGCCGCACCCGATCGGCTCGCCGGCCAACTGGCGGTTCTGATCAACGGCGCCTTTGTCAGCATGCAGCTGTTTGAACCCGGCGAGGCAACTGGATTGCTCCGTGATGCAGCGCATGCCCTAGTCGCCGCCAGCCGTAGCTGATTACACTGGACGTCCACTGGAAGCACAGATTACCGGGTGAGGACGCAAAGCTCATAGCTGATCCGGTTCACACGGCCATCGTCATCTATGACGGAATTGCGCCATCTGGCCGCAATAACCTCGTCAATCGGCACATCCTCCATCGGCACGAACCGGCAGCCATCATCCACCTTGCTCCTGATCCAATCCAGCGCCACTAGCATCGGACGCCACACAGTGTTGTTCGACCGGAATTCCAGAACCGAAAGCAGCAGGCTGGGCAGATGCGTCGGTATGATTGGCCCAGGATGACCGCATCACCTTATATATGCGCCGATCAAGCGCCCCGCGTGGCTCTCCTTGACGATCGCCGCCAGCTTGTCCTTGCCGACGATCGGGAAAATAACATCGCAGATGCGCCCGGACGGATCCTCGATCGAGGCGCTGGCGATCTCGACCAGCAACCCGTTCCTTGCCATAGCTCGTTGATCCCGCCGCCAATCACGAAGAGGTCGAAGATCTGGCTGCACACGATTGCTCTCCAAGTCTCAGGCTATCAAACGAAACAATATAGCGCCTAAAACGAAGAAAACCGAATGTCAAACGAACGCTCTACGACAATTCTTTTTCCGAGGTTTCGATCAGATTGATGCCGCTTTCCGCGCAGACCTTCCTGAGGGATTCGACATTGCAGTCGTCGGTGACGAAGGTGTGGACCTGTGACAGATGGCCGATGCGCACCGGAGCTGTGCGCTCGAACTTGGTGGAGTCGGCAACGAGGACGACGTGGCGCGCATTCGCCATGATTGCCTGCGCGACCTTCACCTCGCGGAAATCGAAGTCGAGAAGCGCACCGTCCGGATCGATCGCCGAAGCGCCGATGACGGCGTAATCGACTTTGAACTGCCGGATGAAATCGACGGCTGCTTCGCCGACGATGCCGCCATCCGAATGGCGCACCACGCCGCCCGCGATGACGACCTCGATCGAGGGAAAAAGGCGCAAGCGGCTGGCAACGTTGATGTTATTGGTGATCACCATCAATTCCTGATGGTCGACGAGCGCTTCCCCGACGGCCTCGGTCGTCGTTCCGATATTGATAAAGAGCGAGGCTTTGTCGGGAATGAGATCAGCGGTCGCGCGGCCGATCGCGAGTTTTTCGCTAGCGGCGATCGAGCGGCGCGCCTCGTATTTCACGTTCTCCGTCCCGCCAGGAAAAATCGCTCCGCCGTGAATGCGCGTCAGCACATGCCCATCGCAAAGATCGTTCAGATCCTTGCGGATGGTCTGCGGCGTCACGGAGAAGCGCGATGCCAGATCTTCGACCAGCACGCGGCCTTCCGCTTTGGCGATATCGAGGATCTCCGCCTGCCGTCCGGACAGAAACATGGTTTCGCTCCCTTTCTTTCGTTGGGCCGGATCATATGTTAAAGCGAAAATTGCGCAATCGGCGACTGGCGGCCGGAGCCGGGAGGGTTCAAGCGTGTTTCATCCCAAGCTTTTTGAGAATCGCAATGTTGTGGTGACCGGAGCAGGACGTGGAATCGGCCTCGAAGTCGCGCGGCAGTTCCTGGATTGCGGCGCGCACGTCCTGGTTCACACTGGCCGCAACAGCGAAAGGGATTTGCCGGATTTCCTGCTGACGGCAGAGCAGGAGCGGCGTGCGGTTCTCGTTGCAGCCGATTTTCTCGCGCCGAACGGCACTGCCGCTTTCGCAGCGAAAGCTCTGGATACTTTCGGCATCGTACACGCACTCGTCAACAATGCCGGCACCATGGTCGGCCGGTTTTTGGCAGACACGTTGACCGATAGGGAATACGACACGATCGTCAGACTCAACCAGACATCTGTCGTCGAACTCACGCGTGCGCTGCTGCCGGCGTTGCGGGCAGCCCACGGGGCGGCGATCGTCAATACGGTTTCCATCTCGGCGCTGACCGGCGGCAGTCCCGGTTCGGCAATCTATTCCGCCGCCAAGGCTTTCGTCGCCACTTATTCTAAAGCGCTCGCACGCGAGTTGGCGCCGGATGCGATCCGGGTCAATTGCGTGTCGCCCGGCACGATCGAAACCGACTTCCACGGGCGTTATTCCTCGCCGGAGAAGCTGGAGCAGACCCGCAAGGGCATACCGCTGCAACGTCTCGGGACTGCCGAGGATTGCGCGCCCGCCTATCTCTTTCTGGCTGCGCCATCGCTCTCCGGCTACATCACGGGCCAAGTGCTCGAAATCAACGGTGGCCAGCTTATCTGCTGATTTGTTTGGACTTTTTTTGGTATTTCGCCAATTGGGTACAATGCCGGCGTGTGGATATGTTATCGTTGCGGCTACCTGAAGTGCATCCAGCAGAGATTCAGAATGCCCTTGCCAACGACCGAACCGGGAATAACCGGCCAGGAACTGCAGAAGCTTGCTGTAAAAGCCCACGAAGCAAGCGATCTGCTGAAAGCAATGGCGCATCAAACCCGGCTTCTCATTCTCTGCATCCTCGCCAACGAGGAAAAGACGGTCAGCCAAATCGAAGAATTGCTCGGTATGCAGCAAGCGATGGTTTCACAGCAGCTTGCGCGGCTGCGCATGGAGGGCCTCGTCAACACTCGCCGGGCAGGCCGGCTGGTCTATTACAGCATCGGCAATGCCAATCTGACGATTTTCCTGGATTCTCTCTTCGGCTTGTTCGAAGCGACCGATCCCGACTGATTCCTGCCCTTGCGATTATTGGCGGCTAGCGCCAAAGATGGCTTGTCCCCGAAGCGGGCGGGAGGCCGGATGATCGACAAACTTGAATTCTTCATTGCCCTTGCCAACGAAAAGCACTTCGGCCGTGCTGCCGAGGAGTGCGGCATCTCGCAGCCCACGCTGTCGGCTGCAATTCGGCAACTTGAAGATCAACTGGGCGTCATGCTGGTGCAGCGGGGCTCACGATTCCAGGGTCTGACGCCGGAAGGCCAACGTGTCCTCGAATGGGCAAGGCGCATCGTCGGTGACACGCGCACCATGCGCGAAGAGATGCGCGCGGCGCGCAAAGGTCTTTCCGGCCATCTGCGCCTTGCTTCCATTCCGACAGCTCTGGCGATGCTACCGCGTATTACGACACCTTTTCAGGAGCGGCACCCGGACGTCACCTTCTCCATCGTTTCGCGCAATTCGCTGCAGGTGTTGAGCATGCTCGAAAATCTCGAGATTGACGCCGGGGTGACGTATCTTGAAAACGAGCCGCTTGGGCGTGTAACGACCGTGCCGCTTTATGCCGAGCGCTATCACCTGATCACTGCCGCTGGAAGTCCGCTTTCCGATCGCGAGACCGTGACCTGGCGCGAAGTGGGCGACCTTCGGCTTTGCCTATTGACGGCTGACATGCAGAACCGCCGCATTATCAACCGGCACCTCGCGGAAGCGGGCGCGAGCGCGCATCCCACTTTGGAATCCGGTTCGATGATCGTGCTGTTTTCTCACGTCAGAACCGGGCGCTGGGCGAGCATCATGCCGCGTAATGTCGCTGAATCCTTTGGATTTCCGGCCGAAATACGCATGATTCCGATTGTCGAGCCGGCGGCCCATCATTCGGTGGGCTTGGTCGCCACACATCGTGAGCCTTTTACGCCTCTCGTGTCTGCATTGCTGCACGAGGCGAGAATACTCGCAGAGAGCGAAAGTCTCTGATAGAAATTTCCTATCAGTCGACGGAACAGCTTTATTGATCGCTCGATGTTTCCCTGAAAGACTCCCTTCGAGATACCGGATCGGCATGGGGAGGCCGTTGCGGTGAGCGACACAGCAAAGCCTCGGGAGGCCTGCCGAAATGAATGCTCATGTCGCCAATGGCGATATTGCCGAACGCACGCGCGCGATTGTTGGTGCCTTGCGCTCTCTTGAAGGCCCGCTCCTTCCAATCCTTCACGAAGTCCAGGATGAATTCGGCTATGTGCCGCACGAAGCGCTGCCGGTTATTGCGAGCGAGCTCAATCTCTCGCGCGCCGAAGTGCATGGTGTGATGACGTTCTATCACGATTATCGCGATCATCCTGCCGGCCGCCATGTCCTGAAGCTCTGTCGTGCCGAGGCCTGTCAGTCGATGGGCGGCGATGCTGTCGCCGATCGTATGAAAACGCTGCTCGGTGTCGATTTCCATCAGACCGCGCTCGACGGCAGCGTGACCTTGGAGCCAGTTTACTGTCTCGGGCTCTGCGCTTGCGCGCCCGCAGCCATGCTCGACGGCGAGCTCTATGGGCGGGTCGATGATGAGATAATTGCCGACCTCGTTGCGCAGGTGCGGCGATGAGCGTGACGATTTTTGTTCCGCGCGACGCCGCAGCGCTAGCGCTCGGTGCCGAGAAGGTGGCTGAAGCGGTTACCCAGGAGATCGCAGCCCGCGGCATCGATGCGAAGATCGTGCGCAACGGCTCGCGCGGAATGTTCTGGCTAGAACCTCTGGTGGAGGTCGAGGTATCCGGCAAGCGCATCGGCTACGGGCCGGTAAAAGTGAAGGATGTCGCTGCACTTTTCGATGCGGGGTTGGTCCGCGGTGGCGATCACGCGCTCTGTCTGGGGGAGGTCGAAAGCCTCCCATTCCTCAAGGAACAGACCCGCCTGACCTTCGCCCGCTGCGGCGTCGTCGATCCGCTTTCTTTGAAAGATTATGAGGCACATGGCGGCCTTGCCGGCCTTCGCCGCGCGGCGGCCATGGCTCCCGCAGACGTGGTCAAGGAGGTGACCGATTCCGGTCTTCGCGGCCGCGGCGGTGCTGGTTTTCCAACCGGCATCAAATGGAAGACGGTACTCGATGCCGCGGGCGAGCGGAAATACATCGTCTGCAATGCAGACGAAGGCGACAGCGGCACCTTCGCAGACCGCATGATCATGGAGGGTGATCCCTTCGTGCTGATCGAAGGCATGGCAATTGCCGGGCTCGCGACGGGTGCGACGAAGGGCTTCATCTATATCCGCTCGGAATATCCCCATGCGATCGCGACAATGACGGAAGCGGTCGAGGTCGCCGGCGGCGCCGGCATTCTCGGCGCTTCGGTACTCAGTTCTGGCCGCGCGTTCGATATTGAAGTCAGAACCGGTGCGGGCGCTTATGTCTGCGGCGAGGAAACGTCGCTGCTGAACAGCCTGGAAGGCAAGCGCGGCGTCGTGCGCGCCAAGCCGCCGCTGCCGGCGCACAAGGGACTCTTTGCCTGTCCCACGGTCATCAATAACGTGATCTCGCTGGCCTCCGTTCCGGTCATCCTGGACAAAGGGGCTGTTTTTTACCGCGATTTCGGGATGGGCCGGTCGCGCGGCACAATCCCGCTGCAGATCGCCGGGAACGTCAAGCATGGCGGTCTTTATGAGGCGGCCTTCGGGCTATCACTCGGCGATATCGTCGACAGGATCGGCGGCGGGACAGCAACGGGCCGGCCGGTGAAGGCGGTGCAGGTCGGCGGTCCGCTTGGTGCCTATTTCCCAAGGACACTCTTCGATACGCCTTTTGACTACGAAGCCTTTGCTGCCAAGGACGGCCTCATCGGCCATGCGGGCATCGTCATATTCGACGACACCGTGGACATGCTGAAACAGGCGCGGTTCGCCATGGAATTCTGTGCGGTCGAAAGCTGCGGCAAGTGCACGCCCTGTCGCATCGGCTCCACGCGCGGCGTCGAAACTGCAGACAAGATCGCGCAAGGAATCGAGCCGGAGAAGAACCGGGCATTACTCGCCGATCTCTGCAACACCATGAAATTCGGTTCGCTTTGCGCACTTGGTGGTTTCACGCCCTATCCGGTGACGAGCGCGATGACGCACTTCCCGGACGATTTCGCGCCAACACCCCTCATCGAAGCGGCGGAGTAAGGATCCATGTCTCTCGTTCACGAAATCGACTACGGCACCCCAGCTTCGAAATCCGAAACAAGCGTGACGCTGACCATCGATGGCCGTCAGATCAGCGTGCCGGAGGGTACGTCCGTCATGCGCGCCTCGATGGAGGCCGGAATTCAAGTGCCGAAGCTTTGTTCGACCGATATGGTCGACGCCTTTGGCTCCTGCCGCCTCTGTCTCGTGGAGATCGAAGGCCGTAATGGGACGCCCGCATCCTGCACGACGCCGGTTGCAGCGGGCATGGTGGTCCATACGCAGACCGGACGCCTCAAGGATATTCGCCGCGGGGTGATGGAGCTCTACATTTCCGATCACCCGCTCGACTGTCTGACCTGTGCTGCCAACGGCGATTGCGAGTTGCAGGATATGGCAGGCGCCGTCGGCTTGCGCGACGTTCGCTACGGTTATGAAGGCGACAATCACGTCAAGGCACGCAACAACGGCGACAGCAATCTCAAATGGATGCCGAAGGACGAGTCGAACCCGTATTTCACCTATGATCCGTCAAAGTGCATTGTCTGCTCCCGCTGCGTGCGTGCCTGCGAGGAAGTGCAGGGAACCTTTGCGCTGACGATCGAGGGCCGCGGTTTCGGCTCGCGTGTTTCGCCGGGCATGCACGAGCACTTCATCGATTCCGAATGCGTTTCATGCGGTGCCTGCGTGCAGGCCTGCCCGACGGCGACGCTGACCGAAAAATCGGTCATCCAAATCGGCCAGCCGGAACATTCGGTGGTGACCACCTGTGCTTATTGCGGCGTCGGCTGCTCGTTCAAGGCGGAGATGCGCGGTGAGGAGCTGGTGCGCATGGTGCCGTGGAAGGACGGCCAGGCCAACCGCGGGCATTCCTGCGTCAAGGGGCGTTTTGCCTATGGCTACTCGGCGCATAAGGACCGGATCCTCAATCCGATGATCCGCGAGAAGGTCACCGACCCTTGGCGTGAAGTGACCTGGGACGAGGCTTTTGCGCACGTGGCGTCGGAATTCCGCCGCATCCAGTATCAGTATGGCCGCGATTCGATCGGCGGCATAACGTCGTCGCGTTGCACGAACGAGGAGACGTTCCTCGTTCAGAAACTCGTGCGCGCGGGCTTCGGCAACAACAATGTCGATACCTGTGCTCGCGTCTGCCATTCGCCGACGGGCTATGGCCTTGGCCAGGCCTTCGGCACCTCTGCCGGTACCCAGAATTTCGACAGTGTCGAGGATTCGGATGTCGTCATCGTCATTGGTGCCAATCCGACGGACGGCCATCCGGTCTTTGCCTCGCGACTGAAAAAACGGCTGCGTCAGGGCGCCAAGCTGATCGTCATCGACCCGCGGCGCATCGATCTCGTCAAAACACCGCATGTCGAGGCTGCCTATCACCTGCCCCTGAAGCCCGGCACAAATGTCGCTGTCATGACGTCGCTGGCGCATGTAATCGTGACCGAAGGGCTCTATGACGAAGCCTTCATTCGCGAGCGCTGCGATTGGTCTGAATTCGAAGATTGGGCGGCTTTCGTCTCGGAGCCCTATCACAGCCCGGAAGAGACCGAGAAGTTCACCGGCGTTCCGGCGCAATCCGTTCGTGGCGCAGCGCGCCTTTATGCGCGCGGCGGAAACGGGGCGATCTACTACGGCCTCGGCGTCACCGAGCACAGCCAGGGTTCCACGACCGTTATGGCGATCGCAAACCTGGCGATGGCGACCGGCAATATCGGCCGTCCGGGCGTCGGCGTTAACCCGCTGCGCGGCCAGAACAATGTGCAGGGCTCCTGCGACATGGGTTCCTTCCCGCACGAGCTGCCGGGTTACCGCCATATCTCGGACGATGCGACGCGCGATATCTTCGAAAAGCTGTGGGGCGTCAAACTCAACAACGAACCCGGACTTCGCATCCCGAACATGCTGGACGCCGCCGTGGATGGCACGTTCAAGGGTTTGTATGTCCAAGGCGAGGACATTCTCCAATCCGATCCGGATACGAAGCATGTGGCGGCCGGTCTTGCTGCAATGGAATGCGTCGTGGTTCAGGATCTCTTCCTGAACGAGACGGCAAACTACGCGCATGTCTTCCTGCCGGGCTCGACCTTCCTGGAAAAGGACGGCACTTTTACCAACGCCGAGCGTCGTATCAACCGCGTGCGCAAGGTCATGACGCCCCGCAACGGTTATGGCGATTGGGAGGTGACGCAGAAGCTGGCACAAGCCATGGGGCTCAGCTGGAATTACCAGCATCCGTCCGAGATCATGGATGAGATCGCGGCAACGACACCGAGCTTCGCGCTGGTTTCATACGACTACCTGGAAAAGATGGGATCGGTTCAGTGGCCCTGCAACGAAAAGTCCCCGCAAGGTTCGCCGATCATGCATGTGAACGGCTTTGTTCGCGGCAAGGGCAAGTTCATCCGGACGGAATATGTCGCGACTGACGAACGGACCGGACCGCGCTTCCCGCTTCTGCTGACGACCGGCCGTGTCCTCAGCCAGTATAATGTCGGCGCCCAGACGCGGCGCACCGACAACGTCGTCTGGCATGCCGAGGACCGGCTGGAAATCCATGCGCATGATGCCGAAATGCGCGGTATTCGCGATGGCGACTGGGTGAAGCTTGCCAGCCGCTCCGGCGATACGTCGCTGCGGGCGCTGATTACCGATCGCGTCGCACCCGGTGTCGTCTACACGACCTTCCATCATCCGAACACGCAGGCAAACGTCATCACCACCGATTTTTCCGACTGGGCGACGAACTGCCCGGAATACAAGGTGACGGCGGTACAGGTCTCGCCGTCGAACGGCCCTTCACAGTGGCAGACCGAATATGACGAGCAGGCACGTCAAAGCCGTCGCATTGCCGGCAAGCTGGAAGCGGCCGAATAATGGAAAGGCGGGCGGCGCGCATTTCCGTCAAACGCATCGCCCGAAAGGGCGGGGTCGTGATGCCGGGTGAGCGCGTCGTGCCGGAGGAGATACCGGTTGCCTTTTCCTACGGCGGCACGGCGCATGCGGTAATGATGGCGACGCCGGAGGACATAGAAGACTTTGCGATCGGATTCAGCCTGACGGAAGGCATAATTCAGGACGCGGGCCAGATCTCCGCAATCGAAATCGTCGATGAGCCGCAGGGTATCGATGTCCAGGTAACGCTGACAGACGATGTCGCCGACGCGTTGCGTGCGCGCCGACGCAGCATAGCTGGACCGGTTGGTTGCGGGCTTTGCGGCATCGAATCGATCGATCAGGCTGTCCGTCCGGTGCCCGATGTTTCCTCTGCGGATCTCAAGCTGACGCATGGCGACATCGTCCGAGCCGTCTCGCTCCTTAATGCCGCCCAGCCGCTTCACAGGGAAACACGTGCGGTCCACGGAGCGGGCTTCTACATTCCTGGTAAAGGTTTGCTCGCCGTTCGCGAGGATGTCGGCAGGCACAATGCACTCGACAAGCTCTGTGGAGCTGTCATTGGCACCGGAACGACCGGCTCAAAGGGGGCTGTAGCCGTCACGAGTCGGCTGTCGGTCGAGATGGTGCAGAAAGCCGCGATCCTGGGAAGCTCTGTCCTCATCGCGATTTCTGCGCCGACGGCTCTTGCCATCCGAACTGCCGAGCAAGCCGGCATGACGCTCGTTGCGCTTGTGCGCGGCGATGACTTCGAGATTTTCACCCACCCGCACCGTATTTTGCCTGAAAGCATTGCCGATGTCGCATGATCCGCATTCAAAGCTCGTCTACATGGCCAACCAAATTGCGACCTTTTTCAAGAGCCAGCCTGAGAGCGAGGCAGCTCAAGGTGTTGCGACGCATATCAACAAATTCTGGGAGCCGCGCATGCGGCGGCAATTGTTTGAAATTCTCGAAAGGGACGACAACCGCTTGAACGCGCTCGTCATTCAAGCCGCACCTCTGATCCGCAGGCCCGAACCGGCCGAATCAATCCGGAAATAAATATCGATTTCACGCTGGAGGGGGCACAGGCATTTCGCCTGCTCAAGCATGAATTATTGCAAGAAAAGTCTTTAATCAGGAGGAATTATTCATGACTGCAGCGGACACAGATACCACAGGTGATTTAGCCGAACTTGGCCTGCTTGATCGGGAGAGGATCATTGCTAAGCCGGGTTTCAATCGCTGGCTTGTGCCGCCGGCAGCGCTCGCCATACATCTTTGCATCGGCATGGCTTACGGCTTCAGCGTCTTCTGGCTGCCGCTTTCGAAATCGCTCGGGATCACGGCATCGACGGCATGCCCCGATCTGACGCTCGCGTCCGCGCTGTTCACGACGATATGTGATTGGCGTGTCGCCGACCTCGGCTGGATCTATACCCTCTTCTTCGTTCTGCTCGGTTGCTCCGCCGCCATCTGGGGCGGCTGGCTGGAGCGTTCCGGACCGCGCAAAGCGGGCTTTGTATCCGCTTGCTGCTGGTGCGGCGGCATTCTCGTTGCTGCCTTGGGCGTGATGACGCATCAGCTGTGGCTGATGTGGCTCGGCGCCGGCGTCATCGGCGGCATCGGTCTCGGCCTCGGGTACATTTCGCCGGTGTCGACGCTCATTAAGTGGTTTCCGGACCGCCGCGGCATGGCGACGGGCATGGCCATCATGGGGTTTGGCGGCGGGGCGATGATCGGCGCACCGCTCGCCAACCTGCTGATGAACTATTTCAAGACCGACACCTCGGTTGGCGTCTGGCAAACCTTCATCGTTATGGCGATCATCTATTTCGGCTTCATGATGGGCGGTGCGTTCGGTTATCGCATTCCACCCGCCGGCTGGCGTCCGGAAGGCTGGACCGCCCCTGCAGCCAAGAGCGCGATGATCACCACCAAGCACGTTCACCTGCGCGATGCGCACAGGACGAAGCAGTTCTGGCTGATCTGGGCGGTGCTCTGCCTCAACGTGTCGGCAGGTATCGGCGTTATCGGCATGGCCTCGCCGATGTTGCAGGAAATCTTTGCTGGTTTGCTGATCGGTTTGCCGGATGTTGGCTTTGCGCAGCTTGACGCGGCGCAGAAAGCATCCATCGCCACGATCGCTGCCGGGTTCGCCGGACTTCTGTCGCTCTTCAACATTGGCGGCCGCTTCTTCTGGGCCTCGCTCTCCGACAGAATCGGCCGCAAGAACACCTATTATTGCTTTTTCATCCTCGGTATCGCGCTTTATGCACTTGCGCCAACCTTTGCGGGCATGGGCAACAAGGCGCTCTTCGTCCTCGCCTTCGCCATCATACTCTCGATGTATGGCGGCGGTTTCTCGACAATTCCGGCCTATCTTGCCGATATTTTCGGCACGCAATTCGTCGGCGCTATCCACGGCCGCCTACTGACAGCGTGGGCAACCGCCGGCATCGTTGGTCCTGTGGTCGTGAACTATATTCGCGAAGCGCAGATAGCAGCCGGTGTTGCGCCGGGACCGGCTCTCTACACAGGGACCATGTATATCCTGGCTGGCATGCTGGCGCTGGGTCTGATTGCCAACGCCCTCGTCCGGCCGCTTGCCAGCAAGTGGTTCATGTCCGATGAGGAGGTCGCAGCACTTCAGGCGAAATCCGCAGCCGCAAGCATAGGCCCGACCGGCTCGTTCGGTATCGGCGAAGGCGGCTTCGACGCGAAGGCTCTGCTTGCTTGGGCCGTCGTCGGCATCCCGCTGCTTTGGGGCGTATGGGTCACGCTGAAGGCAACCTTTGCACTGTTCGGTTGATTTGACCATTCTCGAAAATCAAGGCACGCGCGTCGGCGCGTGCTTTTTTAATGGTGCGCCACCATTAAAAAAGCCGCCTTGCGGCGGCTTCTCCGGAAATCATGCTTCGGTGGCTACGCTGCCAGTTCGTCGGTTTCGTTTTCCTTGAACATCTTGGCAAGGTTCAGGAAGCAGATCATGCCGTTCTCCGAGGCGATGACGCCTTCGCAGTAAGCGCGATCGAAGGATGCCGTCACTTCCGGTACGGGCTGAACCTGGCTGGAGGCAATCGTCAGAATGTCGGAGACGCGGTCGACAAGCATGCCGATGACCATGCTGTGCACTTCGGCGACAACGATGGCGCTTCGCTCATTGGCGACGGTGCTCTTCATGCCGAGCTTATAGGCGAGATCGATGATCGGGATAACTGAGCCGCGAAGGTTCATGACGCCGATGACATCAGCGGGCGCATGCGGGATCGGCGTCGAGGGCGCCCAGCCGCGGATTTCGCGGATGGTGGTCGTCTTTACGCAGAACTCCTGATCATGCAGGCGGAATGCGATGATCTCGAGAGTGTCGCCGCTGAAGTTATTTGAGTTGATCGTCGTCATTAGAAAGTCTTCCCAAGCCCGGCAGAAGCGGCTGCGCCACCATTGGCGCGAACACCCCGTGCCTTCACACCACGCGACGCCCTCGCAATGATCTTCGAGGCCTCGTTACGGTTATCCGGGACATTACCGGAAGAGTGTTGCACAAATCTAAATTGTCACAGGAGACCACAAGGTTTTTGGGTTCATTCGCGGTCTTGCATCAACAATAGAAACGAGAAGGTGCTTGCCTTATGCGATCGTCTTCTCGATCTCAGAGATCGCCCATTCCACCTGTTCCTTGGTGATGACGAGCGGCGGCGCCAGGCGGATCGTATTTTCATGCGTATCCTTTGCCAGCAGGCCCCGTTCCTTGAGATTATAGCAGTACTGCCGCGCGCCGCCTGCTTCCGGCTCCAGCTCGATCGCCATCATCAGGCCGCGGCCGCGCACGTCCTTGACGATGTTGGAGCGGATCGACCTCAGGCCGTCGAGGAAGTATGCACCCATCTTCTCGGCATTTTCGATCATGCCTTCCTCAGTGAGCACCTTCAGCGCCGCACGCGCGACGGCGCAAGCAAGAGGGTTGCCTCCAAACGTCGAGCCATGCTGGCCGGGTTTCAGCACGCCGAGAACTTCCGAGTTGGAAAGGACGGCCGATACCGGATAGAAACCACCGGAAAGCGCCTTGCCGATCAGCGTCACGTCGGCTTCAATGCCCTCATGCTCCTCCGCCAGGAATTTGCCCGTCCGGCCGAGACCTGTCTGGATCTCGTCGAGGATCAGCGTGACGTTGTTGGCAGTGCACAACTCACGGACACGCTTGAAATATCCCTCAGGCGGGATGATGACACCGGCTTCGCCCTGGATCGGCTCGATGAGGGCGGCAACGGTGTTCTCGTTGATGGTGGCGGCGAAGGCTTCCGCATCGCCGAAGGGAACCATGCGAAAGCCTGGCGTATAGGGGCCGAAGCCGGCACGTGCGTCCGGATCGGTGGAAAAGCTGACGATAGTGAGCGTCCGGCCATGGAAGTTATCGGCGCAGACGATGATCTCCGCCTTTCCTTCCGGAACGCCCTTTACTTCATAGCCCCATTTGCGAACCGCCTTGATGGCCGTCTCAACGGCTTCGGCGCCGGAGTTCATCGGCAGGATCTTGTGAGAGCCGGTGAGCGTGGCCAGCTCCTCATAGAGATGTGCGAGCTGGTCGTTGCGGAATGCGCGCGAGGTAAGAGTGAGCTTTCCGGCCTGTTCGACCATCGCCGCCAGGATCTTCGGATGGCAGTGTCCCTGATTGACCGCCGAATAGGCGGAAAGGCAATCTAGATACCGCTTGCCGTCCGTATCCCAGACGTACACCCCTTCGCCGCGGGTCAGGACGACGTCGAGCGGCTTGTAGTTATGCGCACCAAGCTGGTGTTCGGTGGCGATCAGATCTGCGGATGTGCTCATGGCTGCTTCCCCTTATGCGGCGCGTGTCGGACGATCGAAGATGCGGCGGCCGAAGAGGCTTGCCGTCAGTTCCACGAGAACGCGGGCACTCTTGCCGCGATCGTCCAGAAACGGATTGAGCTCGACGAGATCAAGCGACGAAACGAGCCCGCTATCGGAGAGCATTTCCATGACGAGGTGCGCTTCGCGAAATGTCGCGCCGCCCGGGACGGTGGTGCCGACGCCAGGTGCGATATCCGGGTCGAGGAAATCGACGTCGAGGCTTACATGCAGAAGGCCGTTCGCTTTTTCGATTGTGCTGACGATATGGCGCATGGTGGCTGCGATGCCCTGCTCATCGATCGAGCGCATGTCGAAGACGTTGACGCCGTGCTTTTGGATTTCCACGCGTTCGGACGGATCGACGGAGCGGATGCCAACCTGGAACACATTGCGCGGGTCAACGAGGGGCCGGTCCTTAGGCAGGATTTCGGCGACCTCGGCCTGACCGCTGAAGAAAGCGACGGGCATGCCATGCATATTGCCGGAAGGCGACGTCGCCGGCGAATTGAAGTCGGAATGGGCGTCGAGCCAGAGCACGAAGAGCGGGCGGTCTTTTTCGGCCGCGTAACGTGCCATGCCGGAGACACTGCCCATCGACAGGCTGTGGTCGCCGCCGAGAATCAGCGGGAAGCGTCCGGCCGCAGCGGCCTCGTAGGTGCTGGCTTCGAGCGCACGCGTATAGGCGCCAATGAGACGCAGATTGTGCGCCTTCGGATGGTTCGGAAGGTCACGTGCCGGAACGACGTGGATGTCGCCTTCATCGCGCACATCGTGGCCGAGGTCTATCAGTGTCTGGTCCACACCGGCAATGCGTAGCGCTGCCGGCCCCATCGCCGCCCCGCGCCGGCCCGAGCCTTCCTCTACCGGAACACCAATGAGTGTGACTGATCGAGATTGAACTTCCATTCTGGGCGCTCCGGATTCGAAATTGGATTAGCGCATATTCGGATATCGACGTGACGGCAAAAAGATGGAAAAGTGTCAGAAATGAAATCCGATTATGCACTTTGCTAAGTGTGTTTCGACAAAGTGATCGCCATGGACGACCTTGATCAAGAACTTCTAAGCGCGCTTCGCCATAATGCTAGAACGCCGGTATCCTCTCTCGCCGCGATGACTGGCGCGTCGCGCGCGACCGTTGCCGCCCGTATCGACCGGCTTGTTGAAAGCGGCACCATTGCCGCTTTTACCATCCGGACCGGCCATGAAACGCGCGCCGCCGGCGTTCGTGCCATCGTCATGATCGAGGTACTCGGCAAGCTCGCCGACCGAGTAGCCGATCAGTTGCGCGGTCTCCCGCAGGTACGCGCGCTGCACAGCACCAACGGCAAATGGGATTTCGTCGCGGAGCTTGAGGATCGCGATCTCGTCTCCTTCGATGAGACGCTCCGCCGTATCCGGCTCATCAACGGCATCAATTCGACTGAAACCAGTATCCTGCTGAAAACCCGGAAGTCCGGATTCTAGTATTCATGTTCGTAGACGATGCCGGCTTCGCCGGCGCCATTTCCACCCCCAGCACCACGTAATTTCACGCCACGCCCGACATCGAGATTGATGACTGCCTTGGCGCCTGCTTCGCCGCCTTGCTGCAACTCGAAATAGGTGCGCTCGTTCAGATAGCGGCCGACGCTGACACTTGTCTGCCCCTTCTCGTCGGTGCTGATGTTGAGGTCGTCGACACCAAGTTGGTTGCGGAGCCCCTCGAAAAGCGAGGTCGAACGTCCACCCGCCAGCTGGCTCACCGCATCGGCGAGCTGCGCGATCTGGACCGGCGAGAGCTTCGACATCGATTGGCCGAATATGAGCTGCGCCAGCACTTCATCCTGCGGCAAGGTCGGCGAGGACGAGAAGGTGATCGAGGGATCTGTCGCAAGTCCCGTGACATCGACGGTGAGCGTCGTCGTTCCCGAAGTGGAGCTCGCTTCCATATCGAGCGCCGGCGTCAAGTCGCCAGCAAACGTAATGCGGCTCTTGTCGGTGAAGTTCAGGCGGCGATTAAGCATGGTCAAGCGTCCGCGACGCATGGTGAAGCCGCCGGAAACGACGGGCGTTGCCGCCGTTCCTCTGATCGTGACACTGCCTCCAAGTTCCGAATCGATGCCGCGGCCGCGGACGAAGATTTTCGACGGCGCGCTAATCTGCAGGTCGAGCGCGAGCGTCGTTGATTTCTCGCCGGCCTTCTGCGCGTTTTCGTCGCGCAGCTGGGCACGCACCGCAGGTGGTGCATTCACGTGCTTAATGTTGATTTCGCGCAGTGAAGTCGGCAGCTTGTCCGGCACGGTGATCGATGCTTTTTCGACGTTCAACCTGCCGCTCAGCACCGGGTTGGTGAGAAGCGGACCCCGCAGACCGAGATTGCCATCGACCGTCGCGACGACAAGCGTTCCGTCAACATAGACTGCCTTGTCCAGCCTAACCTCGATGTTTACCGGATAGCCGCTGCCCGGCCGGATCCCGACCGTACCGCTCGCCGTAACGCTGCCGCCGCTCGCGAAATTGCCGCTTAGGCGGGAAATGGTGGCCTGCTCGCCATTCATGGTGATGTTGGCGACGACATTGTCGAGCGCAAGGTTCCTGCGGACATCGACCAGCTTGGCGCCGCTGGTCGCGATAGACCCGTTGATGACGGGGCCGGCGGCCGTGCCGGTGATACGGAGGTCTATGTCGGCGGTACCGTCCGCGACAAAGCCCTGTTGCGCCAACTGTGCAGCCAAGATGGCAAAGGGGAGGTTGCCGCGGAATTGCAGGTTGAGGGCCCGACTGCCGGTGATCGCAACGGTGCCGCCACCCTTCATCGAAAGGCCGCTGTCGCCGGTAAGGTCGGTATCGATGGTGAGTGTGTTATCGGCGAGCTCGCCGTTCGCGGTGATTGCGAAAGGCGAGAGCCCGGCGCCTTTGGTTTGGCTGGTCGCCGCATTCTTCCAGTTGAGCTTGAAATCAACCTTCGGAGCGGAAAGCGGCCCCGAAACCGATGCGGTTCCGGAGATCGTTCCTTCGGCGGCGAGGCCCGGTACGAAACCGTTTGCCACGCTCGCCGGAAGATTGGAGACATTGGCGTCCACCTTGAGGCTCTTGACGACTGTGCCCTCTATCATGACATTGCCGCCGGCTTTCAGCGTGACGTTGTCAGCGCCGTTCATGTTAGCATCGAAGTCGAGCCTGTTGTTCGCAAGCTTGCCGGTCGCGTTCACCGCGAGCTGGGACAGTCCTGCCTTCTTGGTGTGGCTGGTTGCCGCGTTCTTCCAGTTGAGTTTGAAATCGGCTGTCGGGGAAGCAAGGCTTCCCTCAGCCACAACCGTGCCAGAAAGGACACCTTCTGCCGCAAGGCCTGGCACGAAATTGTTGGCGATGCCTGCCGGTAGATCGGCAATGTCGGCGTCCACCTTCAGGCTCTCGACTGTCTTGCCGGCAATTGCGACATTGCCGATAGCTTTCAACGAAGCTCCGTCAGCACCGCTCGCATTCGCGTCGAAATCGAGCTTGTTGTCGGCAAACTTTCCGGTCGCGCTGAGGTTCAGCGACGACAGCTTGGCGCCCTTCGTCTGACTTGTCGCCAAGTCCTTCCAATCGAGTCTGAAATCAACGGCAGGTGAGGAGAGCGTCCCAGAGGCTGTCACCGTTCCCGAAACGGTACCCCCGGCAGCCAGGCCCGGGACGAAGCCGTTTGCGATGCTTGCTGGAACGTTGGTGACGTTCGCGTCAATCTCCAAGCTCTGAATAGTCTTTTCAGCAACAACGACCTTACCCGCCGCTTTCAAAGCCACGCCATCGGCGGCATTCGCACTTGTATCGAAGTCGAGCCTGTTATCGGCAAATTTGCCAGTGGCGCTCAGCCCGAGCGCTTTCAATCCGGCACCCTTGGTCTGGCTTGTGGCTGCGTCTTTCCAGTCGAGGTCGAAATCGACGGCCGGCGCAGCAAGTGTTCCCGATGCCTTGGCAGTTCCGGAGATCGTGCCCTCCGCGGCAAGTGCGGGCACGAAGCTGTTTGCAATGCTTGCCGGGACATTGTTGAGATTGGCATTCACGTCGAGACTTTGGACCGCCGTGCCGGCGATAACAATGCTCCCGTCCGCGCTCAGTCCCGTGTTGGCTGCCCCGGTCAGATCTGCATCGAAGTCGAGCTTGTTATCTGCGAGTTTGCCGGTGGCGCTCAGGCCGAACGGAGCAAGCTTTGCCTGTTTCGTCTGGCTCGTGGCTGCGTCTTTCCAGTCGAGGTCGAAATCGACGGCCGGCGCAGCAAGTGTTCCCGATGCCTTGGCAGTTCCGGAGATCGTGCCCTCCGCGGCAAGTGCGGGCACGAAGCTGTTTGCAATGCTTGCCGGGACATTGTTGAGATTGGCATTCACGTCGAGACTTTGGACCGCCGTGCCGGCGATAACAATGCTCCCGTCCGCGCTCAGTCCCGTGTTGGCTGCCCCGGTCAGATCTGCATCGAAGTCAAGCTTGTTATCTGCGAGTTTGCCGGTGGCGCTCAGGCCGAACGGAGCAAGCTTTGCCTGTTTCGTCTGGCTCGTGGCTGCGTCTTTCCAGTCGAGGTCGAAATCGACGGCCGGCGCAGCAAGTGTTCCCGATGCCTTGGCAGTTCCAGAGATCGTTCCTTCGGCGGCAAGTGCGGGCACGAAGCTGTTTGCAATGCTTGCCGGGACATTGTTGAGATTGGCATTCACGTCGAGGTTTTGGACCGCCGTGCCGGCAATCACGACATTGCCGTTTGCCTTGAGACCCATTTCGGCTGGGCCCGATAGGTTCGCATCGAAGTCGAGCTTGTTATCGGCAAATTTGCCAGTGGCGCTCAGCCCGAGCGCTTTCAATCCGGCACCCTTGGTCTGGCTTGTGGCTGCGTCCTTCCAATCAAGATCGAAATCGACGGCCGGCGCAGCAAGTGTTCCCGATGCCTTGGCAGTTCCGGAGATCGTGCCCTCCGCGGCAAGTGCGGGCACGAAGCTGTTTGCAATGCTTGCCGGGACATTGTTGAGATTGGCATTCACGTCGAGACTTTGGACCGCCGTGCCGGCGATAACAATGCTCCCGTCCGCGCTCAGTCCCGTGTTGGCTGCCCCGGTCAGATCTGCATCGAAGTCGAGCTTGTTATCTGCGAGTTTGCCGGTGGCGCTCAGGCCGAACGGAGCAAGCTTTGCCTGTTTCGTCTGGCTCGTGGCTGCGTCTTTCCAGTCGAGGTCGAAATCGACGGCCGGCGCAGCAAGTGTTCCCGATGCCTTGGCAGTTCCGGAGATCGTGCCCTCCGCGGCAAGTGCGGGCACGAAGCTGTTTGCAATGCTTGCCGGGACATTGTTGAGATTGGCATTCACGTCGAGACTTTGGACCGCCGTGCCGGCGATAACAATGCTCCCGTCCGCGCTCAGTCCCGTGTTGGCTGCCCCGGTCAGATCTGCATCGAAGTCAAGCTTGTTATCTGCGAGTTTGCCGGTGGCGCTCAGGCCGAGCGCTTTCAATCCGGCACCCTTGGTCTGGCTTGTGGCTGCGTCCTTCCAATCAAGATCGAAATCAACGGCCGGTGCGGAGAGCCTTCCAGAAGCGGATACGGTCCCGGTTATCGCGCCTTCGGCTGCAAGATCCGGAACGAAGCCGTTGGCGATGCGCGCCGGAAGGTTGACGACATCGGCATCGATTTTCAGGCTTTGTCCGTCCGTTCCGGCCACAACAACATTTCCGCGGGATTTCAAGGACAGTCCCTCGGAACCATCGACACTTGCGTCGAAGTCGAGCTTGTTATCGGCGAATTTTCCGGTCGCGACGACGCCGAACGGCGCAAGATGCGCGCTCTTGGTGTGGCTAGTTGCGGCATTCTTCCAGTCGAGCTTGAAATCCGCAATCGGCGTCGCCGGCGTTCCCTTGACCGATACTGTGCCGGAGATGGCACCTTCGGCATTCAGCTTGGGAACGAAACCGTTGGCGAGGCTTGCGGGCAGGTCGCTGATGACCGCATTGATGTCGAGCGTCTCGCCCGCCGAGCCGGTCACCGCCACGGAACCGCTTCCGGTCTTGACCGTGAGGCCGCTCAACGCGGCCTGGCCGTTCGCAATCGCGATTTCGGCGGGTTGGGAGAGCTCAACCGGAATGTTGCGTGGTTTGCCTGAAAATCGATCGAGCCGGATCGTCGTCGCGCCTGCTTTTGTTTCAAGATCGCCTTCGGCAAGCACCGGATTATCGTCGTAGGCAGCGTTAAGATCGAACTTCGTGCGGTTCTGTTGCTGCACGAAGTTCAGCACCGGTTCAGTGAGCTTGTTGGCGCCTGCCGACATCTCGCCGGCCTTGACGATGCCGTTGGCGGAAAGGGCTTTGAGATCGGTGACGGTGATAGCGATGTCCGGTCTCACGATCGAAAACGTGTCGCGCTGCAAGCCATTTCCTGCGGCCGTCACCTTTAGCGCGATCTTGCCATTGTCGTTGGCGATGTCGAGCGCACCCTTGAGATCGCCTTGGGCTCTCTGCCCGCCGAGTGCGGCTAGCAGGCCGATATCCGGAAAATCGAAGGTGAGCGCTCCGGTCGGCTCGAAGCGTGAGGACAGTTGGACATTGCCTCGCAGCCGGTTGCTGCCGACGTCCGCACTGAAAGACGGAACGTTGATGACACCGCCTTTGGACTGCGCGTCGGCAACGATGGAAATCGGTTGGCCGTCGATCGTGACCTTGGCATTGATGGTACCTTGCGGTGCGTCAGGATCAGCCGCGCCGGAAATGTTGACGTCCAGATCACCAAGCGTGCGGCCAGCGGTGCGAAGAGTTGCGGCCTTCAGATTTGCCTTTATCGCCAGGGCTGTCAGCGGGCCGCTAGCATTGACCGTATAGCTCGCCTCGCCTTCGGCAGTTTCCAGAAGCTTCCTTACATCCGGCAGCCGCCCGGAAAGGCTGGCGGTGAGGCTTTCGCCGTCAAGCACCACGGAGCCGGCAGTTTCGATCGTTCCGGATTTGACGACGAGATCCGAGAGGTTGATCTTGGACGGAATGGTTCCGGCGATCTGTGTATCGATCGAGATCGGCGTATCGAAGCGCGACGCGATAGCAGGCGGCAGTGCCGCGGGTTGAACTGTAAGCTTCGCATTTCCCGTCAGCGTGTTGTCGGTAAGCTTGTAGGTGCCGTTGACGGTGCCGCTTGCATTGGCGCTTTCAAATGTCGTCCCGTTGAAGCCTACGCCATCGGCGGAGATTTGGAGCGGCGCGGCAAGCGTTACAGGACCTCGTACTGCCCGATTGACATCCGGGTTCAGGAACGTCGTATCACCGGCAACCATGCGCAATTGAACGGCACCGGAACGCTTGGCCAGGTTGAAAGCGTCGCTCTTTGCCGTCAGCTTTACGTTGCCGATCGTCACCTGAGGCAATGTTGCGGCATCGAGCGAAGCACTGGCGTTCAGCCGTGCCGATTGCGCATCGCCCGTGAGGGCGAGGTTTAGACCGGTCACCATGAAACGGGCTTCGCCATCGGCAAGCGGCCAACGAAAATCGACGGGGCCTGACGTACCGAGCACGTTGACGTTCAGGCTGTTGTTTCCCGCCCGATCCAGGGCGCCGGATGCCGCAATGACGACGCTGCCGGTTGCTATGTTGCCGGTCTGGATATCGAGTTTGCCTCTATTGTTGAAGGTGGCGGAGACATCGATGTTCGTCTGGCCGGAAAACAATGGCCGGAAGGCCGGCGGCAGAAGGGTGCTCAGATCGCCGCCGCCCTTGAGATCAAGATGGTGCAGGCCGTCCTGTGTGAGCGCATGATGTCCTTTGATTGAAGCGCGTTGCTGACCGTCCAGGGCGGCTTGAAGCCTGCCGTTCCAATCCGAAACCGGCCCTTCGCCATCGACGACGATATCGACTGAAGGGTCGCCCGGCAGCGATAGGAAAGCTGCAACCAGCCCCCCCTTCGGTTCAGATAGCTGCGCCTTCAGCCGCAACTGGTTCTGATCGGGCATGAACGCCAAATCAGCCGAGAGCTTGGCGTCCGGCACATCGTGACGGCTGATATTGATTACGGCATTCCCGCCATTCTGGTCGGCCTGCAGATTGCCGCGCGCCGTTAAAGTAAACGCGCGTCCCGCGAATTTCTCGCTCAGATTGATGTCCGAGATGGCGATCCTGTCGACATCGATCTTGATCGGCAGGCTGAATCCCTCGTCCTCACCGCTTGCTGGTGGTGAGGGAATGGTACGCACCGGCTTTCGGATAATATTGACCGAGCCGAGGGAGAGTTCGCTTGCGTGGAATGCGCCGCGGAGCAGCGCCAGCGGGTTCCAGTCTATCGAGAGACCGGTTATCTGCGCGAATACCCCGCGCGTATCTGAGATCGTTATCTCCGCAGCGCGTAATCCGCCGGTCAGCAGGCCGCTTGGCTCGCGGACCGCAATTTTCATGTCGCGGTTCGAAAGGGCTTCCGCGACTTCCTCCGTGACAATGCGCGAGCCGAACGAGGTGAAGCCGAGGATCGCAATGGCTATCGCGGCAAGGATCAGTGCAGCACCGGTCGCAAAGCCGATCACACGGATGGTCCAACTCACGAATTTCGTCAGCGCTTGCATGAAGGCGGAACTACCCTGTTCTCGTCATTGTTCGCGGGTTTGAAATCCGCGAACATCGCATTCTAGAATGACTGGCCGATCCCGGCATAGATGCCGTAACTCGTGCCATTCTCGTACTTGTTCAACGGTACGGCAAAATCAAGCCGCAGGGGCCCAAAAGGCGTGGCGTAACGTATTCCGATGCCGGCACCGGCCCGGATGTCGGAAAAATCGGGAAACTCCTCGCTCCCCACTGTTCCGACGTCGATGAAAGGAACGATGCCGATGGTCTCGGTGATCCTGACGCGCGCTTCCAGCGAGGCGGTGACATAGGATTTGCCGCCCGTCGCTTCATCCTCAGCGTTGTAGGGGGAAATCTCCTGATAGCCATACCCCCGAACCGAGCCGCCACCGCCGGCAAAAAAACGTCGCGTTGCGGGAATGTCCGGCAATTCTCCGCCAATCAGCAGGCCGGCCGCCACCTTGCCAGCGAAGACAACATTGTCTTCCGCGCCGATCGACTGGTAGCCGGTTATCGAACCCTCGAAGGACGAGAAGATCGTGCTGCCGAACATCTCATAGCTCGGCGTCGCTGCAAGCGTTGCACGGTACCCTTCCGTGGGGTTGAGTTTGTTGTCGCGCGCATCGCGCTCGTAGGTAAGCGGCAGGGCGAAAGTCAGATATTCATTGTCGCCGAAGGCGTCATCGTCCTTCTCGTAGCTGATTTCAGTGCTCGCCGAGGCGGTATCCTGATCCGTCAGCTCGTAAGACAGGCCGAGCGACGCGGTGATCAGGGATGCGTTGTAGGCATCGGGATTTTCGGTCTTTGCGAGAATGCCGGCCTTCAGCGTTGCGGCAGGGAAAAAGGCGCCGGGTTTGGTGAAGAGAATACCTGTCGAGTAGTCGAGATTTCCGATGTCGTTTTCGCCGAGGCGGCCAACGGTGCCCTCGATTCGAAGGGATTCCGCTTCGCCGAAAAGGTTGCGGTGTCCCCAATAACCTTGGACCCCCATGCCGTCTATCGTCGAATAATTGGCGCCGACACCGAAATAGCGCTGCTTGCCTTCCGAGACTTCGATCGTCATCGGCAACGTACCATCGGCGGCGAGGCTATCGGCTTCGTGAATGGTGACGCTCGAAAAAACGCCGAGCGCGCGCAACCGTTCGCCAGCCTTCTTGAGTGCCTCGGGAGAATAGGCTCCCCCTTTTTCAAGGCGCGAATAACGCTGGATGAACCCAGGTTTGACGGCTTTCTGCCCGGTGACGCCGATATTGCCGATCGGGGCTACCGGACCGCCTTCCGTCGCGATGACGATATCGACCGTCTTGGTGCGGTGATCGGCCACCACTTGGCGTGTGGTCAGCTTCGCAAGCGGTCGGCCCTCGCTCTTCAGCTGTTCGACGATCTTGTCCCCGGCCTTGATGATCGTCAGCGATCCGGCCACTTCGCCAGGCGCCAGGTCGTAATCGGCGGGATTGCGGCTTGCAGCATCGCCGCCGAACTGCACTTCCTTGACCCGGAAGACCGGTCCCGGCTCGATGGCGACTTGAACGGGAACGGACCTGGACCGGTCGAAGGTCGGGTTGGGAGGCAGGTCGTCGATGTTCTTTCCGTCGATCGTGATCGTCACGACGCCGCCGTAGCGCGCATTTTCATAGAGCGCCGCGATCAGGCGGTCGCGGTCGTCGCGTGCCTTGACGACAATGCCGAGATCGCCGGAAACGGGGCGTTCCTCGTCGCCGATCAGACGCGAACTATTCTCCAAAGCCTCTTTGAGATCAGGATCGGCGGTATTCGTTGTAAGATTGGCGTCGTAGCGCACAGGATCAGGCACCTGCTCGCTGTCATTCTCGTCTTCGCCAAAAATGGTAATTCCGAAAAGCTTGAATGCATGGGCCTCGCCAGTCAGAACCGGTGAAAACGCAGCCGTCGCCGCGATCACCATCATGGTGCCTGCCCGCCGATACGCAAAACCCGATTTCGGTGTCTTCCCTCTGATATGCATCCGCCGCTTTTAATTACATGCGTTGCCCAGCAATTAACAGCTTAGCGGCAAAAATGCACGAGGTGTACCGATTTAAGCTATTTTCGAGCTAATTTAGCACGAAAGATGAAAAATCCCGGTTTGCAGCCGGGATTTTAGGACCTTGGCACTCCGTCTCAGGGGCAATCGTCGATGTAGCGGCGACCATAGCGGTCGCGATAGTAGCATTGCCCGGGCTGTTCCGAGACTCTGCCAATGACGGCACCTGTGACGCCGCCGATCGCAGCGCCGACTGCGGCTCCGCGAACATTGCCTGTGGCGACCCCGCCGATGACCGCGCCAGATGCCGCACCGATCCCGGCACCCCGCTCCGTCGGCGTGCAGCTCGCGATCGAGAGGCCGATCAGAGCAAACGCAATTGCTTTCTTCATTTTTTCTCTCCGAGGTTGACTGCCGCTTGGCAGCCGCTGTCCCTTCACGGTGTCTTTTTGACAATTAAAACTATGTCGCAAGAGGATGGCGTCCAGTTTGCAGCTGAAATTTTTGTGATCACGGTTGTTTTCAATCCGATTCAGATGTCATGAGGAGTCATGCAGTCGTCCGTAGAGCAAATTTGGCAGAACTCCCCAAAGTAGCGGTTGATCCCCAAGCGAAAAAGTCAAATGATGTTCCTGTGCCTGGAGGAGGCACGAGGAGAAAATCATGGCGAAGGTGAAACTGACGGTGAACGGCCGGGCGGTGAGCGGCGACTGTGAAGAGCGCACGCTTCTCGTCCATTTCATTCGCGAAAAACTAGGCCTGACGGGAACTCATGTCGGCTGCGATACGACGCAGTGCGGCACCTGCGTCGTTCATATGGACGGCAAGTCGGTCAAGAGCTGCACGATCCTCGCCGTTCAGGCATCGGGCTCGTCGGTCACGACGATTGAAGGCCTGGCCGCAAATGGCGAACTTCATCCGGTTCAGGCCGCCTTCAAGGAGCATCACGGGCTCCAGTGCGGATTCTGCACGCCCGGCATGGTGATGACCGCGGTCGACATGATCAATCGTCACGGCGGGCAACTGGATGAACAGACGGTTCGCCAGGAGCTCGAAGGCAACATCTGTCGCTGCACCGGTTATCACAACATCGTCAAGGCCGTGCTTTCCGCCAATGCGGAGATGCATGGCGGCGCCAAGCAGGCTGCCGAGTAACATCTTTCCGGAATTGTCTGGCTGACTGCCGCACACGATGCTCTTTGGCGGAGGGCCAGGCCAAAACCCCATTGGGAGGACATCATGGGTGTCGAAGGAGTTGGTGCACGCGTCGCACGCAAGGAAGACAAGCGGTTCTTAACCGGCAAGGGCCGCTATACGGACGATATGGTCGTGCCCGGCATGAAATACGGCTATTTCGTTCGCAGTCCGCATGCGCATGCCAAAATCAAGAGCATCGATATTTCCGCTGCGAAAGCCATGCCTGGCGTCATCGACGCGCTGGACGGCAAGCAATTGCTCGCTGACGGCATCGGCAACCTCATCTGCGGCTGGATGATCCATTCGAAGGACGGTTCGGCGATGAAAATGGGCGCGTGGCGCCCGTTGGCGGTGGAGACGGTGCGCTATGTGGGCGATGCTGTTGCGATCGTCATAGCGGACTCGCTCGACGAAGCGCGCGACGCGGCAGAAGCGGTCGTTGTCGACTACGAGGAACTGCCGGCTGTGATCGAGGCGGTCGATGCTCTGGAACCCGGTGCGCCGCAAATCCATCCGGAAGCGGCCAATAATCTGATTTTCGACTGGGAGATCGGCGACGCTGCCGCTGCCGACCAGGCAATTGCGCAAGCAGCACATGTGATCGAGGTCGATATCGTCAATAACCGTCTCTCCCCCAATGCGATGGAGCCGCGCGCCGCGCTCGGCATCTACGATGCGGGCGACGACCATTATACCTGCTACACCACCAGCCAGAATCCGCATCTGGCGCGGCTGGTCATGAGCGCTTTCTACAACGTGGCTCCGGAAAACAAGCTGCGGGTCATCGCGCCGGATGTCGGCGGCGGCTTCGGCTCCAAGATCTACATCTATCCGGAGGAGATCGTCTGTCTCTGGGCATCCAAGAAGACCGGCGTGCCGGTGAAATGGACTGCAGACCGCACGGAGGCCTTTCTCACGGATGCGCACGGCCGCGATCATGTCTCCAAGGTCAGGATGGCCTTCGATGCAGACAATCGCATCACGGCACTGAAGGTCGACACGATCGCCAATCTCGGCGCCTACATGTCGCTGTTTTCGTCCTGCGTGCCGACCTACCTCTACGCGACGCTGCTTTCCGGCCAGTACGATATACCGGCAATCCACGCCAATGTGCGTACGGTCTATACCAACACCGCGCCTGTCGACGCCTATCGCGGCGCGGGGCGGCCGGAGGCGACCTATCTCCTCGAGAGGACCATGGAAACGGCGGCGCGCGAGCTCGGCATCTCGCCTGCTGAACTCAGGCGGAAGAATTTCATCCGCTCGTTCCCCCACCAGACGCCGGTCATTTTGAACTACGACGCAGGCGATTATGAAGCTTCGCTCAATGCGGCGATGCAGGCGGCCGATTGGAACGGCTTTGCCGCGCGCAAGGAGGAGGCTAGTCGGCGTGGCATGAAGCGCGGCATCGGCATGAGTTGCTATATAGAGGCATGCGGGCTTGCTCCGTCGCAGGCGGTCGGCTCCCTCGGCGCCGGTGTTGGCCTTTGGGAGTCCGCCGAGGTGCGGGTCAATGCCGTCGGTACCGTGGAGGTCCTGACCGGGTCGCACAGCCACGGGCAGGGACATGAAACGACGTTCGCACAGCTCGTTGCGGGCCGGCTCGGCGTGCCGATCGATAGCATTTCCATCGTTCACGGCGATACCGACAAGGTGCAGATGGGCATGGGTACCTATGGTTCGCGCTCTGGTGCCGTTGGCATGTCGGCCGTCGCCAAGGCGCTCGACAAGGTCGAGGCCAAGGCGAAAAAGATTGCCGCGCACCTCATGGAGGCGGATGAGAGCGATATTGTGATCGAAAACGGCGAGCTGAAGGTGGCGGGCACGGACAAGACGCTGCCGTGGTTCCAGGTAGCGCTTGCCGCCTACACCGCCCACAATCTGCCTGCCGGGATGGAGCCGGGGCTGAAGGAGACGGCCTTCTATGATCCGTCGAACTTCACGTTCCCGGCAGGCTGCTACATCTGCGAGGTCGAAGTCGATCCCGAAACGGGCACGACGAAGATCGTGCAGTTCGTCGCTGCCGACGACTTCGGCAATATCATCAACCCGATGATTGTCGAAGGCCAGGTCCACGGTGGCCTTGCCCAAGGCATCGGCCAGGCGCTGCTTGAAGGCGTTCACTACGACGAGAGTGGCCAGCTTTTGACCGCGAGCTATATGGATTACGCCATGCCGCGTGCCGACGACCTGCCATCCTTCGATCTGTCGCATCAAAACACCCCGTGTCCGAGCAACCCGCTGGGCGTCAAGGGCTGCGGCGAGGCGGGCGCGATCGGCTCGCCGCCGGCGCTGATGAACGCGATCACGGATGCGATCGGCAACAACATGCTGACGATGCCCGCCACGCCGCAGAAGGTGTGGACGGCTGCGCAAGCAACCCACTGAGGAGGAACGGCCATGTATCAGACGAATTATCACCGCGCCTCGACAGTCGATGAGGCCGTGAGCATGATCACGGGCGCATCGGAGGGCAAATATGTCTCCGGGGGCATGACTTTGATCGCAACGATGAAGCAACGGCTTGCCGCGCCAAGCGATCTGGTGGATCTACGCCACATTGAGTCGATGAAAGGTATCCAGGTCGAAGGCCGCAAGGTGCGGATCGGCGCGGCATTGACACATGCGGAAGTGGCGTCTTCTGCCGCAATCGGCGCAATCTGCCCCGCCTTGTGCGAACTCGCCGGACGGATCGGCGATCCGCATGTGCGGCATATGGGTACCATCGGCGGTTCAATCGCCAATAACGATCCTGCTGCCGATTATCCGGCTGCGATGCTGGCACTGAATGCCCGTATCGTCACGAATAAACGCGAGGTCGCAGCCGACGATTTCTTCACCGGTCTTTTCGAAACGGCGCTTGAGGAGGGTGAACTGATCGCAGCGATCAGCTTCGAGGCGCCGGAGAGGGCCGGCTACGCCAAGTTTCCGAATCCGGCTTCTCGCTATGCCATGACCGGCGTCTTCGTTGCGAAGGGATCCGGCGGCGTGCGCGTCGCCGTCACCGGTGCGGGCTCCAGCGGTGTTTTTCGCCAATCTGCGATGGAGCAGGCGCTGGGCGCCAACTGGTCGCCGGATGCGGTCACGAGCGTCAATGTCGATCCGGCCGCGTTGATGTCGGACCTGCATGCCAGCGCGGAATATCGCGCCAATCTGGTGAAGGTGATGGCGAAGCGCGCCGTTGCCGCAGCGGGCTAACATATCGAGCGGAGCCGGCTTGCCGGCTCCATCAATTGTGCAAGAACGCGCTCCGGATCAGCGAGGTTCGCGCAATTTTTTATCTGGAATCATTCAAAAATATGGGCCATTTGCCGCAGTTGATGCTAAAGCGTCAAGTAAGGGTTGACGCGCGATCGTCCGCTCAGCAAAACCGTCGCGCGATACTGGAGCACATGCATGGATTTCGAAGGATTTTTTAGGAGCGAGCTGGACGGGCTTCACAAGGAAGGTCGCTATCGGGTTTTCGCCGATCTCGAGCGTCATCGCGGCAGCTTTCCACGCGCCACGCGCCACACGGCGGACGGTCAGAAGGACGTCACCGTCTGGTGCTCCAACGACTATCTCGGCATGGGCCAGAACCCGAAGGTGATCGAGGCGATGAAGAACGCCATCGACCACTGTGGCGCGGGTGCGGGAGGCACCCGGAATATCTCTGGCACCAACCACTACCACGTGCTGCTCGAGCGCGAGCTGGCCGACCTGCACGGCAAGGAAGCAGCGCTGATCTTCACCTCCGGCTATGTCTCCAACTGGGCGTCGCTCGGCACGCTCGGCGCCAGGATCCCCGGGTTGATCATCTTCTCCGACGCGCTGAACCATGCCTCGATGATCGAAGGCATCCGCCATGCGAAATGCGGCAAGGTGATCTGGAAGCACAACGACGTCGCCGATCTCGAAGCCAAGCTTGCAGCCGCCGATCCGAAGGCGCCGAAGCTGATCGCCTTCGAATCCGTCTATTCGATGGATGGCGATATCGCGCCGATCAAGGAGATCTGCGATCTCGCCGACAAATATGGCGCGATGACCTATCTCGACGAAGTGCATGCCGTCGGCATGTATGGTCCGCGCGGCGGCGGCATTGCCGAGCGCGAGGGCCTGATGGACCGGCTGACCATCATCGAAGGCACGCTCGGCAAGGCCTTCGGCGTCATGGGCGGCTATATCGCCGCCTCAACGGCGCTGTGCGATTTCATCCGTTCGTTTGCCTCCGGCTTCATCTTCACGACGGCGCTGCCGCCGGCACTTGCTGCCGGTGCGGTGGCCTCGATCCAGCACCTGAAAGTCAGCCAGTTCGAGCGCGCCCGCCATCAGGACCGGGTGCGCAAACTGAGATCACTGCTTGACCAGCGCGGCATCCCGCATATGCCGAACCCGAGCCACATCGTGCCGGTCTTGGTCGGCGATGCGGCGAAGTGCAAATGGATCTCGGATCTGCTGCTCGACAATTTCGGCGTCTATGTCCAGCCGATCAACTATCCGACGGTGCCGAAGAAAACTGAACGGCTGCGCATCACCCCGACGCCGCTGCATTCCGATGCCGACATCGAACAGCTGGTCGCAGCACTCCATTCCCTCTGGTCGCGCTGCGCGCTCGCAAGGCAGGTCGCGTAAAGTCGATTGGCTTCGTGGTCATCGGGAAGAACAACGCGAGGTCGCCGTCCGGCCGTGGGATAGGAACGCCGACCGCAACGGGCCGCTCCGTTTCGCCTTTGCTGACCTTGCTGCCTCCGGCGTTACGGATAGCGGATGACCGCTATCGGCATACGTAATTGACAGCCGTTTCGAATTCGGCCAGCAGCGCTTCCGACATGGTGCCATTGCAGTCGCTGCGCTCGTCGTTGCGATTGTGCACCTGCGGTCGCGCTGGTCGGGAAGAAAGGACCGCCAATCGGCGGCCTGCCGTCAGGCGGCTTTTTCGTTGAGCGCAACCAGTTCGGCAGCAAGCCTGCGGGCTTCAGCGTCGGCCGCAAAAACGTCATCCATCGTGTGCGCGCCGTCCGTGCCGGCCATCCTGTCCATAACGGCTTCGACAATATCGGCCATTTGCAGGAAGCCGATCCGTTCGTCGACGAAGGCATGAAAGGCCACCTCCTCAGCAGCATTCATGATCGCCCCCTGCAAGCCGCCTCGCTCCAATGCCGTGCGCGCAAGTCTGAGAGCGGGGAAACGCATTTCGTCCGGCGCTTCGAAGTCCAGACGAGAGAGCTTTGCGAAATCCAGGCGCTCGACATTCAGCTTCGGCCGGCGCGGATACTCCAACGCATAGCCGATCGCCGTTCGCATATCCGGGCTGCCGAGTTGGGCGATGATGGATCCATCGGTATAACCGACCATGGAATGGACGATAGATTGCGGATGCACGACCACCTCGATCTGGTCCGGGCGGACGCTGAAGAGGTGCTTAGCCTCGATCATCTCCAGTGCCTTGTTGAACATCGAGGCACTGCCGATGGAGATTTTCAAGCCCATCGACCAATTCGGATGGGCGCGTGCGGTTGCCGCAGTCACATTCGCCATCTCGGCGCGCGACCAGGTGCGGAATGGGCCGCCTGATGCCGTCAGGATGATCCGTTCGACGGCGTGCCGCTGATTTTCGTCAAGCGACTGGAAGATGGCGCTATGCTCGCTATCGACGGGGATCAACAGCCCGCCGCCCTTCAGCACCGCTTCGACAAAGAGATCGCCTGCTGAAACAAGGCACTCCTTGTTTGCCAGCGCGATCGCCGCACCCTTGCGCGCTGCCGCCAGTGTCGGCACCAGCCCCGCCGTGCCGACGATGGCGGCCATGACCCAGTCCGCTTCGATGTCGGCGGCTTCCGCCAGTCCTTGAGCACCGGCTGCGACCGCGATACCGCTGCCCGAGAGCTCGGCCTTCAGCGATCTGTATTTGCTGTCGCTTGCGGTGACTGCGAGCCGGGCGCCGGTCGATCTTGCCTGCTGCGCAAGAAGCTCAATATTTTCATTTCCGGTCACCACGGAAATTTCATAGCTCTCACGGCCGCCCAGCTGCTGGATGACATCGAGCGTATTTTGTCCGATCGAGCCCGTTGAACCAAAGATGCTGAGGCGCCGCGGCGCGTTTGTGCCGGTCGTCATGCGGGTTTTTTGCCGAAGATTTCCCATTAGCCTCTGGCTCTACAAGGCTTTGAAATGGGCGGCAAGTGTGCAGTGCAGCACTTTTCTACCGTTGAGTGGTTTACACGATGAGCTTGGGATGTGATCCTTATAACAATTCCTGCGGGATTTTAACTCCGCAGTTGTTCTGCAGTCGCCGACGACTGATGTCGCGCTGCATGGCAAACGGCATCAGATGCCGGGCCAGTTCACAAATTGGGAGGAGTTGAAAGGATGCGTGGAAGCGCATCAGCGGGTTTTTGCGCGGTGCGCGCTGAGTGCGATTGGATTTGATGACGACGTTGAAGAAAATACTATTGTCGGGCGTATGCCTTCTGGGGGCCCTTCCGGCCAAGGCGGACAATCTTTTGATCTGGGCACCAGTGCGGGTTTCCGAAAAGTCCTACAAGGCGACGATGGGGTTTCGCCTTCCTTTCGAATGGGAAACGAGCGCCGGCGCCGACCTGGCGCTCGCGTCGACCGATGGCGAGGCCATCCAGCCCGGCTCCGAACAGGCGACGTTTTGGGGAAAGATCACAAAGGCGAGCGTCACCCCGGCAGGCAAAGCGCAACAGGATGCAAGCCTCCGGATCGATACGTTGCGCGGCAGTGGTTCGCTGATGCTGAGCCGCTCGCGCAGTTTTATTCTCTCTGACTCGCTCGACCTGCAGACAAGCCGGGCTGTCAGCGTCGGCTACGCTGCCGTCGAAACACGTCAGACGTCGGTGACGGCAACCCAGGCGCTGAAACTGATCTATCCGTGGACTGGAACGTCAATTTCGGCAGGAAGCAGCGTGACGGATTTCGGCAAGGATTTTTCGAGTTCAGTCGGCGTCAGCCAGACTGTTCTTCCGAACCTCAATCTCAATGCTTCGGTCACCGATCCGCTTTCATCGGGACGTTCAGCCAGCGTCAATGTCAACTACCGGGTAAGCTGGTAGGCGATCACGAGATCGACGGCTGCAACAAAGCCGGTTGCCTTTGCGTTTCTCCGCAATCCAACAAGGAGGAACGATCATGGTTTTCAAGAAGGCTACATTCCACGGGAAGCAGCCTGGAATCGAAGCGGTGTCGGTCGCTCATGCATCGCTTGAAAGGGCAGTGGCTGGCGCGCTTGCGACAGCTGGCGGCATCGACGCTTCGGACGTCGAAGTAACGGCCGAAGGCGACGACATCGTACTCACCGGCTCGGTTGGTACTGTCGATGAAATCGAACGCGCGACGGCCGTCGCGCGAGACGTTCAGGGCGTAGGTTCTGTTCGGAACCGGATCCTGATTGGTTGAATGCACACGCAGCACCATAAACCAAGACGAAAGATTGGCACTCCGCAGTTGGACTGCTGGAAAGCGGGGCCCACATTGCTTTTAGCTGATTCAGCCGGCAAAGCGCTCGCTAAGGAATACCGAGCCATCGTCTGCGCCGCCAGCGCGGTCGGTCTTTTCTGTGGTGACTGGGCCGGACGACTGATAAGCGATTGCGAGCAACAGGCCACTGATCGCGACGTAAGCAATCGCCAGAATGGTCATCTTTGTACGCATGACGAAACACTCCCTGTTTCGCCTTCAACGCCAGCCCTATTTCAAAGTTCCCCATGACGATATCGGGAGCCATTTGCTCGCTGTCGCTTTTCCGCCACTTGTTGGGAGAAAAGGACGCCGACCCGGGCCGATTTAGGCTGCGCCTTCGAAATGTCCGTTTGCGATGTGAGCAGTGTTGGCTGTCCGCAACATGCAACCAAGGCACGGCGCCATGACATGCAGATAGGTGGAGACAGCTTGGATCATTCTTCGATGACGCACGTTATGTGTTTCAGAGTTTGTTCTTCGCCGGCTGAACCCAATGCCATCACCATAATTTGAGTAAGGAGACCATGATGAAAAAGTCCATTGCGATGATAGTTGCCGCAGCGTCACTGGCTCAAGCCTGCGTGACGGCTGCAAACGCAGCAGACACGATCCGGCGCTACCAAGAGCCAGACGCACGCGGCTACCAGGAGCCGGACGTACGCGGTGGGGTCAAGATTGGCCTTCTGACATGCGATGTCGGTGGAGGCCTCGGCTACGTGCTGGGTTCAGCGAAGGAGGCCGACTGCGTTTTTTCTTCGAGTGTTGGTCAGGAGATTTCCGATCACTATACCGGTGATATCAGGAAACTCGGTGTGGATCTCGGCTTCACGACGCGCAGCCGCCTCATTTGGGCCGTCTTCGCGCCGACTGCCGGCTATCATCGCGGGTCGCTCGGTGGCCTTTATGTCGGCGCCGTGGCTGAAGCCACGCTTGGCGCCGGTGTCGGTGCGAATGTCTTGGTCGGTGGTACCGCGGGGTCGATCCATCTCCAGCCTCTCAGCGTAACAGGCCAGCTCGGTCTCAATATTGCAGCGGCCGGCGCGTCGATGACGCTCACCCCGGCCTGACAAGTTGCGCGCCCCTTTCGTCATGTCGGAAGGGGCGCCAAGCTCGGATGAGGAGTTTGATGTTTGGTTCGGCAAATATAGCAAAAGCGTCCGCTGGAGCATGTAAGGCTCGCGGTCCCGCGCTGTTTATGCCGGCTCGTGGGAAAATCAAAATCGTAAGCGCAACTGGCCAAGCGTGGAATCTTTCGATTTTCCGCGCGCGGGAATCAGCAGCAGCGGCATTAGAAGCCCTTTGCGGCTTCATGTCACGTCCTCAAATGTGCTGATATCGCACTGGCGCCTTACGAATTAGGATATAGTATAGTTAGTTTGATTGGAGCCAAAACGACCGGTGGATGCACATTTTTGTGCATTGCTATAGACGGCCGACAGGTGTCCAATCAATTCACGAAACATATTGATTCTCAACGAAATGTTGTTTCCATTGCGGTGGTACGGCTATTTCGGGAGCCTGTGGCATAAACCTTGAATGGAGGGCCCATGCTGAATGAATCCGTGTTCGATGCGTTTACGCGTAACTATGAAACGCGACGCGAAACTGAGATGTCCATCACAGAATACTTGTCGCTCTGCAAGCAGGAGCCGCTTGCCTATGCCAACGCGACGGAGCGTCTCCTTGCGGCGATAGGCGAACCGGAGGTATTGGACACCGCCAAGGATCTGCGCCTCGGCCGGGTCTTCATGAACAGGACGATCCGGACCTACCCGGCCTTCGCTGGCTTTTACGGCATGGAGGAGACGATCGAGCGTATCGTTTCCTTCTTCACACATGCCGCCCAGGGGCTCGAGGAGCGTAAGCAGATTCTTTATCTGCTCGGTCCGGTCGGCGGCGGCAAGTCGTCGCTAGCTGAACGATTAAAGCAGTTGATGGAAGTCCATCCGATCTTTGTGCTAAAGGCGGGCGAGGAGGTCAGTCCGGTCTTTGAAAGTCCGCTCAGCCTCTTTGATCCAGCCACAATGGGGTCGCTGCTCCTTGAGGAATACGGCATTCCGACGCGGCGGCTGACCGGGCTAATGAGCCCTTGGTGCCTGAAGCGGCTTGACGAGTTCGGTGGCGATATTTCCCAATTCCGCGTCGTCAGAATGCAGCCTTCGCGGTTGCGCCAGATCGCGATCGCCAAGACCGAGCCGGGCGACGAGAACAATCAGGATATTTCTTCGCTGGCGGGCAAGGTCGATATCCGCAAGCTTGAGACCTATTCCCAGAACGATCCGGACGCCTACAGCTATTCCGGCGCGCTCAACCGCGCCAACCAGGGCCTGCTGGAATTCGTCGAGATGTTCAAGGCGCCGATCAAGATGCTGCATCCGCTGCTGACAGCGACGCAGGAGGGAAATTACATTGGTACCGAAAATATCGGCGCCATTCCTTTTTCGGGCATTGTTCTTGCGCATTCCAACGAGGCCGAATGGCAGAGTTTCAAGGCGAACAAGAACAATGAAGCTTTCATCGACCGCATCTGCGTCATCAAGGTGCCGTATTGCCTCCGGGTCACCGAGGAGCAGAAGATCTACGAGAAACTGATCGAAGGGTCGGAACTCGCGGATGCTCCTTGTGCACCGGGGACGCTTAAAATGCTGGCGCGCTTTTCGGTGCTTTCGCGCTTGCGAAAGCATGAAAACTCGACATATTTTTCCAAGATGCGCACCTATGACGGCGAAAGCCTCAAGGAGACCGATCCGCGCGCCCGTAGTGTCCAGGAATATCGGGATGCGGGCGGCGTTGACGAGGGAATGGACGGAATATCGACACGTTTCGCCTTCAAAGTGCTCGCTTCGACCTTTAATCATCACACGAGCGAAGTGGGGGCCGATCCGGTTCATCTGATGTACGTTCTGGAACAGGCGATCCGCCGCGAGCAGTTTCCTGACGAGACCGAGAAACGCTACATGGAGTTCATCAAGGCCGAACTCGCGCCGCGCTATGCGGAGTTCATCGGCAACGAGATTCAGAAAGCCTATCTGGAATCCTATGCCGATTACGGACAGAATCTTTTCGATCGCTACGTGGACTATGCCGATGCCTGGATCGAGGATGTGGACTTCAAGGATCCGGATACCGGCCAGCTTCTCGACCGGGAACTGCTCAATCAGGAGCTGACGAAGATTGAAAAGCCGGCGGGTATCGCCAACCCGAAGGACTTCCGCAACGAAATCGTCAAGTTCTGCTTGAGGTCGCGGGCAAACAACAGCGGGAAAAACCCGTCCTGGACGAGCTATGAAAAGATCAGGGAGGTGATCGAGAAACGCATGTTCTCGCAAGTCGAGGACCTGCTGCCAGTTATTTCGTTCGGCACGAAGAAGGACGGCGAAGCCGAAAAGAAACACAGTGAATTCGTTTCGCGCATGACCACGCGCGGCTACACCGAAAGACAGGTTCGGCGCCTAGTGGAATGGTACATGCGCGTTAAGCAGGCAAGTTAACGCTCACGCGGGAGCTATCATGCACATTGTCGACCGCCGGCTGAATCCGCGCGGTAAAAGCTTGGAAAATCGTCAACGGTTTCTTCGGCGCGCGAAAAGCGCCGTGCAGCAGGCGGTGAAACGTTCTCTGCAAAGCCGTAATATTCGGGACGTGCTCGACGGTGGCGAAATCACCCTGCCGATTGACGGCCTGACAGAGCCGGGTTTCCGCCGGGGCGAGGGCGGCATCAGCGATCAAATTCTGCCGGGAAACAGAGCCTTCGTTGAGGGGGACATCATCCCGCGGCCGCCTGGCAGGAGCGGTGGCAGGCCGAAGGAGGCAGGTGAAGGCGACGGCGAGGATGGTTTCCGCTTCGTGCTGACGCGCGAGGAGTTCCTCGACGTCTTTCTTGATGATCTCGAACTGCCCGATCTCGCCAAGCGGCGGCTGACGGAAACCGAGGAAGAAAGCCCTGTGCGGGCCGGTTATTCGGTATCCGGTTCACCGTCCAACATTGCTGTCGGCCGCACGACGCGGATGGCGATGATGCGACGGATCGCGCTTCGCCGCCCGCGCATCCAGGAGATGGAGGCACTTCGGCGCGAGATCGGGGAATGCGAAGACGACGAGAAGCGCCTGGCTCTTGAGGCTAAACTCAAAGCGTTGACGGAAAAAAGCCGGCGCATTCCTTATATCGATCCGCTCGATGTGCGTTATCGCCGCTTCGAAAGCGAGCCGAAACCAGTGGCGAAGGCCGTCATGTTCTGCCTGATGGACGTCTCCGGCTCTATGTCGGAGCATATGAAGGATCTTGCGAAGCGGTTCTACCTGCTGCTCTACCTTTTCCTGTCGCAGCGCTACAAGAAGGTCGAGATCGTCTTCATCCGCCATACGGACAAAGCCGAAGAAGTCGACGAGGAAACCTTCTTCTATGGTCCGGCGACGGGCGGGACGCTGGTATCAAGCGCACTTGCGGCGATGCGCACGATTGTCGCGGCGCGTTTCGATCCGGCAGAGTGGAACATCTATGCCGCCCAGGCTTCCGATGGTGACAACTCCTATTCGGACGGCACCATGACAGGGCAACTGCTGCGTCATGAGATTTTGCCGCTTTGCCAGTATTTCGCCTATATCGAGGTCGGCGAGGAAGACAGCGATTCCTCCGTGTCCCGTTCACCGCTCTGGACGCTTTACGAAGGGATCCGTGCCGAACAGGTGCCCCTGTCCATGCGCAAGGTGTGCCGGCGCAACGAAATATTCCCGGTCTTCCACGATCTCTTCCAGAAACGCGATGCACAGTCGAAGGTTGCGCCATGACGACCACGTCGATGTCAAAGGAGCGGTTGCTGTTTAACGGCGCCGACTGGGATTTTCCAACGCTCCAGCGCGTTCACGACGCCTGCGAGGAGATCGCGCTCGGCGAACTCGGCCTGGATGTCTACCCAAATCAGATCGAGGTCATCACTTCGGAACAGATGCTGGATGCCTACTCATCGACCGGCATGCCGCTCTTCTATCGCCATTGGTCCTTCGGCAAGCATTTCGCCCATCACGAGGCTTTCTACCGTCGCGGCATGCGCGACCTTGCCTATGAAATCGTCATCAACAGTTCGCCCTGCATCTCCTATCTGATGGAGGAAAACTCGGCGACGATGCAGACCTTGGTCATCGCGCACGCCGCTTTCGGACATAATCACTTCTTCAAGAACAACTATCTCTTCCAGCTCTGGACGGATGCCGATGGCATCCTCGACTACCTCAATTTCGCCAAGAGCTACATCGCCCGCTGCGAGGAGCGCTACGGCGAAGTCGAGGTCGAGCGTACGCTCGATGCCGCGCACGCGCTGATGTCGCATGGCGTGCATCGGCACGCCGGCAAGACGAAGGTCGACCTTCGTGACGAGGAGCGGCGGGAGCAGGAGCGCCGCGTCCACGAAGAGCAGGTGTTCAACGATCTTTGGCGCACTGTTCCCGCCGGCAAGAAGCGCACGGCAGCCGATGTCGGCCTGGAGAAGCGGCGCCTCGCCCTTGGCCTTCCTCAGGACAACATCCTCTACTTCCTCGAAAAATCAGCGCCATTGCTGCAGCCATGGCAGCGTGAGATTTTGCGCATCGTCCGCCATGTCGCGCAGTATTTTCACCCGCAGCGCCAGACCAAGGTGATGAACGAGGGAACGGCCACCTACGTCCACTACCGGATCATGAACAGGCTTCATGAGCGCGGGCAGATCAGCGACGGAAACTTCCTCGAATTCCTGAAATCACATGCCAATGTCGTGTTCCAGCCCAACTACGACGATCGTCGTTTCTCGGGCTTCAATCCCTATGCGCTGGGTTTTGCAATGATGCAGGATATCGAGCGGATCGTGACGGCACCGACGGAAGAGGACAGGGCGTGGTTCCCGGACATTGCCGGAAAAGGCGATGCAATGTCCGTGCTGCGTGACATCTGGGCCGATTATCGGGACGAGAGTTTCATCAATCAGTTCCTGAGCCCCAACCTGATCCGCCAGTTGCGCCTTTTCCATCTTTACGACGACCCTGAGCAGGAAGAAGGAATTCTGGTTTCGGCAATCCACGACGAACGCGGCTATCGGCGCATCCGCCGTCAGCTTTCCCGCGAATACGACATCGGCTGGATCGACCCGGGAATAGACATCGTCGATGTAGATCTTGCCGGTGACCGCCGCCTTCTCTTGCGCCACAATGTCACGAACGATTGGTTTCTTCAGGAGGCCGATACGAAGCTCGTCCTGCAGCATCTCGCCAATCTTTGGGGCTATGAGGTCTTGCTTCAGGAAATCGATAGTTCAAATGAAGTGGTGAAGGAACACACCGCCAGCCCTCGCAAGCCCCTTCAGTGAGGCACTATCCGCATTGAGGGCTTCCTCGGAATGTTTTGGTGATCCCGGCGCGATTCGAACGCGCGACCCCCAGATTAGGAATCTGATGCTCTATCCTGCTGAGCTACGGGACCACTCTGTGCCATGCATACAAAAGGCTTGGCGGGAAGCCAAGCTTTTTTGAGCCTCTTATCGAGTATAGATTTTCACGCGCCCAAACGCTGTTCGGCAAGGCGGACCCAATAAGAGATGCCGTGGGCAATGACTTCGTCGTTAAAATCATAGGCCGGATTATGAAGGCCTGCGCCGTCGCCGTTGCCGATGAAGATGAAAGCGCCGGGACGGGCGTTGAGCATGTAGGAGAAATCCTCGCCTCCCATCATCGGATCGATTTCAGAATTGACGTTTGCCGCGCCCGCTATGTCGCTGGCGATGGCAATCGCATGGGTGGTCTCCGTGGCATGGTTGACGGTGACGGGATAGTTGCGGTGGAAACTGATATCGGCCTGCGCGCCATGGGCAGCGGCTAGGCCGTTGATGATCTGCTTCAGGCGTGTTTCCGCCAGATCACGGACTTCGGCGTCGAGCGTGCGGATCGTGCCGGCGATCTGCGCATCATTCGGAATGACGTTGTGGGCGAAACCCGCATTGAACTTGGTAACCGAGACGACGACAGAACGCAGTGGATCGGCGCTGCGCGAAGCGATCATCTGCAGGTTGGTGACGATCTGCGCACCGATCGCAATCGGGTCGATCGTCCGGTGCGGCTGGGCGGCATGACCGCCGAGGCCCTTGATCGTCACCGTGAACTCGTCCGTTGCCGCCATGATCGCGCCTTGGCGGATGGCGAACTGCCCGACGGGAAGGCCCGGCAGATTATGCATCCCGTAGACCTCCTCGATACTGAAGCGCTCCATCATGCCGTCCTGGACCATCAGGTTGCCGCCACCGCCGCCCTCTTCGGCCGGCTGGAAGATTACGGCGATGTTGCCGTTGAAGTTGCGGGTCTCGGCAAGATATTTCGCGGCGCCGAGCAGCATTGCCGTGTGGCCGTCATGTCCGCAGGCATGCATCTTTCCGGGCGTCGTCGAGGCCCAGGGCTTGCCGGTGATCTCCGTCAGCGGCAGGGCGTCCATGTCGGCGCGGAGGCCGATCGTACGGCTGCCCTCTCCCTTGCCCTTGATCAGGCCGACCACGCCGGTGCGGCCGATGCCGGTCACAATTTCGTCAACGCCGAACTCCCTGAGCTTGCCGGCAACGAAGGCCGCCGTGTTTTCGACCGCGAAAAGAAGCTCCGGCCGGGCGTGGATATAGCGGCGCCATTCGGCCACTTCGGCTTGCATTTCAGCGGCTCTGTTCAAAATCGGCATACGTAGCTTCCTGTCGCGAAATCGGGTTGTCCGGCGGCTTGCGCAATGCTGCGCCGCGGAAATAACTTATTCAATGACCTTTGCCATGTCATGGCCATATAAGCTAAATAGGTGAAGCTTTCGAGATTTCCGGACATCTTAGGGACGAACCGTGTCAACGCGCCAGAAACGTTTGATTTCACTCGCAGCCACCGCTACCGCCGCTTTTTTCTTCTCGGTTCCGCTGGCGCAGGCCAATCCGCATATCCTCGTCGATGTCCAAAGTGGCCGCGTGCTGGAGCATGAGGAAGCCTTTCGCAAATGGTACCCGGCATCGCTGACGAAGCTGATGACGGCCTATACGGTGTTCAATGCAATCCGCGCCGGCGAGATCAGCCTCGAAACGCCGATCGTCATCAGCAAGCAGGCGGCTGCCCAGCCGGCTGCGAAAATGTATTACAAGCCGGGGCAGAAGCTGACGCTCGACAGCGCGTTGAAGATCCTCATGATCAAGTCGGCGAATGACGTCGCGGTTGCCGTGGCAGAGGCCGTCGCTGGTACCCAGGATGCCTTTGTCCTGCGCATGAATTCCGATGCAGCAAAGCTCGGCATGTCGGATTCGCATTTTGTCAATCCGAACGGCCTGCCAGGCAGGGGCCAATATACGACGGCGCGCGATCTCGCAGTCCTGACGGTCGCGCTACGGCGTGACTTCCCGCAATATGCGGGCTATTTCGCTCTTGAAGGCTTTACCAACGGCAAGACCAACACGCCGAATATCAATCTGCTGATCGGCCGTTTCGCCGGTGCGGACGGCATGAAGACCGGTTTCATCTGCGCGTCGGGCTTCAACCAGATCGGTTCGGCGACCCGTAACGGCCGCACCATCATTTCAGTCGTTCTGGGCACAGACAGCCTCGCGGCGCGTGCGGATGCGACGGCGAACCTGTTGCAGAAGGGCTTTACGGCACAGTTTCCCGCAGTCGATACCTTGGGTTCGTTGAAACCCTACGGACTGGGGCAGGATCAGGTCACCGACGTGAGCGCCGATATCTGCAGCGCAAAGGGTGCCAAGGTGCGCAGCGAAACGCGCGACGAGGTCGGCCGCATGAAAGTGCAGTCGCCCTATATCCAGGAAATGGATCACGAGCCGCGTTACGTCTTTGCCGGCCTCATTCCAGGACAGGAAGTCCAGCCGGACAAGATGGCAAAGGCCGAGGCAATCGGCGACCTTGCCAATGTGCCGGTACCGCTGCCGCGCCCGACGTCCTTCTAAGGCAAAGAAAATGAGCAGTCATCACGACACAATCCCGGTCACGATCCTGACCGGCTTTCTTGGCGCCGGTAAGTCAACCTTGCTGAACCGCATCCTCAAGGATCCGGCGATGAAGGATGCCGCAGTTATCATCAACGAATTCGGCGATGTCGGCATCGACCATCTGCTCGTCGAAAGCTCGGGCGATGCGATCATCGAGCTTTCTGACGGCTGCCTTTGCTGCACAGTGCGCGGCGAGCTCGTCGATACGCTGGCAAACCTCATGGATGCGGTGCAGACCGGCCGGGTCAAGCCCGTGAAACGTGTCGTGATCGAGACTACCGGCCTTGCCGATCCGGCGCCGGTCATGCAGGCGATCATGGGCAACCCGATTATCGCCACCAATTTTGAGCTCGACGGCGTTGTCACGGTCGTTGACGCAGTCAATGGTCTTCAGACGCTCACCAATCATGAGGAGGCGCGCCGGCAAGTCGCAGTCGCCGATCGCCTCATCGTGTCGAAGCAGGCGATGGCATCCGCCGAGCTGTTGCCGGTGCTGGAGGCGCGGCTGCGTCACCTCAATCCGCGCGCGGTGCCGATGGATGCTGACAGCGCGCCCGCCGGTAGCGCGGAGATTTTCGTAAACGGTCTATACAACCCGGCAACGAAGATCGCCGACGTCAGCCGCTGGCTTCGCGACGAAGACGAGCATGATGACCATCACCATCATGGCCACGATCACCACCACCATCATGGTCATGACCACCAAGATCCCCATGATGTGAACCGTCACGATGCGTCGATCCGGTCCTTCTCGATTGTCGAAGACAAGCCGATCGAGCCGATGGCGCTCGAGATGTTCATCGACCTGTTGCGCTCCGCGCATGGCGAAAAGCTGCTGCGCATGAAGGCCATCGTTGCCGTTTCGGACAGGCCGGAGAGGCCTCTGGTCCTGCATGGCGTGCAGAATATCTTTCACCCGCCGGTGCGCCTCCCGGCCTGGCCGGATCCGGTCGACCGGCGCACGCGCATGGTACTGATCACCAAGGATCTGCCGGAGGATTTCGTGAAGAACCTCTTCGATGCATTCCTCGGGAAGCCGCGGATCGACACGCCCGATCGCGCGGCTCTCAACGACAATCCGCTCGCCATTCCTGGCTTGAAGATCTGAGATTATCGCTTGCGGATCAGGAAACGGTGACCGGTTTCGGTTTTCACCGTTTCCAGTAACGCGTGGCCGTCTTCCTTACAGAAATGAGGGATGTCGATCCCAGCCAGCGGGTCGGTCGTTTCTACCCGAATCAGCGCGCCGCTTGTCATGGAAGAAAGCTTGCGGCGGGTCTTCAGCACGGGTAGGGGGCATTTCAGGCCGCGCAGGTCATAGGAAAAGGCGTCCAAGCCGCTCAGTTCCTGGCCCAGAATTTCCAGAACGGCTTCTTGGTGGCTTCTGCCGTTTCCTGCGGAGGCGGTTCCGGCGCAAAGGCCAGAGGATTCTGCGTCGGAACGGGGACATTGGCAGGTACAACCGCTGCAACAGCCGTCGCATTGTTCTGAGCAGGTGCTGCTGCCGGTGCCGGTGTTGCAGCGGCGGTCGCCGTCGCATTTGCCGCGGGTGCAGCGGGCTTCGACATCATTTCCTCAAGTTCGGCTACCTTGACCATGCGGCCTGCCTCCAGCGACGTGCCGGTCGGAGCATAAGCGAGTTCACGGCCCTTGCGCTGCTTGGCGACGACGGCTTTACGCTCGGCTTCGGTTGGGTCGTACCAAGCCATACCGTCGAATTTCCTTTCGGCCCTGGCGAAGTCGGTCGCGTATGTTTTGTTATAGGCAGCAAGTGCTGACGCTAGCGCTGGAGGCGTGGACATCGCTGGGCACTGGCCTGCCGGATTGAAGGCGGCGCTGCCCTGCGCTAACTGCTGGTTGAAGACATATTTCTTCTCGCAGACATTCACTTCCGGCGGACGCTTGGTGACCTCGAAATTGTCGTAGCCGACCTTCAGCATCTTCCAGAAGTCATAGTTCTGGTTCAGGCGATGCTTGAACATGTTTTCCGCCGTCATGCGGAAGGGAAAAGCCTGCAGCTGAACGGTTGCCTGGCCGCCTTTGAAGGCATCACGCGCGAAAGCGTAGATTTCCAGAACCTGCTCGTCGGTCATCGAATAGCAGCCGGAAGACGAACATGCGCCGTGGATCATCAAGTCGGAGCCTGTGCGGCCGTTGATGACGTCGTATCGGTTCGGAAAGCCGGTGTTGATCGCCAGATAATATTTGGAGTTCGGGTTCAGGTTCGCCCGTGTCAGGTTGTAGAAGCCCTCCGGCGCCTGCCGGTCGCCAGTCTTGACCTTCGGGCCCAGCCGGCCGGACCACGCGCAGATCTTGTAATCCGCGATCTTGTCGAAGCGGTTGTCCGTCTTTGCCTTCCAAACTTCGAGAGCGCCTTCTTCCTTGAAGATACGGATCATGATCGGGGAATTGCGGTCCATGCCTTTCGTTCTCATATCGGCGAGGATACGTGCCGGCAGAGGTTGCTCAACCTTGTTCTTGACCTTCGACAGATCAGTATGGGTGACGTCCAAAGCGTCGTTGCAGCCGGCAAGAGCCAGCGCCATCAGCGAAACATAGGCAAAATGACGAATGCGCATTTCCCAACAAGCCCATTAAATCGATACGACCCGATCCGCGTCCATGAGTCCGGGCGATCCCAGAATCATAGGCGGCTTATACTTCACAATTTCTTACCAGCCTATGACTTGCCCAAGGATATCCCGCAAGCGCGACTGTTACAGATAACATTATTGTGGCCAAGGTTTGGCCGCAATCCGGTCACGTATGCTGGGAGTTATGCGAGATTCCGGCCCATGGCGAGGAATTTCTGGCGGCGGTCGTTGCGCAGCTGTTCGCCGGAACGCGGCGAAAGTTCGGCAAGGGCGCTGGCGATGACATCGCCGGTGGCGGCGATGACGCTTCCCGGATCGCGATGCGCGCCGCCGAGCGGTTCGGGAATGATGCCGTCGATGATGCTAAGCGACTTCAGGTCCTCGGCGGTGATCTTCATGTTGGTGGCTGCTTCCCTGGCGCGGGTCGAATCTCGCCATAGAATGGAGGCCGCGCCTTCCGGTGAGATCACGCTGTAGATCGAATGCTCGAGCATATAGACCTTGTTTCCGGTCGCGATCGCAATTGCGCCGCCGGAGCCCCCTTCGCCGATGATGACGGAGATGATCGGCACTTTCACGCCAAGGCACATTTCCGTCGAGCGCGCGATTGCTTCAGCCTGGCCGCGCTCTTCAGCGCCCACGCCTGGATAAGCGCCAGCGGTATCGACGAGGGTGACGACCGGAAGGCCGAAACGGTCAGCCATTTCAAGAATGCGGATCGCCTTGCGATAGCCTTCAGGGCGGGCGCTGCCGAAATTGTGCTTCAGTCGGCTCTTGGTATCGCTGCCCTTTTCCTGGCCTATGACGGCAATCGGCTGGCCGCGAAAGCGTGCAAGGCCTGCCTGGATCGCCGCGTCCTCGGAGAACTTGCGGTCGCCGGCGAGCGGCGTGAACTCCTGGAAGAGAATTTTTGCATAATCGACGAAGTGCGGGCGCTGCGGATGGCGAGCAACCTGCGTCTTTTGCCAGGCGTTGAGCTTGGAATAGATATCGACCATCGCTTCGCGAACGCGAACCTCCAGCCTGCCGACCTCATCGGACGTATCGATGCTCTCGTCTTCGGAAGCGAGCTTCTTCAGTTCGATGATCTTGCCTTCGAGGTCGGAGATCGGCTTTTCGAAGTCGAGATAGTTGTGCATGAGGTGCGTTTCCGTTCCTTGTGCCCGGGGCATCTTGCTGGCCTTGCCCCATGTCGCCGGTCCTATTCGTGCTTTTTCGCCTGTTTGGCAAGGGGGTGATGCGTCTGAACCAGTTGCTGCAGCCTTTCTTCAAGGACATGCGTATAGATCTGTGTCGTCGAAATGTCGGAATGTCCGAGGAGTTCTTGAACTACGCGAAGGTCGGCACCGTTAGCAAGAAGATGGCTTGCAAAGGCGTGACGCATGACGTGCGGCGAGATCATTGATGGCGTCAATCCGGCACGGATCGCGAGGTTTTTCAGCTCCCGGGCAAAAACCTGGCGGGGCAGATAGCCTTCCTTGGAGGCTGCCGGAAAAAGCCATGGACTATCAACCGGATCCTTCGTCTTGGCGTTCTCTTCTGCGAGCGACCGGCCATAGGCCTTGAGTGCAGCGATTGCCGATTGAGATAGAGGTACGAGCCGCTCCTTGTTGCCTTTACCGCGAATGATCAGGAAACGCCCTTCTTGGTCGAGAACGCGTGCCGGCAGCGAAACGAGCTCGCTGACGCGCATTCCTGTCGCGTAAAGCAGCTCCAGAAGCGCCAACATCCGCCGGCGCTGCAATTGGCCGTCCGCGGGATTGTTGGCTTCGGTTTCGGCCTGTGTCAGTAGTCGCGTCACCTCCTCGACGCCCATTGTCTTTGGCAGAGCTCGCGCCTTCTTCGGCGCGTCGAGAACGCCCGTCGGGTCATCTACCCGCAGGCCTTCGGCATAAAGGAACTTGTAGAATTGCCGCATGGCTGCCAGCCGGCGGGCCTGGGACGAGGACTTGAAGCCCCGTTTCGAGAGCGAGGAGAGGTAGGCAGCGAGATCGCCGGAGGCCGCTTCGGTCAGCCGCACGCTTTTGCCGTTCAGGAATGCATGGAGGTCGTCCAGATCGCGCTCGTAGGACTGCAGCGTGTTCACGGCAGCACCTCGCTCTGCACTCATCATCTCGAGAAAGGCTTCCACGTGGACGCGGCTCAGATCCTTCATCGGATCACTTCTTCGCCGGTTTGATCGTGCCAGTTGCCGGCGGGTTGATCCGTTCCGACGGGATGCGGATCGTCACGTCGCGCGGCTGTGGCTCCACGAAGGTCACGAGCGCCACCATCCCGCCATAAATCGCCCCAGCGATCATCGCCAGGACAGCCAATAGACGCAAGAGGGTCGGCATTTCGCAACTCCATGAGCTCTGCCTCTTTTATGAAGAAGCGGGTTTGCGTGCAAGAAGCGGCTTTTGAACCATGTTTCCCTGGTCCGCGACTTGACGCTACACCCGCATTTGTCGATACCGTTTGCAAACAAAGTGTGAATGGACCGATGAGTGACCCAGTTCTGAAAGTGGGAGACAGCCTGAAAGACAGAGCTCGCGCCACGCTCGGGTCCCGCAATCTGATCCTCGTCGGCCTCATGGGGGCCGGCAAATCCTCCGTCGGCCGTATCGTCGCCCATCAGCTGGGTATTCCTTTCATCGACAGCGACGTAGAGATCGAGCGCGTCTCCCGAATGACCATCTCGGAGCTTTTCGCAGCTTATGGCGAAGATGAGTTCCGTGCGCTGGAAACACGCGTGATGAAGCGGTTGCTGAAAAATGGGCCGCGCGTGGTATCTACCGGAGGTGGCGCTTTCATCAATGATCGGACGCGCAAGCACATCAAGAAGAGCGGCCTTTCCGTCTGGCTGAAGGCCGATCTCGACGTGCTGTGGGAGCGGGTCAGCAAGCGCGACACGCGCCCGCTCCTGAAGACCGAGAATCCAAAGCAGACGCTCGAAAACCTGATGAACGCGCGATACCCGATCTATGCCGAAGCCGACATCACCGTGTTGTCGCGCGATGTGCGTAAGGAAGTCATGGCTGACGAAGTGTTGAAAGCCGTGATCGAAGCCCAAACCGAAAGTACCGAACCATGAATGCGATCACCTCCTCCGCCGAACGAAAGGTTCACGTACCGCTCGGTGAGCGCGCCTACGATATATTGATCGGGCCGGGCCTGATCGCGCGTGCTGGAGCGGAAATAGCGTCCCGGCTGAAGGGTCGCAAAGCTGCGATCATCACGGATGAGCATGTGGCGCCACTCTATCTCGAAGCTCTCGCAAAAAGCCTCGAAGGCTCGGGTATCATGTGCGCGCAGCTTGTGCTGCCCGCCGGCGAGAAGACGAAGAGCTTCGAGCATCTCATGACCGTCTGCGACAAGATCCTGGAGGCGCGCGTCGAGCGGAATGATTACGTCATTGCGCTTGGCGGCGGCGTTATTGGCGATCTTGCCGGCTTTGCCGCCGGCATCGTGCGTCGCGGCGTGCGCTTCGTGCAGGTGCCGACGTCGCTGCTTTCGCAGGTGGATTCTTCCGTCGGCGGCAAGACGGGCATCAACAGCCGACACGGCAAGAACCTTATCGGCGTCTTCCATCAGCCGGATCTGGTCCTTGCCGATACGGATGTTCTTAACTCTCTCAGCGAGCGCGAATTCCGTGCCGGCTATGCAGAAGTCGCGAAATACGGGCTTATCGACAAGCCGGATTTTTTCGCTTGGCTTGAAACAAACTGGAGCGCCGTCTTTGCCGGCGGCTCTGCGCGTATCGAGGCGATTGCCACAAGCTGTCAGGCGAAATCCGATGTCGTGGTCGCTGACGAGCGCGAGAACGGTCCGCGGGCGCTTCTCAATCTCGGCCATACTTTTGGGCACGCTCTGGAGGCGGCCACCGCCTATGAGAGTGCACGCCTGGTGCACGGTGAAGGCGTTTCGATCGGCATGGTCCTCGCGCATGAATTTTCCGCGCGCATGAATCTCGCAAGCCCTGATGACGCGAAGCGGGTTGAGAAACATCTGAAAGAGGTCGGCCTGCCGACGCGCATGTCCGATATTCCGGGCGTTCTTCCGCCGGCTGAAACGCTGCTCGACGCGATGGCGCAGGACAAGAAAGTGAAAAACGGCAAGTTCACCTTCATCCTGACGCACGGCATTGGCCGGTCGTTCATCGCCGATGACGTGCCGGCTTCCGAAGTGTTGGGCTTCCTCAAGCAAAAGCAGCCGCAATGACACTCGAAGGCACGCTGGCATTTCTTGCGGTTTACTGGCCGGAAATCGTTTCCATCGTGGCCCTCGTGCTGGTATCAGCCTTCTTCGTTGGTTCGGAGACTGCACTGACGGCGGTCTCTCGCAGCCGCATGCATACGCTCGAAGCCAACGGCGAGATGCGCGCCGGTCTTGTGCGCCAGCTGATCGAGCGGCGCGACCGGCTGATCGGGGCGCTGCTGATCGGCAACAACCTTGCAAACATCCTGTCTTCGTCTCTGGCGACTAGCTTGTTTCTCAGTCTCTTCGGCAGCTCGGGCGTGGCGCTTGCAACGCTTGCGATGACTGTGATCCTCGTCATTTTCGCGGAAGTTTTGCCGAAGAGCTGGGCGATCTCGTCGCCTGACCGTTTTGCATTGAGCGCGGCATTGCCAATCAAGCTCTTTGTCGCTGTCGTCGGCCCGATCTCATCTCTCGTCAATGCCGTCGTCCGCCGGATCCTGGGGAGCTTCGGCATCACACTATCGCGTGAAATCCCGATGCTGACGGCGCACGAGGAACTGCGCGGTACCGTCGATCTGTTGCATCGCGAGGGGGCGGTGGTGAAGGCTGACCGGGATCGTCTTGGCGGAATACTCGATCTTAGCCAGCTCGAACTCTCCGACATCATGGTCCACCGCACGGCGATGCGGGCGATCAATGCAGATGACGCGCCTGAGGTAGTGGTTCGCACGATCCTCGAGAGCCCCTATACCCGGATGCCGCTGTGGCGCGGCACGATCGACAACATCATCGGCGTCGTCCACGCAAAAGACTTGCTGCGCGCGCTGGCCGAGCCGAACGTGGAGCCGGAGAATCTCGATATCGTCAAGATTGCCCAGAAACCGTGGTTCGTGCCGGACAGCACAAATCTCGAAGATCAGCTCAATGCGTTCCTGCGCCGCAAGCAGCACTTCGCCGTCGTCGTCGATGAGTATGGTGAGGTGCAGGGCATCGTGACGCTCGAGGACATCCTGGAAGAGATCGTCGGCGATATTTCCGATGAGCACGACATCGATATGCAGGGCGTGCGCCAGGAATCCGACGGCTCGATCGTTGTCGATGGCAGTGTGCCGATCCGGGACCTGAACCGCGCGCTCGATTGGCAGTTGCCCGACGAAGAGGCGACGACGATCGCCGGCCTCGTCATCCATGAATCGATGACGATCCCGGAAGAGCGGCAGGCCTTCACTTTTTACGGCAAGCGCTTCATCGTCATGAAGCGCGAGAAGAACCGCATCACCAGGCTACGCATCCGTCCTGCTGCGGAGAACGAGACCAAACCGCTCTGAATCTTATCCGGTCGCTCCGTGGCTGGTGAGCAGACGCAGGATTTGCACTTCTTTCGGCAGTTCGATCAAAAATTCGCTGTCGCGTTCGAGGTGATGGATCTTCGTGGGATCGGTGCCGGCAAAGGTGCTCATCGCCTCGATATTCTCCCAATAAGATATCGTCACGAATTCGCTTTCCGTGTCGCGGTTTTCGCGAAAAGTCTGGACGCCAAGTGCTTTCTCAATCAGCGGCTTGATGCCCGCTTCGTAGTTATAGGCTTCGTACTCGTCAGCCTTGGCTCTTGGCGTACGTCCGCGCCAGATGCGGGCAATCGTCGGCTTCGTCATCCCTGTTTCCTCCTTGGTGAAAGGAGGGCAAACGCTTATTTGAGGGACGTGTTCCTACCAGCTGGTTGCTTCGCCGGGTGCGGCGAGCTCTACGGCGAGCGCATGCAGCCCTGCGTCAAGTTCCGGCTTCAGCAGTTCGGTGACGGCGCGGTGGCGGGCGAGCCTCGTCATTCCTGCAAACTTGGCTGAGACGATGCGCACGCGCATGTGCGTTTCACCGGTGCCGGTGAAACCCGGCTGATGGCCGGCATGCAGGCGGCTTTCGTTGATGACGCTCAGCCGCTCGGGCGCAAAAGCTTCGGTCAGTTTTTCTTCGATGCGGGTCTCAAGGGTCACGATTTCGTCCAGTTGCTTCGCAAAAAGGGGGTTCCCACCAAGCCAGCAACATTCGTGTTTGTCAATTCTTGTCGTCGCTTCGCGGCAGGCCCATAATTAGCGCCGTCATGAGACTCGATTCCAAATATTTCGATCGCATCCGCACCCGCCGCAAACGCGAGCAGGAAACCGAGCAGGCTCCTCCGACCTGCCAGTGGGACGGCTGTGATAAAAAAGGCGTGCATCGCGCTCCTGTCGGACGCAATGCCGAAGGGCAGTTCTTTCTTTTCTGCTTCGAGCACGTCAAGGAATACAACAAGGGCTACAATTATTTTTCCGGCCTCTCGGACGGCGAAATCGCCCGCTACCAGAAGGAGGCGGTCACCGGGCATCGTCCGACCTGGACCGTCGGCGTCAACAAGGCGGCGAAGGACAGCCCGCTGCATTCGGACATCCGCTCCGGCGCCTATAGCCGTGTGCGCGATCCCTTCGGTTTCGTCAGCGGCGCCAAGGGCAGCGGTCCGCGTTTTCCCGAGCAACGCAAGTTGAAGAGCCTGGAGGCCAAGGCCTTCGATACGATGGGGCTGCAGGCAAGTGCCACCTCTGCCGAGATCAAGACCCGCTACAAGGAATTGGTCAAGAAGCATCATCCCGATGCCAACGGCGGCGACCGCGGTTCCGAAGAGCGCTTCCGCGCCGTCATCCAGGCCTATCAATTGTTGAAGCAGAACGGTTTTTGTTAATTCCTGTCCTTGCTCTCCGTCTTCAATCGGGTATGGTCCAAATCGGCTGAGGCCGCAGGCAACCGCGGCATGCATCTGTGCGTTTTGCCAACGCCGCCTTTGCCAACCTTCCGGACGCGGCGTTTCTTGTCCGGGACTTTGTTCCAGAATGCTCGCAAGCGGTCATTATCCCGCCGAGGTTTCGCTTCAGTCCCGGAGAGGTATCGCCGACGTTCCCACCTTGAACGGGCGCAGAACAAAGCTGCGGCGTCATGGTTGCGAAATGGCCTGAGATAGTATGGCCGGGTGGAAGCACCCGCCTTGGAGACATGATGAGCAAGATTGACCTTGATATTTCCGAGCTTCCAGACACTACCGTTTCGGTCAGGGAGGTCTTCGGGATCGATTCCGATATCCGCGTTCCGGCTTACAGCAAGGGCGATGCCTACGTTCCGGACCTGGATAACGACTATCTCTTCGACCGCGAGACGACGCTCGCCATTCTTGCAGGTTTTGCCCACAACCGCCGCGTCATGATCTCCGGCTACCACGGCACCGGTAAATCCTCTCACATCGAGCAGGTCGCTGCCCGCCTCAATTGGCCCTGCGTGCGCATCAACCTCGACAGCCACGTCAGCCGTATCGATCTCGTCGGCAAGGACGCGATCGTCGTCAAGGACGGCCTTCAGGTCACGGAATTCAAGGACGGCATCCTGCCCTGGGCCTATCAGCACAATGTCGCGCTCGTCTTCGATGAATATGACGCCGGCCGTCCGGACGTCATGTTCGTCATCCAGCGCGTGCTGGAATCTTCAGGCCGCCTGACGCTGCTCGATCAGAGCCGAGTCATTCGTCCGCATCCGGCCTTCCGCCTCTTTGCGACGGCAAACACCATCGGCCTCGGCGATACCACCGGCCTCTATCATGGCACGCAGCAGATCAACCAGGCGCAGATGGACCGCTGGTCGATCGTCACCACGTTGAACTACCTGCCGCACGACCATGAAGTGAACATCGTCACCGCCAAGGTGAAAAGCTTCCAGAAGGACAAGAACGGCCGCGATACCGTTTCTAAGATGGTCCGTGTCGCCGATCTGACGCGCGCTTCCTTCATGAACGGCGATCTGTCGACTGTCATGAGCCCGCGTACGGTCATCACCTGGGCTGAAAACGCCGATATCTTCGGCGACCTCGCCTTCGCCTTCCGCGTCACCTTCCTCAACAAGTGCGACGAGCTGGAGCGTCCGCTGGTCGCCGAGCACTATCAGCGCGCCTTTGGTGTCGAGCTCAAGGAGAGCGCAGCCAACATCGTGCTGGAGGCTTAAGGCCCGTCGATCATGGCATCACGTGGTGACAATTCGAAAGCAAGACCAAACGGCCCGGTTGACGTCGAGCCCTTGCGGCGCGCGATAACCGGCTGCGTGCGCGCGATTGCAGGCGACGGCGAGGTCGAGGTGACTTTTGCCAACGAGCGCCCCGGCATGACGGCTGAGCGTATTCGGCTACCCGAGCTTTCCAAGCGGCCAACGGCGCATGAGCTGGCGGTGACGCGCGGTCTAGGCGACTCCATGGCGCTTCGGCTTGCCTGCCACGATGAAAAAGTGCACGCGACGATGGCGCCGCAGGGCTCGGACGCGCGTGCGATCTTTGATGCCGTCGAGCAGGCTCGCGTCGAATCGATCGGCACGCTGCGCATGGAGGGGGTGGCTTCGAACCTGCGTTCGATGACCGAGGAGAAGTACTCCAAGGCGAATTTCACCGGCATCGAGCGGCAGGAGGATGCGCCGATCGGCGAGGCCGTCGCCATGATGGTGCGTGAGAAGCTGACCGGCCAGAAGCCGCCCGCCTCCGCGGGAAAGGTTCTCGATCTCTGGCGGTCCTTCATAGAGGAGAAGGCGGGTTCCGAACTCGATGACCTTACAAGCGTCATCAACGACCAGCAGGCTTTCTCGAAGGTGATCCGCCACATGCTCTCCGCTATGGAAATGGCGGAAGAATACGGCGACGACGACAGCGAACCCGATGAGGACAACGAGCAGGATCAGGAAGACCAGCCGAACGGCGACGAGTCAAATCAGGACGAGGTCGATGATGACGCGGGCACCGATGCCGCGCCGGTCGAAGATAGCGAAGTTGCCGACGAGCAGATGGAGGACGGCGAGACCGAAGGCGCCGAGATCTCCGACGACGACATGATGGAAGAGGGCGAGGACGATTCGGAAACACCGGGCGAAACCCGTCGTCCAAACACGCCCTTTGCCGATTTCAACGAGAAGGTCGACTATCACGTCTTTACCGAAGAGTTCGACGAGATCATCACCGCCGAGGAGCTTTGCGACGCTGCCGAGCTGGAGCGCCTGCGCGCCTTCCTCGACAAGCAGCTCGCGCACCTGCAGGGCGCTGTCGGCCGGCTCGCAAATCGATTGCAGCGTCGCCTGATGGCGCAACAGAACCGCTCCTGGGACTTCGATCTGGAAGAGGGCTATCTCGATACCGCCCGCCTGCAGCGCATCATCATCGATCCGATGCAGCCGCTTTCCTTCAAGATGGAGCGGGACACGCAGTTCCGCGACACGGTCGTGACGCTGCTGATCGACAATTCTGGCTCCATGCGCGGGCGCCCGATCACCGTTGCTGCCACCTGCGCCGATATTCTGGCCCGCACGCTGGAGCGTTGCGGCGTCAAGGTCGAGATCCTTGGCTTCACGACCAAGGCCTGGAAGGGCGGGCAGGCGCGCGAGAGCTGGCTTGCCGGCGGCAAGCCGCAGACGCCCGGCCGCCTCAACGACCTGCGTCACATCATCTACAAGTCCGCAGACGCGCCGTGGCGCCGTGCGCGCACCAATCTCGGCCTGATGATGCGCGAAGGGCTGCTGAAGGAAAATATCGACGGCGAGGCGCTGATCTGGGCGCATAATCGTCTTCTTGCTCGCCGCGAACAGCGCCGCATCCTGATGATGATCTCCGACGGTGCGCCGGTCGACGACTCCACGCTTTCGGTCAATCCCGGCAATTACCTCGAGCGTCATCTGCGCGCCGTGATCGAGCAGATCGAGACCCGGTCGCCGGTCGAACTGCTTGCGATCGGCATCGGCCACGACGTGACGCGTTATTATCGCCGCGCCGTGACCATCGTCGACGCGGATGAGCTTGCGGGCGCGATGACCGAGCAGCTTGCCTCGCTCTTCGAAGATCAGGCAGCGCAGCCGCGTGGCGGCCGTTTGCGACGCGCAAGCTGATGGCGAAAGGAACCGGCGCTTAATGATCCGTCTGTCCCGCTCGGCTTTGCTTGTTCTTTGTCTCGCTGGGGATGCTTCGATCGCGGTTGCGCGCGAGAGCGTGGATATCAGCAGCCGCGTCATCTCGACCTTCAAGATTGGTTCCAGCGAGACGAGATTCGGGCCGCTGGAATTCCTTGGCGGGCTGGAAATGGTGTCCGGCAACCGGCTTTTTGGGTCTTGGTCGGCGATCCGTTTCGTGCCGGGCCGGAGGCATTTCGTTGGTGTGCTTGATACCGGCCACTGGCTGACCGGCAGCATCGAGCGCGACCAGCAGGGAAGGCTTTCCGGTTTGTCCGGTGTTGAAATCACGCCTATGAAAAACCGGAGCGGGGCCACTTTCGAGGGGAAGGGGCGCATGGATGCCGAGGGTCTTGCCCTCAAGGGCGACCAGGTTCTGGTTTCCTTCGAACAAGACCATCGGGTCGAAGCCTACCCCGATCCTGGGTTCGAGACCTCGTCATCGGCTGGCTCGATCCCCATTCTCGTGCCGATACGGTCGTTGCGAAGCGGCCGCGGCTTCGAGACGCTAGCGGTGGCTCCGCCCGAGAGCGCTTTGAAGGGCGCTGCCGTCATCATTTCGGAAGAGAGCCGGGATCAGAAGGGGAATATCTACGGCGCAATCCTATCCGGGCCGCTCAAGGGCCGCTTCGCGGTCACGCGCAACGGTGATTTCGATCCGACCGATGGAGCGTTTCTGCCGGACGGCGATCTTTTGCTTCTGGAGCGTCGTTTCAACATCGCCAACGGCATCGCTATGCGGATCCGGCGCATCGCTGCGGCAGAGATCAGGCCGGACGCCGTCGCCGATGGCGACATTTTGTTGACGGCCGATTTCGGTTACCAGATCGACAACATGGAAGGCCTGGACAGTTTTCAGGCGCCGGATGGCAGCACGCATGTGATCATCGTTTCCGATGACAATCACTCCATTTTGGAGCGGAACCTCATGCTGGAATTTCGTCTCACTGAGTAAATGGCCTTTTCGAAGGCCGCCCACTGCCGATCAGCTTGCGCGGGCCGGCTGCATCGGCCGCAGCACGTTCATGAGTGCACCGTAGGGCAGCAGCATGACGAGGCCCATGATCATCTTCACCGAGAAATCGCTGATCGCCCAGGAAATCCAGCGCGGCGCCTGAGCGGCCATTGCACCGAGGATCGGGGCCTGCTCCAACGCAAACGGATCGTTCGGGCCGAGGAAGACGAAGAAGGCGGCAAAGGCGAAGGAGAAGAAGATCGCCGTGTCGAGCGCCGAGCCGATCAGCGAGCCGACGAGCGGGGCACGCCACCAGGTCTGGCGGCGAAGGCGATTGAAGACAGCGATATCGAGCAGCTGGCCGGCGAGGTAAGCAGAACCGGAGGCGATCGCGATGCGCGGCACTGATGTGAAGAAGGAAAGCCCGATGCCGACGACAAAGCCGGCGAACACGACCTTTCGCGCTACCTGAGGACCGAACTGGCGATTCGTGAGATCGGTGATCAGGAAAGCGACCGGATAGCTGAACGCACCCCAGGTCAGGATATCGGCGAGGTTGATGCCGGCGACTTCCGCGTTCACGGGAAACTGGACGAGGAAGTTGGAAGCCACGACGACGAGCGTCATCAGAGCGATGTAGAGGAGGGTATAGCGGGTCTTCAGCATTTTTTTATCCTGGGTGATGCCACCAGTTGGGTTATCGGGCCGGCAAAGCAAAAGGCTTGTCCGGTATTAGCCGTGCAAGCCTTTGAAGCCGTATGGAAGAAGGTGTCGAAGCTTATGCGGCTTCGGCGGTCTTCTTGACAATCTGTCGGCGCAGAAGACGGGCGCGCATCGACAGTTCGTTTTCGCTTGCCTTGATCAGGAAGGCATCGAGGCCACCGCGATGCTCGACGGAGCGCAGCGCAGCAGCTGAAACACGCAGACGGTAGCGCTGGCCGAGAGCGTCGGAGATCAGCGTAACCTGGCACAGGTTCGGCAGGAACCGGCGCTTGGTCTTGTTGTTGGCATGGCTGACATTGTTACCAGTCAGGACGGTCTTGCCGGTCAATTCGCACACGCGGGACATTGAACACCTATTCTTGTTTTTCTAGGCCATCGAATTACCATGCCCCGGCAAACGCGGGTCTGCAATCCAACAGGCCATAATTGGAAAGTTGCGGTTCTATAGTCAGACCGGCCGCCGGCGTCAAGCCAAACCTTGGCCTTTCCCGCAATTCTGTCAAAAAGCTCGTGTTTGCTTCTATGCGCGGCAGGAGTATAGACCGCTTGTGCAGGGCATTGTCTGCCCTTGAAAAAGGCTCTCTTCATGGCTCATCTGGGCAGGCGGATTTTCCTATCGTCAATTGCAGCGCTGATGTCCATCCCGGCCGGCGCAAGCGAGATCCGTCATCGTACGGAATATAGAGTTGCTCTCGGAATCCTGCCAATTGCGCGCGCCGCCTTCGTTACCCAGATCGACGATGATCAGCGCTACCAGGTTTCAGGCAATATCAGTTCGGCGGGCCTTGCCGATCTTGTGACGAACATTGCTGCGAAAACCAACGTCACCGGTGTCCTGCGCAACGACCGACTGCAAGCGCAGCGCTACTACCTCTATTACAAGAGTGGCAAACGCGCGCGTACCTACGAAGTCCGCTACAGAAACGGCGATATCGTCTCCACGACCGTGAAGCCGGAACGGCGCCAGCCACGCAACTGGGTCGATGTCAAGCCGGGCGATATGCGCTCCGTGCTTGATCCCATCTCCGGGTTGATCTTCCCGGCGGATACGAAACTCTGCTCGCAGCGCCTGCCGATCTATGACGGCGAGATGCGCATGGACCTTGTGCTTTCGCCAAAGGGATCCCAGGATTTCAAGACGGATGGGTTTTCCGGCAAGGCAACGGTCTGCGGCGTGCGTTTCGTGCCCAGGTCTGGCTACAGGAAAGGCCGCAAGGATATCGATTATCTGAGCAGAAGCGGCAACATGGAAATCTGGTTTGCAAAGGCGGATACGGCCAACGTATATGCTCCGGTCTATGTTCGCATTCCGACGCAGTACGGAACGGTGACGATTACCGCGGTGAAATACCGTGCAAACTGACGGAGCTGGTCTGCGTGAAGGGGGACAGGTGAAGCTTCGGGCGACATTGATCGGGTTCACGGCCATTCTGATGTGGTCGTTTCTGGCGCTCTTCACCGCTGCATCCGGCAAGATGCCGCCGTTCCAGCTTTCGGCGATCTGCTTTGCGATCGGCAGCATCCCGGGCATTGCCGTTTTGATCCTCAACCCGTCTCGCGTGGCGCTCCTGAGGCAGCCGGCAAAGGTCTGGATCATCGGCATCGCCGGCCTCTTCGGCTATCACTTCCTCTATTTCACCGCGCTTCGGAACGCGCCGGCCGTGGAGGCCGGCTTGATTGCCTATCTCTGGCCGCTGCTGATTGTCGTCGGCTCGGCGCTGCTGCCGGCTGAGCGGTTGCGCTGGTATCATGTGGCAGGCGCGCTCGCCGGGCTCTGCGGCACTTTCCTAATCGTCGGCCGCAACGGCATCGATTTCGACGGTGCCTATGCGATCGGCTACGGCGCTGCCTTCCTTTGCGCCTTCACCTGGTCCGGCTATTCGCTCCTGACGCGGCGCTTCGATGCGGTCTCGACCGATGTCGTTACCGGCTTCTGCCTTGCGACATCCATTCTGTCGTTCTTCTGCCATCTCGGGTTGGAAACAACCCTTTGGCCGGAAACGGCTTTCGAATGGATCGCCGTTGCCGGTCTCGGTCTCTTCCCGGTCGGCGCTGCGTTCTATGCCTGGGATTACGGCGTCAAGAACGGCGACATCCAGATCCTCGGCGCGGCAAGTTATGCAGCGCCGTTGCTTTCGACGCTCATCCTGACGATATTCGGCTTTGCCGAGCCAAGCTGGCGCATTGCGCTTGCCTGCCTGCTGGTCACCGGCGGTGCAGTGCTTGCGGCTCAGGAAATGTTCCGCCGTAAAAGCGTCGCAAAACAGGTTGCGGCGGCGGCTGAATAGGTCTCAGCCGCCCGGTTTCCAATCCATCGGTGCCATTTCGAATTTCGAGAACTCGAAGCCCGGCGCCACCGTACAGCCAACGAGCGTGTATTCGCCAAGCGTTTCTGCCGATTGCCACCAGTTTGCCGGAATGATTGCTTGCGGACGCTCACCATTTGCCAGGTCGATGCCGAGCATCAAGGTTTCGCTTTCCGCGCCGTCTGCGGACCTGTGGAGTGCCAAGGGCGCACCGGCGTAATAATGCCAGACCTCCGCCGCATCGTGAACGCGATGCCAGTGCGAACGTTGCCCGGCTTTCAGCAGATAGTAGATTGCCGTCGAGTGCCCTCGATCCTTGCCATTGCCATCGCGAAACGTCTGCACGTACCAGCCGCCTTCCGGATGCGGCTGCATCGAAAGCGCTTCTATAATATCGTCGGGAGACATCAGAAATTGTCCTTGCGCCTGCGGATCTCCGCAAAGACTTCCTCGTTCGTCTTGCTTTCCATCAGGAGATTGCGGCGGATGGCGGGATCGGCAGCGCGAAGAAAAGGGTTGGTTTCCTTTTCCAGGCCCAGCGTCGTCGGGATCGTGAACCTGCCTTCGGCGCGCAGAGCCTCGATCTCCGCAGCACGCGTCTTCAGCCGCTCGTTGTCCGGATCGATCGTCAAAGCGAAACGAGCGTTCGAAAGCGTATATTCATGGCCGAAATAGATCGCCGTCTCGTCTGGCAGCACGGCCAGCTTCTGCAGCGAATGCCACATATCCGCGGCCGGGCGCTCCAAGAGGCGGCCGCAGCCCAGTGCAAAGAGCGTATCGGCGGCAAAAAGCAGCTTGTCGTCAGCGAAATGGTAACAGATATGGCCGACGGTATGGCCCGGCGTTTCGATGACGTTGACCATATGGTCGCCGAAGGGAAAGCTATCGCCATCGGCCATCGATTTGTCGAGGCCGGGAATTGCCACGGCTTCGTTGACCGGACCGATGATCTCGCAGCCGAATTGCTCCTTCAACGCCAGATTGCCTTCCACGTGGTCGGTGTGGTGATGCGTGGCGAAGATGTGCGAAATCTTCCAGCCGCGCCGTTTAGCAGCCGCTGCCACGGCCGCCTCTTCCGGCGCGTCGATCGATGCCGTCAGCCCGGACTCCGGATCATGCACGAGAACGCCGAAATTATCGGATCGGCAAAGAAAAACTTCTAATTCCAAAGGTTTCATTGTCCAAGCGGCCTCTTTCCCACGAACATGTCCGGAATGTAGAGGCTCCGGCCTTGAAGTCCAATCGCCCGCTGATAACATTTATTGCGATGCACACGGATATTGTCGATCTGCGCCAGTTCTATCACTCCGAGCTCGGCCGCCTTGCCGAGCACTCGATTGCCATGGCGCTGTCGTCGCTTTGGGTGCGCCTGCCGCAGGAGCGGCTCGTCGGCATCGGCTATGCCGTTCCCTTCCTCGACCGGTTCAGCGCCGATACCGAGCGCACCTTCGCCTTCATGCCAGCCGGGCAGGGCGCCGTGAACTGGCCGGTGGGGTCGTTGTCGTCGACAGCACTGATCTTCGACGAAGAACTGCCGCTTCCCGATTCGTCCATTGATCGTGTGCTGATGGTCCATTCGCTGGAATTCGCCGAAAGCCCGCGGGAGACCTTGAAGGAGCTCTGGCGCGTGCTTGCGCCCGGCGGACGCCTCGTCATCGTGGTGCCGAACCGGCGCGGCGTCTGGGCGCGCATGGAACATACGCCTTTCGGCTCCGGGCGCCCCTATTCGCGGGGTCAACTCACGCATCTGCTGCGCGAGACGAATTTCACGCCCGGCGCGACCGCCGAGGCGCTGTTCTTCCCGCCGTCGAAGCTTCGCACGGTTCTCAGCCTTCGCCGCGCCTTCGAACGCATTGGCCGCACACTCTGGCCGGCCTTTTCAGGCGTCATCATCGTCGAGGCACAGAAGCGGCTCTATCAGGGCCTGCCGGTAGCCGCACGGGCTTCGCGCCGCGTCTTCGTGCCGGTTCTTGCGCCGCATGGTGTTCCGACGACACGCAGCCGTTAAGTCTCACTCGACAAAGGCCGCTTTCCGCTTTATTGCCACAGGGCAATTCCGGCCGGAATTTCCGGCGTTTTTTCAAGGTCGATCCCATGAGCGTTGAGATGAGCAAGCCTGTTCCGCGTCCCGGTATCCTCGATATTGCAGCCTATGTGCCGGGCAAGGAACATGCACCAGGCGTCGCCCGCGTCTACAAGCTCTCCTCCAACGAAACGCCGCTTGGTGCGAGCCCGAAGGCCATAGAAGCCTTCCGTTCGGCCGCCGGCCATCTCGAGCGCTATCCGGACGGGCAGGCGATCGAATTGCGCGAGGCGATCGCTGCGGTTCATGGCCTGAATCCGGCTAACATCATGTGTGGCAACGGCTCGGACGAACTACTCGGCTTGCTCTGCCACGTTTATCTCAGCCCCGGTGACGAAGGCATCATCACCGAGCACGGCTTCCTCGTTTACAAGATTCAGATCATGGGCGCGGGCGCAGCGCCTGTCGTGGTGAAGGAGACGGATCATACCGTCGATGTCGACGCGATCCTTGCCGCCGTGACAGACAAGACGAAGATCGTCTTCATCGCCAATCCTGGCAATCCAACCGGTACCTATATCCCGGTCAGCGAAGTCCGCCGCCTGCAGGCCGGTCTGCCGAAGCATGTCGTCCTGGTGCTCGATGCGGCCTATGCCGAATATGTCCGGCGCAACGACTATGAATCCGGCATCGAGGTCGTCTCCTCGAACGCGAACGTCGTCATGACCCGCACCTTCTCGAAGGTCTATGGGCTTGCCGCGCTCCGCGTCGGCTGGATGTATGCGCCTGCCGAGATCATCGATGCGCTGAACCGCGTGCGCGGCCCGTTCAACATGAATACGCCGGCGATCGCGGCCGGCGCCGCGGCGATCCGCGATCAGGCCTTCGTTCAAGAGGCGACCTCCTTCAACCAAATGTGGATCGAGAAGGTTACCGGAGCGCTCGAAACGATCGGTCTCAAGGTTACGCCGTCGGTGACCAACTTCGTCCTCATCCATTTTCCGGATGTCGACGGCAAGCGCGCTGCCGATGCCGACGATTTTCTGACGAGCCGTGGCTATGTCCTGCGGGCGGTTCGTAGCTACGGCTTCCCCAATTCACTCCGCATGAGCATTGGCCCCGAAGAAGCCAATCGCGGCGTCATCGAAGCGCTCGGCGAATTCATGGGACGCCCGGCATGACAGCGCAGTTTGATCGCATCGCGCTGATCGGCATCGGGCTGATCGGCTCCTCGATCGCCCACGACATCAAGCGACTGGGGCTCGCCAACGAAGTCGTCGTGGCAACGCGCAGTGCCGAAACGCTGAAGCGTGCCGAGGAATTGCAGCTCGGAAGCCGTTATACGACTTCGTCGGCCGAGGCCGCCGAGAATGCCGATCTCGTCATCGTGTCCGTGCCGGTCGGCGCCTCGGAAAGTGTTGCCAAGGAAATCGCAGGAAGCGTGAAGCCGGGGGCGATCGTCACCGACGTCGGATCTACCAAGGCGTCGGTCATCGCGCAGATGCAGCCGCATATGCCACCGCATGTGCACTTCATCCCCGGCCATCCGCTGGCCGGTACGGAAAAATCCGGTCCCGACGCCGGCTTCCCAGGCCTTTTCGAAGGCCGCTGGTGCATCTTCACGCCGATTGCAGGCACGGATGAGGGTGCGCTCAAGAAGCTTCGTAAATTCTGGGAAAGCCTTGGCTCCAAGGTCGATGAGATGGACGCCGACCACCACGACAAGGTGCTCGCCATCGTCTCGCACCTGCCGCACATCATTGCCTACAATATTGTCGGCACGGCCGACGATCTGGAAACCGTGACGGAATCGGAAGTCATCAAATACTCCGCCTCCGGCTTTCGCGACTTTACGCGCCTTGCGGCCTCCGATCCGACGATGTGGCGCGACGTCTGCCTGCACAACAAGGATGCGATCCTTGAAATGCTGGCGCGCTTTTCGGAAGATCTTGCCTATCTGCAGCGCGCGATCCGCTGGGGCGAGGGCGACAAGCTTTTCGAGCTCTTCAGCCGCACTCGCGCAATCCGCCGCTCGATCGTCCAGGCGGGACAGGATGTGGATACGCCAGACTTTGGCCGCCCACATGCGCAGGACACGAAGACGAACTGAGCCTCAGATCGGCGGAATCGTGCCGAGCGGGATGAAGCCGCCTACGGTGGCATTGCCGTGCTGGACGACGAGGTCGACCGAAACCCTGTCGCCGCCGACCGCGAGCGCCTTTAGAAGCTTGGCGGCGGTATCGACGGTCTTGGCGATTTCCGGGAGGGCCTTTTTCAGGCTGTCGCGCCAGGGGCCGAGTTGCTCGATCTCCAGCTTGAACTTTCCGGACAAAAAGCCTTGCTCATCGAAGGAGAAGGGGCCCGTCAAACTCATCACCTTGCCGTCGCCGATATCGGCGACGGCCTTGCGCAGCTCTCCGCTTGCCCCATAAAGCCCTTGCGGATCGCTTCCGTCGATCATTCCGCCTTTGCCTGCAAGGGTGATATCGGCGCTCGCCGAGAATTTCGGGAAGACCTGCGGCCAGTCCTTGATGACGGCATTTGCATCCTGGAGTGAGAAGGCACCGTCGAGATCGCCTGCATTCTGGCGGAGATGGACTTCCGTGCGTCCTGCATCGACATTGACCGTTTGCCCGGTATAGGAGGAAACAGCGGTCGCCTTCAGGCCGTCGATGATCATGGAGGTGCGATCGATGCCCCTCAGCCTCGTCACCAGGCTGGATTGCAGGTTTGCCCACTGCGCCGAGATCGAAAGGCCGTTTGCCGTGCGGATTTCAGCCGGCGAATCGAGTTCCCAGACGATATGGCCCGGCGCGTAAACCTGGGCTGCGGAACGAAGTTCGCCAAAGGAAGCGGAGACGCCGTTCGTGTTGTCATCCACACCCACTTTCGAGCAATAGAGGCCAATGCGGAACGGATAGCCGCGAAAGTCGATATCGGCGCATTCGCCGCTGACGCCCGCCGTGCTGCGCGGCGCAATAACCTTGAGCACGGTCTCCTTGAGGTGGGCGGCTGCGTAAAACCAGCCGCCGGTATAGACCGCGATCACCAGAACGATGCCCAAGCCGAGCAACCAGAATTTTCTGCCGCTGCCGGATTGGCTTGACGCTGCCATGATGGTTCTCCAATGGTGAATCGCGAATGGGAATTTCGGTCTGGCCTGCGATATGGACGAATTTTGGGTATTTGGCTACGGATCGCTGATGTGGAATCCGGGCTTCGAGTTTCTTGAGCGCTCTCAGGCTCTCGTTTACGGCTACCGGCGATCACTATGCGTCCATTCCTGGGTTCACCGCGGCACGCAGCAAAACCCAGGTCTCGTGCTAGGCCTCGATCGCGGCGGCTCCTGCCGCGGCATAGCGTTTCGCGTGGCCTTGGAAAGGCGCGGCGAGGTGATGGACTATCTGCGCGCCCGCGAGCTCGTCACCAACGTCTATCTCGAGCGGCATGTGCCGCTATCGCTTCCCGGCCGACGCAACATCAAGGCAATTGCCTACATCGTTGATCGCGACCACGCCCAGTATGCCGGCGCACTTGATGCCTCTGTAGCTGCGCGCACGGTGCACGCGGCAAAGGGTCAGTCAGGTTCGAACGACGCCTATGTTTTCAATACGCTCTCGCATCTTAAGGAGATGGGCATTCGCGACCATTGGCTGGAACGGGTCGCCGGCGAGGTCGAGCGGCTGCGGGCCGCTTAGGCAGAAGCTGCCGTTGCCTTCCGCAATTGCGCCAGTCTCTCGACGGCGGTCGGCGGCAGTGGCAAGTGCGGATTGCGCGCCACCGTATCGACCAGCAGTTCGTCGCTCGCCTTCTCGGTCACATCGATTAGGTGCTCGAAGAACGCATCCGGATCCATGCCCGGCGGAATGGCAGGCAGGATGCGAACCTTGAAATGGCCCGGACGGCGCACGGCGCTGCGGCGCGGCCAGAAAAGGCCGGGATGCATGGCCACCGGCACGACCGGAATGCCGAGATCCCGATACATGCGGGCAATGCCGTATTTGTAGAGCGGTTCTGCGCCCGGAGGCCGGCGCGTCCCTTCCGGATAGATGATCAGCTGACGGCCTGTCGCAAGCTCTTCCTTTGTGCGCTTCAGCACCTCGACCATGACCTTGCCGCGTGCGCCGCGATCGACCGGGATCATCCGCTGTTTTTTCGCATACCAGCCGAAAAGCGGGATCCACATCAATTCGCGCTTGAGGATGTAAACCGGGTCTTTCAACCAGGGCAGCAGTGCATAGGTGTCCCAGAAGGACTGGTGCTTAGGGGCGAGGATGTAGCTGCCGTCCGGCAGGTTCTCTATGCCATCGATCTCGAAGGTCGTCCCGACGATCTTTTCCATCAGCCAATGGTTCGAAAGCGCCCAGTTCTTGGGGATCGCATAGGCGGTCTTGCGAGGCACGACGAAATAATAGGGCGAAAGCACGATCATCCGGATGATGAGGTTGGCGTAGAAGATCGTGTTGAAGAGAACGGAACGCAGGGCGATCATGAAATTTTCCAAAGCCAGTATCCGCGCAAACGGCGGGCTGGCCCTGCCTACACGATAATGGCTCTCATAAAAAGCGCTCGATGGAAATCAGCTCGGACCGGTGATGCTTGCCGAGCGAAGGCCCGGATGGCGCCCGAAGCCGGTGATGTTGCGCGCGCCTGCCAGAAGCACCTTGGCATATTCGGCGAGCATGACGCGAAGCGCATTTGGATCGGTGAACCAGGCCCTGGTCTTCAGGTCGGAATTGACGACCGGGTAGGGGATGAACTGCGTATCGGCATCGACGTAGGCGAGTTCCGCGAGACTGCGTGGCATGTGGTAGTTGTTGGTGACGACCAGAACGCTCTTGTAGCCTTTAGCATGGATCCAGTTTGCGGCTTCCTGCGCATTGCCGATCGTGTCGATTGCGTCATAGCCGATGTCGACGCAGCAATCGAAAAGATCAGCAGACGCCGATGTGGTTTTGCGTATCTGCCCCGGCGTTGTCGACGGATGAACGCCCGATATGAGCAGCCGCTTGCCCGCGCCTTTCTCCAGCAGTTCGACGGCCTGATCGATGCGCTGATAGCCGCCTGTCAAAACGACGATGGCGTCGGCCCTCGGTTCGGCCGGAGGTTTCAAGGTGGTTACGGAATCGGCGAACCGCAGGAAGCCGACGAAAAGCAGCGCGGTCGCCAGGACGAAGGCGAATCCGCCCCATCGCAACATCCGGCGTAGGGGACCACGACGCAGGGTTTCGACACCGTAGCTGGCTAGCGCCGGGTCGGGACGAATCGGAGTGCGTCTAGTATGGCCCATGGTCATAAATCGTGAATATATGCAGATTGCGGCAGGGAACAGACACTTTCGTGGCAAAAAAGACTGAGCCGTTCAATTCGCGATGCCATCGCTTCGGGTCGGGTCGGAGCGCAGCGTATCGATTTCATAGATCGTGCGCATCACGGTCAGCCGCGCTGTGAGCGTCGTCAGCAATGCAATGACGATCATCGTCGCAAAAATGCCGAGGTAGCCAAGGGCTCCGACCGAGAAGGTGCCGAAGAGAGCCGTGGCTTGATCGGTCTGCGGCGTCGCAATCGTGCGGCTCTGCAGGAAGCCTGCCGCTAAGAAAAAGAGAGCTGCCAAAGCGCTGCCGATTGCCGATCCCTTGAGACTGATCTTCAGGAAATGCTTCTGGAATTCAGTCGCGACGAAGGAACTTTCGGCGCCCACGAAATGCAAGACCTCGACGATATGGCGGTTGCCGGAAAGCGCGCCACGTGTCGCAAAGACGACCGTCAGCACCATGGCGATGAAGACGAGCAGCAGCACGCCGGTGCCGAGCATCACCGTTGTATGCGCCATTGAAACGAGGCGATCGACCCATGTGCGGTGATCGTCCAGCGACGCCTGAGGGATGCTCTCCTTCAAAAGTGAGCGCATCGCGTCAAAATCGGGCGGGTTCGTCTCGTCGATGGTTATAATCACGAGGCGGGGGACGGGAAGCTCCTTGATGTCTAGGCCGCTGCCGAGCCATGGCTCCAGCAGACGGGCCGTTGCCGCCTCATCGACGATCTGGCCGCTTTTGGTGCCGACAAAGGTCATGGCGATATCGCGTGCCTGCGTTAGCGCCTTTTCCATATCGAGGCCGTCGTCCGGCTTGATCTGGATGGTGATCTCGCGGGAAATCTGGCTCTCCCAGCTGGCCGCTGTCGAACGCACCATGCTGACGCCGCCAAGCGTCAGGCAGGCGAGGAAGGCCATGATGGCGATGACCACCGTCAGTGCGTTGCCCTGGATATTCGAGGGCGGAAGGATCGGCGCCGTTGGCCGCACGCGCATCTCCGCCCGCTTCTGCTGTGCTTGGGCGGCGCTTTGCGCGCGGTTCTTTGATGCGGGCTCAATCATAGACGTCAAGATGCCCTTCCGAAAGGATCATGCGGCGGGCTTCCACCTGGTCCATCAATGTCAGATCGTGAGTTGCGATCACGACAGCTGTACCAAGGCGGTTGAGTTCGAGAAAGAGGTTCAACAGGCGGCGTGCCATCGGCGGATCGACGTTGCCGGTCGGCTCGTCGGCAAGCAGAACCTCGGGCCGGTCGATCAGCGCGCGGGCGATCGCCGCGCGCTGTTTCTCGCCGCCGGAAAGCACCGGCGGAAGCACATTGATACGCTCGCCGAGCCCCACCCATTTCAGCAGTTCGAGCACGTCTGTCTTATAAGAGCTCTCGTCCTTGCCGCGTACACGAAGCGGCAGTGCGACATTCTCATAGGTCGTGAGATGATCGAGCAGGCGGAAATCCTGGAAGACGATACCCACGCGGCGGCGAAGCAGCGGCAGCTCCGGCCGCGGGATGTCGGAAATGTCGCGTCCGAACATGCGGATCAAGCCGCGCGTCGGCTGCAGCGACATAAAAAGCAGGCGTAGAAGCGTCGTCTTGCCGGCGCCAGAGGGGCCGGTCAGGAACTGAAAGGACTTTTTCGGAATATCGAAGGTGAGGTCCCGGAGAATCTCCGGCCCCATGCCGTAACGCAAACCGACATTCTCGAAATGGATCAACGGGCAGCCCAGTCTTTCATGGTTTCACGCCATCGACTTGTTAACCAACACCGTTAACAATCAGTGAATTTCGTCGGAAACATGCCTGTTTGAAGGCAAGCTTAGCGAAGCATTAACCATTAAAATTTACGACTGTGCAGGATTCGTTTCAATGCCGGATTTTAACCGTGCACTGAAACCATGTGGAGATGGGAGAGACCGTCAACATGGAAGCATCCGCCTTCAGGCGCCGCGCGCCGAGCAACGCCTACGATTTCTTGCCGCCGGAGCCTGCCGCGCGTCAGCCCCGCTATCCTGGCCGTCCGACTGATGTCGCCGATGCCGAATTCGTCGTTATCGGCAACCGGAGCCAAGGCTTCAACGCCAAAAGTTTCAATGACAATCGTAAGCGCGCCGCTGCCGCTGCCAAGTTGCCTGCGACGCCTGCGGCTTTCTCGAAGGCGACTATGTTTCTCGCGATCGCAGAAGAATGGCTGCAGCAGGCGTCGCTCAAGAGCTTTATAGCCCTGGTCTTCATGCTTTTCGTTCTCGTTTTCGGCCTGACGGGCGGTTTCTCCGGCCTGGCGGGGAGCGATACTGCTGCCTTGACCTCGCCGCTTCACTTCACGCATGTCACGGTGGCGCCGCGCGAGGCAAATGGTATGCGCATCCTGGTTATCAACGGCATCATCGAAAACGGCAGTGGTACCACACAGACCGTGCGGCCGATCCGCGCCGATCTGATGAGCGGCGAGCGGCTGGTGACCAGCATGGTCATCAATCCGCCAGCAGACGTCATCTATGGTGGCGAGAGCCGCGGCTTTTCGGCACGCGTGCAGCACTCTGGCGGAAAAATGCCGGAAGTCCGGCTTTCGTTCATGCCTTAGGGTGTTTCTGCCCTTCTAATGTGCTAACGGCTTACCCTTCGTTTCATGGAGCTAGCCGTATGCCTGTCGTGCGCGGAAAAATTATCGAACCGCTTTTCACTGCCGAGCAGATTGCCGAACGCAATCACGCGATGGCAAAGCACATTGCTGCGGGTCCGACAAAGGACCTGCTCGTCATTGCCGTGTTAAAGGGGTCGTTCATTTTCGCCGCAGACCTCATCCGCGCGCTACACGACAGCGGGCTTGCGCCTGAAGTCGAATTCATCACGCTTTCCAGCTACGGCACGGGAACGGTTTCTCAGGGCGTCCGCATCGTCAAGGATATCGACAGCGACGTGAAAGATCGCGACGTGTTGCTGATCGACGACATCCTCGAATCCGGCCGCACGCTGCTTTTCGCCAAGGAACTGCTCTACGAACGCGGCGCGCGCAACGTCAGCATCGCCGTGCTGCTCGACAAGAGCGTCAAGCGCAAAGAAAAGCTCGAGGCAGACTATGTCGGCTTCGAATGCCCGGATTATTTCGTCGTCGGCTACGGCATGGACGTCGCCTATGCCTTCCGTGAGCTGCCCTACGTCGGCGTGGTTACCGGCGACGCCTGATCTCATCGAGGATAAGACGGGTTGTTAACCATCCCTTCCATCGCCTTCTTTCGTTTACCGATCGAAAAGGAACGCCGTGCAATTTCCGTTCCGGGGCATGAAGACGGAGCGATGCACATCATGGCAAAAATTCTGATCACGGAAGACGAAGATTCGCTTCGCTCTTTCGTCGCCCGGGCCTTGCGCCTTGACGGTCATGAGACCGACGAAGCCGCCGATGGCGCCGAGGGACTGGAGAAGCTGAAGGACGGGATCTACGATCTACTGCTTTCGGATATCCGCATGCCGGTCATGGACGGCATCGAGCTTGCGCATCAGGCGAAATCCGCCTTTCCGGCGCTCAAAATCCTGCTGATGACGGGCTATGCCGAGCAGCGCGAACGGGCCGATGACCTTGCAGAAAAGATCGTCGACGTCGTGTCGAAGCCGTTTGCACTTCCAGACATCCGAAAAGCGGTTGCCCGGGCGCTGGCTGCGTGAGGCGGGTTGGCGGCACCTTCCCCTGCTCCCCATTCCTGTCCTTGTGACAGGAATCCCGCCACGCTGCGTCAGCGCCGTGAGCGAATCATCGTTTGAAAGAGAATCGTCTGCACCCAAGGAGTTGGATGGCGCATCGCGATCCAAGTTCAGCTACTGAATATCCAGCAGCCGTTCCAGATAGCGCCGCTCCATCTCCTGCGGCGGGTTGTTGCCGAGCTTTTCGCGGATCGCATCGAGAATTTCGCGTGCGCGCTGCACGTCGATTTCGTCGGGTACCTTCACTTGCTCGCCGAAATCGGGACCCTCTGCGCGACGCGGACGACCGAGCGGATCGCGGCCGTTCTGGTTGCCCTGGCCAACCTGACCTTGTGGCCCTTGGCCTTGCTGGCCCTGTTGCGCCTGCATCATCTGGTTCATCATGTCCCGGGCGCCCTGGCGCAACGCTTCCAGCGCGCGGCCCTGGCCCTGGAGGGCCGGTTCGCCGCGGCCCTGGCCGAGTTCGCGCCCGGCACCTTCCATTTCGCGCTGTGCCTGACCAAAGGCCGGGCCGGGCTTCATACCCATCTCGCCAAGGCCCTTCTGCAGTTCGCCGAGCTGCTTGCCAAGCGCATCCTGCTGTGCTCGGAGCTGTTTCAACGCGTCGCGCAATTGCTCCTCAGTCATCTGCTCCGACGGTGACTGCCCCTGTTCGCCGTTCTGCCCCTGCTGCTGATCCTGCGGCTGGCCATCCTGGCCTGGCATCATCTGGTCAAGCAGCGGATCGTTCATACCCATATTCGGGTCGCCGCGCTGCATACGGTCCTTCAACTGTTGGTCCAGCTTGAAGGTCTGCTCCATCAGCTTCTGCTGGTCGCGGAGGATCTGGCCAAGCTTGTCCATCTGCTGGCGCATCTGGCTGTTGTCGCCCTGCTGTTGCTGGCCCTGTTGCGGCCTGCCTGCCTGCAGGTTGTTCATCATGCGCTGCAATTCTGAAAGCATCTGCTGAGCGGCATCGCGGTTGCCTGAACGGGCCAGATTCTCGATCTGGTCCATCATGCGCTCCAGATCCTGCTGGCGGATGACGTTCTGCGCGTTCTGATTCGGCTGCATCGGCGCATTCTGCATGCGCTGAGCCAGTTCCTTCATGTATTCGTTCATCGCCTTGCGAAGCTCGTCCATGAGCTTCTTGATCTCCGGGTCCGGCGCATTGCGCTGAAGCGCGTCGGCGAGATTCTGCTGGGCGTTGCGCAGGTTGCGTTCCGCAAGCGAAAGGTCGCCGTCCTCCATGCCGATCGCGATATCCCAGAGATAGTCGGCCGTATCCTTCAACTGCTCGTCGCCCTTGGCGAGCTTCATGCGCGTGTGCGCCGATTGCAGCAGCAGATAGTTGGTGAGCCTAGGAATCGTTTCTTCAGGACGGATCGTCAGCGCCTCGTTGAGAGCGATCGCTTCCGGCATCTTGCGGGTATCGAGTGCGAAAACCTGGCGTTCTTCCGCAACGGCTGCGGCCAGCGGTTCGTTGAACGGCCGTGACGGCAGCGTCATTTCATGCGGCGGGCTCCGGCCGGTCTGGCCGGCCGCATCCTTGGCAACCAGCGTAACGCGTACGCGCTTTCCGGCCAGCGGGTGTTCGGTCAGGTTTTTGCTGGTCACGGCCTTGGCATCACGCGCGTTGCGGCGCGGAATGTCGAGCCGGAAATCGGGGAGTGGATAAAGCGGCTTTGCCTCCGGATCGGATTGGGCCGGCAGGATTTCCGCACGCGCTTCCTGCACGCCGTAATCATCCTTTACCGTGAAGCCGATTTCCAGCGCGCCGTTTACGCTGGGTTTGGGCAATCCGTCGAAAGCAATCTCGGGTGCCTTGTCGGGAATGACATTGAAGTTCCACCTGCGGCCATTGACGAGCAGCGCACCGTTTTCCTCAAGCTTCATCAAATGTGTCTGTGCGGCAAGTGCTGGCGTGGCAGGAGTCTGTGGCTTCGCCTGCGGTGCAGCACCAGGCTGCTGATTTGCCTTTGCCTCGGCTGCGATTTCCCGCACCTCGCCGCTCTCTTTCCTGAATACGACCTTTTCGTCCGTCTGCCCGCCGCTGACGCGAACGGTCAGGTTCGAGAACTGCGGAATGTTGATCGCCTGCTCAGTGCCGGTTGCCGTCAGATAGACTGGAGCGCGGCTGGTATAGGAGGGCGGGGTGACCCATGCGTCGATACGCACAGCCGGATCGGTCGCTGCCGGCGCGACGGGTGGCTGCAGCGCGTCGGTGATTGAGCCGCCGTTGGTCGAAAGCGAGTAACCGAAGGCCGTGACGAGAAGGAGGGCCGGGATGGCACGCAGCGCGAAACGGTCGTGGGTTGCGATGTCCGGGCGGGGGAAGCCAGTGTCGAGGGCTGCTATCGTCTTCGCCATCCGCGTCTGATGTTCGCGCCAAAGCGCCTTTGCGAAGGGCGTGTCGAAGGCCGGTTCATCTTCCTGCACCGTCACCGGCTGATGCGGTAGGCCGTTGCGCTCCTCGAGCAGGTGGTCGGCTTCGGCGGTATTGGGCCAGCGGAGATTGCGAAATGGGATGAGCGCGGCGAGGAAGGCGATGGCGAAGGCAATCAGCAGCCCGACACGCATGAAGTCAGGAACGGAGCGGAAGAGGCCGAACCAGGACGCTGCCAGATAGAAGGCAACGACGGAAAGAACCGGGACAAGCGGTGGCAGGACCTGCTCGGATACAAGTACCAGGCGCGCAAAGAACCGCTTTACCGCTACGAGCCTCGCGAGAGAGGGCCGAAGGGCATACGTGCCATGTCTTTGCCTGCGGGGGCTGTTCGTCAATCCGGTCTCCGCCATTTGATGCTGGAGTAATGGAGGGCGCTTCCGGCGCTTGCTAGGCAATATGCTCGCATGAAGAAAAGATAACACTCTTTGTGGCGAAGGCGAGGGCAGGCGGTCGGCAAAGCCGTTTTTTCACCTCTATTCGCCAAAAAGTGATGAGGCTGTCACTCGATCCAGGCAGGTACGGAGTCGAGGCCGATCAGTTCTTCATAGGTTCGGCGAGGCCGAATTACATGGAAATCGGCGCCCTTCACCAGAACTTCTGGCACCAGCAGGCGGCTGTTGTAGGTGCCTGCCTGCACTGCGCCATAGGCGCCGCCGGAACTGACCGCAAAGAGATCGCCCGGCTTCGGCATCGCCATCTCTCGATCGAGCGCCAGATAGTCCCCGGTCTCGCAAACCGGCCCCACGATATCGGCCTTGATGCGCGGAGCATTTGCCGCCGAGATCACGACGGGCCGGATTTCGTGCCAGGCGTCGTAAAGCGTCGGGCGGATCAGATCGTTCATTGCCGCATCGACAATGACGAAGGTCTTTTCGCCACCGTCCTTTACATAGATAACTTCGGTAACGAGAATGCCGGCGTTGCCGACGATCAGGCGGCCCGGTTCAGTCACGATCTTGCAGTTCAGCCCGCGGAGCTGGTTCTTGACGATGGCCGCGTAGGCATCCGGCAGCGGCGGCGGCTCGTTGTCTTCCTTGTAAGGAATGCCGAGGCCGCCGCCAATATCGACATGGTGGATGTCGTGGCCGTCGGCACGCAGGGTGTCGACCAGTTCGCGCAACAGCTTGAAGGCATCGTCGAAGGGCTGCAGCTCGGTGATCTGGCTGCCGATATGCATGTCGATGCCGGTGACTTCGATACCGGGCAGCTTGGCGGCTTGCGCATAGACGGCGCGAGCGCGTTCCCAGGAAATGCCGAACTTGTTTTCCTTCTTGCCGGTCGAGATCTTCGAATGCGTCTTCGCATCGACGTCCGGATTGATGCGGAAGGAGACCGGCGCCTTCCTGCCGGCCTTGACCGCGCGCTGATTGAGGATTTCGAGTTCCGGTTCGGATTCGACATTGAAGCAGTAGATGCCGGCCTCGAGCGCGAAGTCCATCTCACGGGGCGTCTTGCCGACGCCGGAGAACATGATGCGGCTTGCCGGGATGCCGGCAGCAAGCGCGCGGCGTAATTCGCCTTCGGACACGACGTCGATGCCGGCGCCGAGCTTGCCGAGAGTCATCAACACAGCCTGGTTCGAATTCGCCTTCATCGCATAGCAGACCATGGAGTCGATATCGCTGAAGGCTTCGGCGAAGACCCGGTAGTGGCGCTCAAGCGTTGCGGTCGAATAGCAATAGAAAGGCGTGCCGACGGCCTTGGCGATCTCCGGAACGGGGACGTTCTCGGCGTAAAGGATGCCGTCGCGATATTCGAAGTGGTTCACGGGACGTGCCTATCAAAGCAAAGGATCGAGAAGGAATGGCCTGTCGACGGCGCCCGGCTGTTTCGTCGGCTTCGATACGTCGCCTTCCTTCGTTGCCATCGCGCTCGGCGGATCGAGATCGCCTTTGCGTCCACATCCGGCAACGGCAAGGCCGATGACGGCAAAGACAACCGTCAGGCGGATGAGGTGCGGCAAGCTGGTCTGCATGGGATTCCTCTTGGAGCGGCGCTGGTGGACATCTTCATAGCGAAGTTTATCCGCCTTGTGCACCCTGATTGTTTTCTCAGTTGCGAGCCCGCCAAAAGGCGATCTGCTTCCTCACTTCGGAGGGTGCCGTGCCGCCGAAACTCTTGCGGCTTGCAACCGAAGCCTCGACAGTCAAGACGTCGTAGACCTTGCCGGTGATTGCCGGGTTGATGGACTGGAGATCGGCAAGCGGCAGTTCGGCGAGGTCGCAGCCCTTGCTTTCGGCAAGCGCCACGGCACGGCCGGTCACATGATGTGCGTCGCGGAACGGAAGTCCCGCCTCGCGCACCAGCCAGTCGGCGAGATCGGTGGCCGTCGAATAGCCGGAACCGGCCGCGGCTTTCATGCGCTGCGTATTGACCGTCATGTCGCGGACCATGCCGGTCATGGCGGCGATCGCAAGTTCCAGGCTCTCGGCCGCGTCGAACACCTGTTCCTTGTCTTCCTGCATGTCCTTGGAATAGGCGAGCGGCAGGCCCTTCATGATCGTCAGCAGCGCAATCAGCGAGCCGTTGATGCGGCCGGTCTTGGCACGCACGAGTTCGGCGGCGTCGGGGTTCTTCTTCTGTGGCATGATCGAGGAGCCGGTCGAAAATGCATCGGAAAGCCGCACGAAACCAAATTGTGGCGTCGACCAGATGACGATCTCTTCGGCCAAGCGTGACAGATGCATGCCGCAGATCGCGGCGATCGACAGGAACTCGATGGCGAAGTCGCGGTCGGAGACGGTATCGATCGAGTTGCGCGTAGGTTCCCGGAAGCCGAGCGCCTTTGCCGTCATGTGGCGGTCGATCGGGTAGCCGGTCCCGGCCAGCGCTGCAGCGCCAATGGGGCTTTCGTCCAGATGCTCGATGGCGTGGCGTACGCGCGAACGGTCGCGGCCGAACATTTCGACATAGGCCATGCAATGGTGGCCGAAGGTGACGGGCTGAGCGGTCTGCAGGTGCGTAAAGCCCGGCATGACGCTTTCGGCATGTTCTTCAGCGCGGTCGAGGAAGGCTGCGATGAGGTTCGTCAGCATCGCTTCAGTCTTCTGCAGCTCTTCCTTCACCCAGAGGCGGAAGTCGAGCGCTACCTGGTCATTGCGTGAACGGGCGGTGTGCAGGCGGCCGGCGGCCTGGCCGATCAGCGCGGCAAGGCGGGCTTCGATATTCATGTGAATATCTTCGAGCTGGCGGGAGAATTCGAAATTGCCGCTTTCGATTTCTGACAGGATCGTGCTTAGTCCGTGAACGATCTTGTCCTTATCGTCCACGGAAATGATGCCCTGATGGGCAAGCATCGTCGCGTGGGCGATCGATCCACGGATGTCCTGGGCAAAGAGCTTCTTGTCGAAACCGATCGAGGCATTTATCTCCTCCATGATCGCGTCGGGGCCGGATGCGAAACGTCCGCCCCACATCTGGTTGGAGGATTTGGTGTCCTTTGTGCCGTCGGCCATGAAAGATGCCTGTCTTAAGGGTGCATGCCCTGGAGAATGAAATGACGACAAGAAAGCTGTTCGGGCTGCCATCCTTGAAATTGATCGCGGTAGCCGCCGTCGCAGGCGTAATTGCCGGTGCGGCAGCGGTTTACATTAAGGAGGCCGGGTATGGCAATGCCGGCGGTGAAACGGCCTCTGCCGAATGCACCGCGGCCAAGGATCTCGTCCAGAAGATTACGCCGCTCGCCAAAGGCGCGGTGGCGGCGATGGTTGCTGTCAACGCGCCACGAAAGCTCACGTCCGTCGCCTTCAACGGTCCGGACGGCAATCCGGTGACGCTCGAGAATTTCGCGGGCAAGACCGTGCTTCTCAATCTCTGGGCCACATGGTGCGTGCCCTGCCGCGAGGAAATGCCGGCGCTGAACGCGCTGGAGAAGGAGATGGGCAGTGACAAATTCCAGGTCGTCGCGGTCAATATCGACACTGGAGATGAAGAGAAACCGAAGGCTTTCCTAAGCGAAATCGGCGTCGATTCCCTGCAGTTCTATCGCGACAATACGATCGGCGTCTTCAACAGCCTGAAGAAAGAGGGGGTTGCTTTCGGCCTGCCGGTGACGTTGCTCATCGACGACAAAGGGTGCCTGGTTTCGGCGATGAACGGCCCTGCCGCATGGGATAGCGGCGATGCAAAGGCGCTGATCCAGGGTGCAACAGGGTCTTAGCGCTACCGCGTCGGGACGGGCGTGTCGCCGCGATAATCGTAGAAGCCGCGGCCGGACTTGCGGCCGAGCCAGCCGGCTTCGACATACTTTACCAGCAGCGGGCAGGGGCGGTACTTGGAATCGGCTAGGCCGTCGTGCAGCACCTGCATGATCGAGAGGCAGGTGTCGAGGCCGATGAAATCGGCAAGCTGAAGCGGGCCCATCGGGTGGTTGGCGCCGAGCTTCATCGCCGTGTCGATGGCATCGACAGTGCCGACGCCTTCGTAGAGCGTGTAGATCGCCTCATTGATCATCGGCAGCAGGATGCGGTTGACGATGAAGGCCGGAAAATCCTCAGCTACCGTGACGGTCTTTTCCAGCGAGGCGACAAATTCCTTTGCGGTCGAAAACGTAACCTCGTCCGTTGCGATGCCGCGCACCAGTTCCACCAGTTTCATCACCGGGACGGGGTTCATGAAATGAATGCCCATGAAGTGCTCAGGCCGGTCCGTTGCCGATGCCAGGCGGGTAATGGAGAGCGAGGACGTGTTCGTCGCAAGCAGCGCGCCCGGCTTCAGCACTGGACAGACCTGCGCATAGATCTTGCGTTTTACCGCTTCCTCTTCGGTTGCCGCCTCGATAACGAGGTCGGAGGGAGCAAGGTCATTGAGGTTGGCGGAGCCGGAGATGCGGGAAAGAGTTGCTTTGCGCTCCTCATCCGTCATCTTGCCGCTCGTTACCTGCCGGGCAAGGTTGCCATTGATGGTCGCGAGACCGGATTCGATGCGCTCCTGCGTCAGGTCGTAGAGCTGGACCTTATAGCCCGCAGCTGCTGAAACATGGGCGATGCCGCAGCCCATCTGGCCCGCGCCGACAATACCGATCGTTTTCAACACCGCACTCATCTCCAAACCCCCGTGGCAGCCGCCCGCTCCGCCCGTATTTTTCTTCTAATGAAACTGCCGGGCAAAACGATCGCCCGGCAGCAGTAGTAGCCCCATAAGAGATAATTTTCCAGTCATTCGCAAGTGCGAAAAGCTGGCATTCTGCCCGTTTAAAGAGCTTTCTGCAGTTCCGGCAGGGCCTCGAAGAGATCGGCGACGAGGCCGTAGTCTGCGACCTGGAAGATCGGGGCCTCCTCGTCCTTGTTGATGGCGACGATGACCTTCGAGTCCTTCATGCCGGCAAGGTGCTGGATGGCACCGGAAATGCCGCAGGCGATGTAGAGTTCAGGGGCGACGACCTTGCCGGTCTGGCCGACCTGCCAGTCGTTCGGCGCATAGCCGGCATCGACGGCCGCACGGCTTGCGCCGACGGCGGCTCCGAGCTTGTCGGCGAGCGGCAGGATGACTTGCCTGAACTTCTCGGCCGAGCCGAGTGCGCGGCCGCCGGAGATGATGATCTTTGCCGACGTCAGCTCCGGGCGGTCGGAAGCCGACAGCGCGTCCTTGACGAAGGTCGAAAGACCCGGATCGGAAACGGCCGGGATTGCCTCGACCGGAGCCGAACCGCTGGTCTCGGCAACAGCGAAGGAGGCGGTGCGCACGGTGATGACCTTCTTGGCGTCGGTTGCCTGCACCGTCTGGATGGCGTTGCCGGCATAGATCGGCCGCTTGAAGGTGTCGGGCGCGACGACTTCGATGATTTCCGACACCTGCGCCACGTCGAGAAGGGCTGCAACGCGCGGAGCGACGTTCTTGCCGGTCGAGGTCGCAGCCGCAATGATCGTGTCGTAGCTGCCGGCGAGCGAAACGATCAGGTCGGCCAGCGGCTCGGCCAGATTGTTGGCAAGCGTGTCGCTTTCGGCCAGCAGCACCTTGGAAACGCCGGAAAGCTTGGCAGCGGCATCGGCGGCAGCCTTGGCACCCTTGCCGGCAACCAGCACGGTGACATCGCCGCCGATCTGGCGAGCAGCGGTCAGCGCCTTGGCGGTCTGGTCGGAAAGGCTTGCATTGTCGTGGTCAGCCAGAAGCAGAATGGCCATGGTCGTATTTCCTTTCTCGCCTTAGAGGACGCCGGCTTCGACTTTGAGTTTCTCGACGAGCTCGGCGACCGACTTGACCTTGACGCCCGCCTTGCGGCCACTTGGCTCTTCGGTCTTCAGCACCTTCAGGCGCGGAGCGGTGGAAACGCCGAAGTCGGAAGGCGCTTGTCTGTCGAGCGGCTTCTTCTTCGCCTTCATGATGTTCGGCAGCGAAGCATAGCGTGGTTCGTTCAAGCGCAGGTCGGTGGTGACGACGGCCGGCAGCTTGATGTCGATCGTCTGCAGGCCGCCATCGACTTCGCGGGTGACGGTCGCTTTACCGTCGGTAATCTCGATCTTCGAGGCGAAGGTTGCCTGGGCAGAGCCCAAGAGCGCGGCGAGCATCTGGCCGGTCTGGTTGCTGTCGTCGTCGATCGCCTGCTTGCCGACGATGATCAGGCCCGGCTGTTCGGCGTCTGCCACGCCCTTGAGGATCTTGGCAACGGCAAGCGGCTCGAGCGTCTCGTCGGTCTCGACCAGGATGGCGCGATCGGCACCCATGGCGAGCGCCGTCCTCAGCGTCTCTTCGGCCTTGGCCGGACCGATCGACACGACGACCACTTCCGCAGCCTTGCCGGCTTCCTTCAGCCGCAGCGCCTCTTCCACCGAGATCTCGTCGAACGGGTTCATCGACATCTTGACGTTGGCAAGCTCGACGCCCGTGCCATCCGGCTTGACGCGGATCTTCACATTGTAATCAACCACCCGCTTCACGGGGACGAGAATTTTCATGGGGTCCTTCCTTCAACTCTTTCGCCAAGAAAATGCGCGCTTCGGCGTCGCTCCGATTGTCGAATGGCGACATGGATACGCGTTTTTCCTCCAAATACAACGCTTGCCGGTCGCAGACAGACAAATTGCGTCTGCAAATATATGACGTTTACGTTCACGTCAATATTCGAGGAGGCGCGATATTTCTTTTCAGTGTCCAGGCGCCCCGTCGTCAGCGGCGACGACCGCCCGCCTCACAGCCGGCGTGCTGAAAACGGCGCGGGGCGTGACGATCTCGCGGTCGAACAGCGGCACACCCTTGCGGCGCATGAAGAAGACTAGAACGGCGCCGGCGACGATGCCGCCGGCATGGGCGCCCCAGGACACATTGCCGTCCGGATCGACAAGCAGCATGAAGAACTGCTGGCCGATCCAAAGCAGCAGCGGCACGAAGGCAGGAAGCGGCAACGGAACGCGGAAGAAGACCAGCACCCAGATTTTCACGCGCGGGTGAAGGACGACATAGGCAGCAACCACCCCTGAGATCGCACCTGAGGCGCCGACCAGCGGCGCCTGCGATTCCGACACGAGCAAGCCATGGCAAAGCGCGCCGAAGGCGGCGCAAACGAGATAAAAGATCAGGTAGCGGACATGCCCCATGGCATCCTCGACATTATCGCCGAAGACCCAGAGGAAGATCATGTTGGAAACGAGGTGCCAGAAGCCGGCATGCACAAAGGCATGGGTGATGTAGGTCAGCGGCTCCGGAACAATCGCGAGGCCGGGTGCAAGTGTTGCATAGTCAAAGGAGACCGCCGGTATGTAGCCCAGGCCGACTGATGTCGCCTGAGCCGTCTGTTCCGGAGCGAAGAAGCCGGTGAAAAGCCAGACGGCGATATTCATGCCGATCAAGCCCAGCGTCACCCACTGGACCTTGATGTGTTTCAGCGTATTGGCGTCGTGCAGCGGTATGAACATAAAGCCTGCCCCTGGCTATCGTGACCGCGAGAAGCCTATCTGTTTTTTCCAGGAACCCAAAGCACATCCGCGTTGCCGCGGTCATTGGCGTGGCGCGCGGCAACGAAGAGGAAGTCCGAAAGCCGGTTAACATATTTCAGGGCCGCTCCGCTGACGATTTCGCCCTCCGTGCGGGCGAGTTCCACCATCAGCCTTTCTGCGCGGCGCGCGATTGTGCGCGCTAAATGAAGATAGGCAGCTGCCGAATGACCGCCGGGCAGAACGAAGGATTTCAAGGGTTGCAGATCGGCATTCAGTTCATCGATCTCGCTCTCGATCCGCGCCACCTGCGTATCGATGATGCGCAACGGCTCGTGCTCCGGCGGCTTGCCGTCGTCGGGTGTCGCAAGGTCAGCGCCGAGGTCGAAAAGGTCGTTCTGGATCAGCGTCAGCATTCTTTCGAGAACCGGCATGCCCTGCATGTGCAGTCTTGCGACGCCGATTGCGGAGTTGACCTCGTCGATCGTGCCATAGGCTTCCACGCGCAGGTCGTATTTGAGACGGCGCGGTCCGCAAACGAGCGCAGTCGTGCCGTCGTCGCCGGTCTTCGTATAGATCTTGTTGAGTGTTACCATGCCTATCCCCTCTCTTCCCGGCGTTAACTAGGGCGGCCACCGCCTGTCAGCCAGAGCGTCAGCATGATCAGGATCACAGCGATCGCCTGCAGCAATACGCGGAGCTGCATCAGCTTGTTGGAAGTGTTCGCGTCGCCGCCCTTCATCATGTTGAAGAGGCCGCGGACCAACACGATCGCGACGAGGCCCATGATGATGATCGCGAAAATATAAGTGGCCGTGGACATGGAAGTCGGCTTTCTTGATTAATCGGTCCAGCGCATCAGGCGATAAAAAAGGTCCGCCGGAATCAGCCTCTTCAGGAACATGCCCTGTTTTGCCGGTGTCGTTACAGGATAATGTGGCTTCGGATTGTTCGAGTTCAATGCGTGTTTCAACACAGTATAGACGGCGTCGGGTTGAAGCTTATGTCGATTCTTCGGGCCAGTCCCGTCAAGACGCGCGAGCTGTCGGCGGTAATCTGCCGCATGCACGGAATTGCGGATGTCGACATGTTCTTTGAACTTCGCGAGCGCGTTGGCGGTAAAGCGCGAGGCAATCGGACCTGGTTCGATCAGGCACACGTGGATGCCGCTGCCCTGAAGTTCCATGCGCAGCGTGATGCTCAGCCCCTCGAGCGCAAACTTCGAAGCGGTGTAGGCGCCGCGAAAACGATAGGGCACGACGCCGAGAATGGACGAGCATTGTACGATGCGGCCCGAGCCGCGCCTTCGCATCAGCGGCAGTATTTGCCGTGTCAATTCATGCCAGCCGAAGAAATTCGTTTCGAACTGCGCACGCAGCACGTCGGTCGTTAAATCCTCGACCGCGCCGGGCTGGCCGTAGGCGCCGTTGTTGAAAACTGCGTCGATGCGCCCGCCGCTTGCCTCTGCTACATCGCGAACGAAATCAGTGATCGTATCCGACCGCGTATAGTCCATCAGGAAGGCTTCGATGCCCTCCTCCTGCAGCGGTCCGAGGTCGGCGTGTTTTCTGACCGCTGCAAAGACGCGCCAGCCGTCGGTCTTCAGGGCTCGCGCGCAATAGGCACCGATGCCGGATGAGCATCCGGTCACGATGATGGTGCGTTGCTCCGCCATGGAATGATTCCTGTACAAATTGGGACTCGTTTCCCATATTCGAACCGACGATACAATGACGAAGCCCGGGGGTGGAATGCCGAAGATAGTGCGTACGCTCTATGATGTGGCATACGACGCGATCTGCCACCTAATCGAGGATGACGGTTTCGCGATGGCGAGCCATGTCGCATTGTCGATCCTGCTGGCGGTTTTTCCTTTTTTGATCTTCGGCACGACGCTCGCAAACTTCCTCGGAGCCGACCAGTTCTCCTCCACGGCCGTTCATCTCATTTTCGATACCTGGCCGGAAGCGATCGCCAAACCTGTGGCCGACCAGGTGCTGCAGGTGCTGACGATTCCGCGCGGCGGACTGCTGACGGTCTCGGTGCTGGCGGCCGCCTATTTCGCCTCGAACGGTGTCGAGGCGCTGCGCATATCGCTCAACCGCGCCTATCGCGTACAGGAGACGAGGCCTTGGTATTTCACGCGCCTGGCCAGCCTCGGTTACGTGCTGATCGCGGTGATCATTTTTGCCGCCATCAGCATCCTGCTCGTCGCCGTGCCGCTCGCTCTCGATTACGCGCGGCAGTGGTTTCCGCTCTTTGCCGATACGCTCGAAATCGTTTTCAGCTGGCGAATCTACGGAACGCTTTTCGTGCTGACGGTCGGTCTGCTCGTCGTTCACCTCTGGCTGCCTGCCGGCCGCAGGCGGGTTTACGACGTTATCCCTGGGGTTTTGCTGACACTGCTTTTCTGGCTCGCGGGCGCGCTGATCTTCGCCTTTTACCTCGCCACCTTCGCGAATTACACAGCGACCTATGCGGGTCTGGCATCGGTGATGGTCGTGCTGATCTTCCTCTACATGGTCGGCGTGATCTTCATCATTGGCGCGGAAATCAATGCGGCACTGATGAAATTTCGGGTGCGCGCCATCTTCGCCCGCAATTTTTTGAGCGGGCAGGGCAGCAAGCTTTCAAAGACCGACAAGATTCCGGATATCGGCCGCCGATAGCCCCTTGCCACGCAAATCCGCAAGCCCGGTATCGCCATCGCTTTTCGAGAGCTTGCGTCCCTTTGGATCCGTCACCAGCCGATGATGGTGGTAGACCGGCTGAGGCAGGTCGAGCAGCACCTGCAGCAGCCGGTGGACCGATGTTGCGTGAAAGAGGTCGAGCCCGCGCACGATATGAGTGACGGCCTGCAGCGCATCGTCGATAACCACCGAAAGGTGGTAGCTTGAGGGGGCATCCGAGCGCGAAAGAACGACGTCCCCCCACACCGATGGATCGGCGGCAATCCCCCCGGTCTCGCCGTCGCCGGTCTCGCTCCAGGATAAAACACGATCGGCAGCCTGCAGTGCCCGCCCCATGTCCAGACGCCAAGCGTGTTTCAGGCCTGAAGCAAGCATCTTGCGCCGCTCGCCTTCACTTCGGTCGCGATCGTCGGAAGGATAGTGCGGCGAACCGTCCGGATCGCGCGGCCAGGGGTTGCCGCCGGCTTCGGAAGCGGACACTCTGGCTTTCACCTCGCCGCGCGTCAGAAACGAAGGATAGACCAATCCGCGCTCGATCAGACCATGCAATGCTGTCTGATATTCCGCGAAATGGTCGGATTGTCGCCGGACGGGCTTCTCCCAGTCGATTCCCAGCCATTCGAGATCGGCATAAATGCCTGCTTCGAATTCGGGTGTACAACGTGTCTGGTCGATGTCTTCGATGCGCAGCAGCAGGCGTCCGTCCATTGCTGCGGCCATATCCTGGTTGAGGAAGGCCGAGAGCGCGTGGCCGAGATGCAGCGGGCCGTTGGGACTGGGCGCAAAACGGAAAATGGGCTTTTGACGCTGAGTCGTGGTCATGCTTTCTTCTGCCACGAATTCGAAACCATCGCGAGGCAACGTGCAAATCATTCGAAGCGAAGAGGATATCCGCGAGGGACTGAAGCATTTGTTTCGCCTCGACCCGCGGCTCGCCGATATTGCGAAGGAGGTGGGTCCGATCCCGCTGCGCCTTCACGAGCCGGGTTTTGCTGGCCTTGCCCATATCATTGTTTCGCAGATGGTTTCGCGCGCAAGCGCCGATGCTATTTGGCGGCGCATGTCGCTTGCTGAAGAAGGAGTGCTGACGGCCGAACGCTATGTCGCACTGCGACCGGATGCCTGGCGGGAATTCGGTCTGTCGCGTGCCAAGGCGACGACACTGTCGGGCATCGCCGAAGCAGTCGTATCGGGCCGCCTTGATCTCGCTCTGCTTTCCTCGAGGCCGCCGGTGGAGGCGCTTGCCGAGTTGACGGCGTTGAAGGGCGTTGGTCCGTGGACCGCGGAAGTCTATCTGATGTTTTGCGGCGGGCACGCCGATGTCTTCCCATCAGGAGACGTCGCACTGCAGAACGCCGTCGCTGCTGCCTTTGGTCTCGCACAGCGTCCGCACGCGAAAGTGCTCGCCTCGCTTGCCATGGTCTGGTCGCCCTGGAGATCGGTCGCAGCAAGGCTTTTCTGGGCTTACTATGCTCAGAAACTGGGTCGCGGGCTCCTGCCGGTCGGCTGATGGGCAACGCTCATCGAAATGCCGTTATTGACTGAATTTATTGGGCTTCACAAGGCTGTCACAACCGGCCTAATATAAGGATGCAGATGCCGAATCGCTCAGGAGAGTACCTTGACGATTGCAGTCTCCCCCCAGGCCCTGCCGGCGCTCGTCCTGAACGCTGACTACCGGCCTTTGAGTTATTATCCCTTGTCGCTCTGGTCCTGGCAGGACGCGATCAAGGCGGTTTTCCTTGACCGTGTGAATATCATTGCGGAATACGAACATTCAGTTTCTTCGCCGAGCTTCTCGATGCGGCTTCCGAGTGTCGTCTGCCTCAAGACCTACGTTCAGCCTTCGCGGAACCCGGCCTTTACCCGGTTCAATGTCTTTCTCCGCGACAAATTCGAATGTCAGTATTGCGGCGAGCATGACGATCTGACCTTCGACCACGTCGTCCCGCGCGCCCATGGCGGCGAGACGACCTGGCAAAATGTCGTGGCGGCCTGCTCTCCCTGCAATCTCAAAAAGGGCAGCAAGCTGCCGAAGCAGGCAGGCATGTTCCCCTCGCAGAAGCCGTATCAGCCGACCGTGCAGGACCTGCACAACAACGGCCGGCTCTTTCCGCCGAACTATCTGCACGACAGCTGGCTCGACTATCTCTACTGGGATACCGAACTGCAGCCCTGATTGCCGCTATTTCCTTATGCCGATTTGCGGACGCCGACGAAAGCGAAAGCGGCAAGGATCAGGCTCGCAATCACATTCCAGCCCGCAAAGGAAAGACCGAGAACGCGCAGCGCCGCATCGGTGCAGGAGGGGCCGGTAATTGTGTTGAGTTCCGTCAGCAGGTCGCCGGCATTCTGCGTCATGGCGCCTGCACTCGTCGAGCAGGTCGCTGGCCCTGCCCAGAAATGCCATTCGACGCCCGCGTGATAGACACCCATGCCGGCACCGACCACCATCAGCATACCTGCCGCCAGAAGCAGGGCACGGGCGACCCAGTTCGGCAGACCGAAAAACGATGCGAGCGCGCCGAGGATCGCGATCGGAATACCGTAGTAATAGGGCTCGCGCTGCAGCAGGCAGAGCGCACAGGGAATGTAGCCGCCGATATACTGGAAGCCGAGTGCAGTTCCGACGACCACCGCCATGCCGAGGGCCAGCAGCAGCGAATAGAGAACGACCGGGCGGGAAAGAGGCGAGGCAATGGCAGTCATGGCGGAACTCCGCGAGCTTGGCTCAGTGGGCAAGGTAGCGATAGACAATATAAAGCACGATGGCGACCACTGCACCGATGCTGACAATATGCCCCAAGCGCTTTTCAATGAAATGGCGAATCGGCTCGCCGTAGCGGCGAAGCAGCCAGGCCAGGAATAGGAAGCGCGCGCCGCGGGCAACGATCGCCGAGATGACGAACAGCCATATGTTGACGTGAATCACCCCGGACAGGATCGTCACGATTTTGATCGGCGGCAGGTGCGCCAGTCCCGACGTCACCAGCAAAAGCAGGATCGTCTCGTAAGTGACGTAAGATTTCATCTGCTCGAAGGCATCGAGCTTTCCGTAGAATTCCAGCACCGGCCGCGCCACGGTCTCGTAGGCATAGAAGCCGAGCGCCCAGCCGGCGATGCCGCCGAGAACCGAGGCGGCCGTGGCAACGATCGCATATCGATATGAACGCTCGGGCTTGGCGAGTGCCATGGGAAGAAAAAGGACATCGGCCGGGACGAGAAAGACGGAGCTTTCGACGAAGGCGATAACGGCGAGCCAGACTTCGGCCGATCTGCGGGCGGCGAGAGACATGGTCCAGTCGTAAAGTCTGCGGAGCATTCCATTCCTTTCGTGCTGCGGTGCAAAAGCTTTAGGGGGGCAGTCTGACGCTGTAAATGCCTAGTGTGGCAATGATGCCAGCGTGCCACGAAAATTTTCGTGATCCGTATCGCGGCTGTGCTCCCAGGTTTTCGGGAGATTGCAAATCGGTGAATCTTCTGCAAGCTGGTTTCCGATTGGTTCTTGCAGGTGGCTATGAATGAAATTGAGGGTGATTGAGGGCGGGCTCGGCGAAGCGGCCGATGCGCGCGAAACCGTAGCTTCAGCTCGAAGGCCGAGCAGGGAGGATGTACGGCGGGAAGCCGTCAGGCGGCTTCGGGAAAGCGGCTATCATTCGTCTTATGTGAGAGAGTTTGCGACGGGTGTTCCTGCGCCGGAAGCGCTCAGATATCTGAAGATGCAGCTCGATTTTGCGGCCGAGACGCTGTCGCGGCTCGATCCGATCCCCCACGACTTCTCCGCGGATGCCTATTGGCCTTCCGCCGACACTTCGCGTTGATCCGGCTGCTCTTCGCGCTTCGCGTTTAGTGCGTTCATCTGCGAGCGCTCTCGCGCCATTTCGCTGACGGCGGCCCTTAGCGCCGGGTGGCGGGCGGTGAACATATTGAAGTCACGGCGTTCCAGCACCAGGAATTGGCAGAAATCGATGGCAATGACATCGGCGGTTCGCCGTCCGCCGCTCAGCAGAGCCATTTCACCGAAAAATGCACCCGGTTCGAGACGGACGGCGCCGCCGGGAAGACGGACTTCCACGGCTCCGGACGAGAGAAAATACATGCCGTCCCCGCGGTCCCCCTTGCGCATGACGCGTTCGCCCGGCAGCGCGGATTTGGGACGGAAGAGAAGGAGCAGTTCCTCCTGCGAGTGCTCATCGACCTTGGCGAAAAGCGGGAAAGTCTCGATCAGTTGCTGCATCTCCAGCTGATGCTGGCGCTCCCGCGCTTCGGTAAGTGCCCTGATCTTTTCAAGCTCGCGTCCGAGCGCCTCATGCCGGCGGCGGCCGTAATGATTGCTGAGCACCGGCCATCGGGCGTGCACATAGGTATGCAGCGCCTCGGCGCCGGCGCAGACGAGCGGATTGAGCGTGATCGAAATGATCGCGGACGCAAGGATGACATCCTGCCCGTCAGTCGGTAGCAATCCGAGGGAGACGCCGAGGCCGGCAAGAATGAAGGAAAATTCGCCGATCTGCGCCAGTCCGCCTGCGACGGTCAGCGCCATTCCGATCGGATATCGAAGCAGGATGACGATCAGAAAGGAGATAATCGCCTTGCCGACGATGATCAACGTCAGCGCGCTGATGACGGCCATTGGCTGGCGGGCCAGGATCGATGGATCGAACAGCATGCCGACCGACACGAAGAACAGGACTGAAAAGGCGTTCTGAAGCGGCAGAGAATCGGCAGCGGCCCGGTGGCTGAGATTGGACTCGCTCATCACGACGCCCGCGAAAAAAGCGCCGAGTGCGAAGGAAACGCCGAAGATCTCGGCGGAGCCGAAAGCGATGCCGAGGGCGATGGCAAGGACCGTCAATGTGAAGAGTTCGCGCGAGCCGGTTCGGGCGACGAGCGTCAGGAGCCAGGGAACAATCTTCGGGCCGACAAAGATCGCCATGACCGCAAAGGCGCCGACCTTCAGCAGCGTCAGCGCGATCGCCAGCGACAGCGGCAGCCCAGCGCCCTGTGCAGCATCGCTGGCGGCGTGGCCGCCGAGCAATTCCGCAAGGGCAGGCAGCAAGACCAGCGCCAGAACCATCGCCAAGTCTTCGACGATCAGCCAGCCGACCGCGACGCGGCCGCTTGCTGAATTCAGGAGGTTTCGTTCCTCAAGGACCTTCAGCAGCACGACGGTGCTTGCCACCGACAGGCTGAGGCCGAAGACGATCCCGGCGCCGAGCCCCCAGCCCCACCATTTCGCGAGGCCAATTCCGAGCAGCGTAGCGATGATGATCCGGATGATCGCGCCCGGCACGGCGATACCGCGCACGGCAAGCAGGTCAGCGGCGGAAAAATGCAGCCCGACGCCGAACATCAGCAGGATGACACCCATCTCCGCCAGCTGTCCGGCAAGCGCTGTATCGGCGACGAAGCCCGGCGTGAACGGTCCCATGAGTATGCCTGCCACGAGGTAGCCGACCAGCGGCGGCAGCCGCAGCCTGTCGGCCACATATCCCAGCACCGCCGCAAAGACGAAGCTGACGGCGACTGTGGCAATAAGCGTTACTTCCTGATGCACATCCGTCCCTTGATATTCGTTGGCGACCGCCACTTTGACCGAAGCGTGAGTGAAATTAAATACTTGATTTGAGTTTCCGTATCACCGGCAAATGCTGAGCTCCAGCGATACTGGAGCGTTCTCGTGGCGACACCAGTTTGGCGTCAGTTTCGCAGATCAATATAAGCGCGCACTAAAACAGAAGTCGCTGTCTCATTGGAGAATTCCATGCGAGAAATAGAAGCTGTTGATGTCGCGTTCAAACGGTCTTTCGAAGCCGTCGAATTCGGGTATGTCCGAGAGGTATCTCTTGAGGACGAAGCCTGCTGGGGTCTGTTCGATTCCGAAGGTGATGTGATCTTCGTCGGCGACGACCTAGACGAATGCCGCTCCTTCGCTGCAAAGGAAGAGATCAGGATTCAGCTGATCCAGTAGGAGTCGTCGCGTGTGGTCCCGCACTTCTTGCAGTTCTTTTCGCAAACCCCGCCGCGGTAACGACGTCAGCGCGATAAGGATTGGATGTAGTCGTAACTGACGATGGCTTCCTCGCTTGTGCCCTCGTCGTAGATCTTGGCAAGGGTCGCGTGCAGGTCAGGGGAGTAAAGAGCGCTCCAGAGCTCAACCCGCTCGCCGCCTCTTTTGGTTTCCTCTCTGATCCTGAAAACCTCGTATTTGCACCGGCCAACTGCAACTGTCTCGCGTTTAGTTACCGTCAGCTCCAGCGTCCACTTGTCACTGGATTGTTGAGGATCCAAGGGGACAAAGGGGATGACGTGATGACCATCCTTCTTGATGGGCAGAAGCTTGTCCAAGCCATCGAGTGGATAGATGGCGTAACGCTCATCGCTGCTGGAGCGCGACAGATCGAAAAGCCCCTGGTACGAATAAACCGTCTGCTTCTCCGAACTCCCGAAGGAATTGGTTATTGCGACCACCGGCCCTTGCGCCGGCCGGAATTCGCTTATCGCCCCCGAATTCCTCAATAAGAAACCGTTCTTTGCACTCTTGGCTGAAGGGCAATCCGCGCCATAAGAAACAACCGGAAGGACAACAAGAAGGAGCAGGTTGAAGAGGCGCCTTTTGATCATGATCTTTTGATGGCAGCGGGTTAGGGTTTCCCGAACGCTAGATCATCAGAATGAAAAGGTCGACAAGAATAATCGCTTTGGTTGAAATTTTTCACAGCTCTGACCGTTGACGACGAGATCGCCATCAGTTGCACCGGCGAACTCCGCCAGGGATATACTGGATGCTTCGTCATCGCCGCTCTTGAGCATCTCAATCGCGACGAAGTGGAGATCATTGTCGGCGAAGGCCGCATCTCCGCCTTCGTCAGCCCGGTCGGGGACGACAAGACGGTAATGATGGTCGGCGTCGTTCGCATGGCCGGAACATCTTGCGTCGACGTCTCGAAAGGACAGGCGGCATGACGCAGCTCGCACTCGATGGCAGCATCGGTCTAATGAAAAAGGCCGCCGTCATTTCCCATTGCGGCCGATTTCGCTACGAGCTGACGCGTGTGTGGGAGAAGGGCAGGCCGCTGCTCGTCACCTGCATGCTGAACCCTTCGACGGCCGATGCCGACAACGATGATCCGACGATCCGCGCGCTGATCCATTTTGGCAAGGCGTGGGGCTATGGCGGCCTGCTGGTCGTCAACCTCTTCGCCTTCCGCTCGTCGAGCCCGATCGTGATGATGTCGTCGCACTGTCCGCGCGGCCCGAAGAACGTCCAGTTCATCGATACCGCCTTGACGCTCGCCCGCTCGCAGAACACGCCGGCTCTTGCCGCATGGGGCGCCAACGGCGGGCACCACGCAGGTCTGAACGATGGGGAAGGTGGACAGGACTGGTTCTGCGGCCGCGCCCGCCACCACACCGTCGATCTCGTCTGCCTCGGGCTGACGAAGGACGGATTTCCGAAACACCCGATGGCACGTGGCGTCCATCGCATTGATCGGAACCAGCAGCCGGTCATGTTCCGGCGCGCAACGCAGGCTGCGTAAACGTCAAAAGCAATCGACGATGTGATCGCCGAGCGCCGTCGTATATTCTTTCACTCTGGCGGGCGAGTTGGTCGCCTGAACCGGTTTAAGCCGAAGGGTCGTGCCAGCGACGGAGTTCGGCAAGCCGTTCACGGTCAACGGCCCCGGCAACAAGATGCGTGACTGGTGCGACCAGGCCGAGCTGTTCCACTGCACCCGGCCCCCCGCAAGGCGGGAGCGACGATCGCCGCTGAGAACAGTGCGACCGACGAAGAACTGATGGCGATCTTCGGCTGGACGACGAAGAGCCAGACGACGACCTATACGAATTATCGGATCGTTTTTCGTCGGTGGTGCCCCATGCCGGGGTCGAACCAGCACTTCTTTCGAAACTCGATTTTGAGTCGAGCGCGTCTACCAATTCCGCCAATGGGGCAACGGATACCGACGAGCCGGGTGTCTAACATGCGACCCCCGACCGCGCAAGACGGCGGGCGGGCTTATCAGGCTGATTTGATACGGCTTCCGGCTTGATGTTCCGTGGAAAGCCTTTTGCAATCAGTGTGCGGTAGCCGGTGCCGGTTCGGTCAAGCCGGACTTCTTCAACGTGATGGCGAGGATCGAGGCGAGCAGGCAGAAGGCGCCGGCAACGAAGAAGGCCGGCAGGTAGCTCGACAGCTCGGTCCGTGAAAGGCCGGCACCATAGGCAGCGGTTGCCGCGCCCAGCTGATGGCCGGCAAAGACCCAGCCGAAGACCAGACCGGCCTTCTCCCGGCCGAAGCGGTCGGCGGCAATCTTTACGGTCGGCGGAACGGTGGCGATCCAGTCGAGGCCGTAGAACACCGCGAAGATCGAAAGACCGTAGAAGCTGAAATCGCTGAAGGGCAGGAAAAGCAAGGAAAGCCCGCGCAGACCGTAATACCAGAAGAGGAGCCAGCGGTTGTCGAAGCGGTCCGACAACCAGCCGGAGCCGATCGTGCCGAAGAAATCGAAGATACCCATTACGGCTAGAACGCTGGCCGCCGCGACAGGCAGGATGCCGAAGTCGCCGCAAAGCGTGACGAAATGAGTCTGGATCAGGCCGTTGGTGCTGAGGCCGCAGATAAAGAAGGTGGCGAACAAGATCCAGAAGGTCGAAGTTCCGGAGATCTCTTTCAGGATCGTGATCGGCGTCTTCAGCGCGCCGACCAACGTGCCGCGTGCCGGCGGCGGCGTGACATGAGCTTCGCCGAGCGAGGGCAGGTTTAAGTCGGAGGGCCGGTCGCGCATGAAGGCAAGCACGGCAAGTGCGGCAACCATGATCATGGCGCAGACGAAGAAGACCGTGGAGCGCCAGCCGTAGCGTTCTGTTAGTTCCGCCATCAGCGGCAGGAAAACGAGCTGACCGGTGGCCGAGCTTGCCGAAAGCATCCCGACGACGAGGCCGCGGTGCTTCGTGAACCAGCGGGCAGATATGGTCGCTGCAAGAACCATGGCCGTCAGGCCCGTGCCGAAACCGACGACGATGCCCCAGAGCAGCAGAAGCTGCCAAAGCGATGTCATGAAGAGCGAGCCAACGAAGCCCGCGCCGATCAGCGCAAGCGCGAAGACGATGACCTTGCGCACACCGAAATAGTTCATGAAAGCCGCCGCGAAGGGACCCATCAGGCCGAAGAGGACCAGGCGGATCGCAAGTGCGGAGGAAATCTGCGAAGTTTCCCAGCCGAACTCGTCCTGCAGCGGCTTGATCAGCACGCCCGGCGCGCCCATGGCGCCGGCGGTGACCAGCATGGTCAGGAAAGTCGCGCCGACAACGATCCATCCGTAATGGATGTTGCGGCGTGCAAGGGTGGAGGCAAGCGCAGTGGAAACCATGGGGCAAGTTCCATTCGTGGGAATGATCGATACATCACTGATTTAGATGATGGTCATCATGTTTCTTGCGTATTGATGATAGGCGTCATATAATTTGTCAAGGGACTATTTTTCGGAGCCGGATCATGCGCGTCAGCCGCGAAAAATTTGCAGAAAACCGCCAGAAGATCCTGGAAGTCGCGGGCGTAATGTTCCGCGAAAACGGGTTTGATGGCGTAGGGGTTGCCGATATCATGAAAGCCTGCGGGCTGACACATGGAGGGTTCTATGGCCACTTCCAATCAAAGGAAGAGCTGCAGCTGGAGGTCAGCCGTGCGCTGATCGCCAGGGTGGAAGTGCGATGGAAGGCTCTTATCGCCGATGCTCCGGATCGCCCCCTGGAAGCGCTCCTCGACCACTATGTTTCCTGGTGTTCCGTCGACAATCCAGGCTCGAGCTGTGTCTTCGTGGCGCTGATGGAAGAGGTGAGCCGCAGCAGCGGTGCGGTGCGGGAAACCTTCAACGACGGGCTTTCCACGCTTGTCGATATCCTGGCGGAGATCGTTCCGGGTGAGACGCTTGAGGAGCGCCGCAAGAATGGCTTTACGACGCTCTCATCAATGATGGGGGCCGTCAGTCTGGCGCGCGCGGTCGAAAATCGCGAATTGGCCGGTCAGTTCCTTTCGACGATGCGGGAGAAGCTGGCACCGGCAAAATATGTCGACGCCTGAGTGCCCGCCGGCATGTGTCTGCTTTATTTGAAGCCTTCCACGTGGTGCGGAACATAAGGCTCTTCGAGAGCGGTGACGTCCTCGGCGTTGAGCTTGACAGCCAATGCCCCAACGGCGTCCGAAAGATGGTGCGGCTTGGATGCGCCAATGATCGGTGCGGTCACCGCGCTCTTCTGCAAGATCCAAGCAGTGGCGATCTGGGCTCGGGAGACGTCATGTGTCTTCGCCAATCGGCCGACCGTGTCGATGATTTTGCGGTCGGCATCTTCGGCCTGCCTGTAGAGCGTCTTGCCGAATTCATCCGTTTCCGTGCGGGCGGTCTTTTCGTCCCAGTCGCGCGCCAGGCGGCCGCGGGCAAGCGGGCTCCACGGAATGACAGCGATCTTCTGGTCCTCGCAGAAAGGCAGCATCTCGCGCTCCTCCTCGCGATAGAGAAGGTTGACATGGTCCTGCATGCTCACGAACTGAGTCCAGCCGTTCAGCCGCGAGGTGTAGAGCATCTTGGCGAATTGCCAAGCGTACATGGAGGAGGCGCCGATATAGCGCGCCTTGCCGGCCTTCACGACGTCGTGCAACGCCTCCAGCGTTTCCTCGATCGGCGTCGTGTAGTCGAAGCGATGGATCTGGAAGAGGTCGACGTAATCCGTGCCGAGTCGGCGCAGGCTGTTGTCGATTTCGTCAAAGATCGCCTTGCGGGAAAGACCAGCGCCGTTCGGACCGGGGCGCATGCGGTTGAAGACCTTGGTCGCGAGTACGATATCCTCGCGCTTCAAGTCCTTGATTGCCCGTCCGACGATTTCCTCGGACGAGCCGTCGGAATAGGTATTCGCCGTGTCCAGGAAATTGATGCCAAGATCGAGTGCCTGCCTGATGATCGCGCGGCTTTCCTCCTCGCCGAGCGTCCAGGCGTGATTGCCGCGGCCCGGATCGCCGAAGGTCATGCAGCCGAGGCAGATCTTCGAAACTTCAAGGCCAGTGCCTCCGAATTTGACATAGTCCATGAATTGACTCCGTGAATGAATCTCAATCCCCCGAGACACCTCGGGGTGATGTAGGGCGCAATCGGTGAGAATGTCAGCAATCCGGCGAAAGAATATTTCAGGCGTATCCGTGCGATCATGAGGTGGAGCTTTGAAACACGCGATCAAGCGAACTTGCACTCGATCGCCGCAAGGTGTTAGCTGGTGCAGCATTCACTGGATTTCGAGTATGAGACTTCCCGCCCGCGACCGCTATGACGGTCTTTATCGCGATTTTTCGTGGGAGATTCCGGAAGACTTCAATATCGGGCGTGCCGTCAGCGACGAATGGGCGGCGCAGGCACCGGAACGCATCTGCCTCGAACATTTCAGCCCGGATGGCCGTCATTTGTCGATGACCTACGGCGCGCTGGCGGAGCGCTCGTCGTCTTTTGCCAATGCATTGACGTCGCTCGGCATTCGCCGCGGCGATCGCGTCGCGTTGCTTCTGCCGCAATGTTTCGAGACGGCGATCGCCCATGTGGCGATCTACAAGATGGGTGCGATTGCGCTGCCGCTCGCGCTGCTCTTTGGCGTCGAGGCACTGGAATACCGGCTGAGAACGTCAGGCGCGGCTGCGATCGTCACCAACTCGTTCGGACTGGAGCGGGTGAACCAGATTCGTGAAAACCTGCCGGAACTCAGCACGGTCATCAGCATCGATGGCGGCGACGCGATTGCTTTCGGAGCGCTCGTCGAGGCGCATCCGCCGCTTTTAGACGTTGCTGCGACCAGCCCGGAAGATCCGGCGTTGATGATCTTCACATCAGGCACGACGGGGCCGCCCAAGGGCGCGTTGCATGGCCATCGCGTTCTAGCGGGCCACATTCCCGGTATGCAACTCGCGCATGAAGGTTTTGCGCAGCCCGGCGACAAGGTCTGGACGCCTTCGGACTGGGCCTGGGCGGGCGGGCTGCTGAATGCGCTGCTGCCAAGCCTCCTGCTTGGCGTTCCTGTCGTTTCCTCTCCGGCGCAGAAGTTCGACGCCGATATGGCTTATCGCATCATGGCCGAGATGAAGGTGCGGAATGCCTTCATTCCGCCGACAGCGCTCCGCCTGCTGAAATCGATCAGTGATCCCCGCGCGAAATACGATCTCAATCTGCGCACCATCGGCTCCGCCGGTGAATCGCTCGGTCGCGAAACCTATGAGTGGGCGCGCCAGGCGTTCGGCATCACCGTCAATGAGTTTTATGGCCAGACGGAGTGCAATTTCGTACTCTCCTCCAGTGCAGGCTATGGTGTCACGAAGGCAGGCGCGATCGGCCGCGCGGTTCCCGGTCACCGGGTTGCTATCATCGGCGAGAGCGGCGATGAAGTGTCCCCCGGCGAGACAGGCCAGATCGCTATCAAGGCGCCCGATCCGGTCATGTTCCTCGGCTATTGGAACGACGGCGAGGCAACCAGGAAGAAGTTCATCAAAGGCTGGCTGCTAACCGGCGATCTCGGTCATCAGGATGACGAGGGCTACGTCATTTTCGAAGGCCGGGATGATGACGTCATCACCTCGTCAGGCTATCGCATTGGTCCTGCCGAAATCGAGGACTGTCTGTGCGGCCACCCGGCCGTGCAGCTCGCTGCCGTCGTCGGCAAGCCGGATCCGGTGCGCACCGAGATCGTCAAGGCCTATATCGTGCTTTCACCTGGCTGCACGCCCAGCGATGCGCTCGGCGCTGAAATCCGCGATTGGGTGAAGATGCGGCTTTCGATGCACGAATATCCGCGCGAGGTAGAATTCGTGGACGCGCTGCCGCTGACGACGACCGGCAAGGTCATCCGCAGACTTCTGCGCGAAAAGGCGGCCGGCGAGGGGCCTAACCGCGCCGCGTAAGCGATATGATCTTCTCGCGCAGCATCTTCGCCATATTCCGGGTGCTGCGATACATATGCAACTGAGCGGCGGCCTGCCGAACATCGCGGTCGCCGTTCTGCGTCAGGCCGATCACCAGCGTTCCCATTTCCTCGCGCTCCTGCCAGAAACGGCTCATGATCGGATGATCCGGCACCGCGCAGGAATCGGAACGCACGATATTCGCATCGTCGAGATGCCACTCCGTCAGTTCGGCCATCAGCAGCTTGCCCGGAGAATAGCGGGCATAGGCCTCGTCGTAGGCCGTCTTCCAAGTATAGGCCTCGCCGCCCATCATCAACACGACTGTTGCCGCGATCGCCTTGCCGTTCAGGTCGATCGTGTGAATGCGCACCGCGTCGATCGCCGCAAGGTTCGAGACGGCTTCGCGGGCAAAGGCCGTGTGGTAGCGGTCGGTTGCCAGCGCGCTTCGTCTCTTGCCTTTCCAGCCGCCGGCTTCCATTGCTAAGAATTCTTCAAACCGCACATGAATATCGCGGGGCTGGCGCGCGACGCCATAGACAGCTGTTCCGAGCTCTTCGAGCTGCCGCCATTGACGGCGCATTTCCCTTTTATGCGAAGAAGAGATGGTACGGCCAAGATAGGCCATAGCGTCGTCCTCGCTCTGCAGCATAGGCCGCTGCGATGGATTGGTGACCGTGACCGGCAGGTTGCGGCTCAGCGCGACCGCCTTTGCCATGCGAGCAAAGATGCCGTTCAGGCGAATATCCGGCAGCACCAACGTTGCGGGAAGGTTCAGATCGCGCGCCGTCAAGCCTTCAAAAAGATTGTCCAGCGTCTCAGCCGCATCTTCGGCATCCACCAGGGGGGTGCCGAGCGGCGCGAAGCTGTTCGACCATGCGCGGATGATCGAGGGGCCGACGGCAAAGCCGGGTCTTTCGACAGAGAACGGCATCAGGAAACGCAAGCGGCTGCGCCGGCCGTTCTCATCGCGGATCAGTGCGAAATTCACTTGCCGGTCTTCAAGCCGCGGCATGGCGGGCGCAAGGAAGCGGCCGGTGAAGAAAACATTCGGCTCCATCGCACGGTTCGAAAGGAAATCCAGTTCGTCCTGCAATTCATAGCCGAGCCTGCCCGGATAGAGGCAGAGCTCCCGGCCCGGACGTCCGATCTCGACGCGCGCTTCGGCCTGCGGCAAGTCGAAGTTTATCGAGGCAAGCTCGTGAACCATGCGATTGGCATTGGTATCGGTGCTTTCGGTAACGGGGGGGACACGCACCATTATCAGGCTCTCGTTTCTATCGTTGCCGGAGGGCGGCTGAATGCAAAAAGGACAATGCCGAGCGCCCGGCGCACGGCGATGTGCAGCAGGATCGCTTCCACACCCATTGCCGATGCCGTCGCGATCGCAGTGCCGACGGTGCCAAGGTGCGGGATCAAGGCGATATTCAAGGAGACGTTTGCCGTGAGCGCCGCCGCATAGAGGGCGACGCAGAGGTTCTGCTTTCCGGCCATCATCAGCAGCGTTTCGGCCGGACCGACGAGGGCCTTGGCGAGGATGCCCGCAAGCAGGATCGCCATCAGAACATAACCTGCCGTAAAGGCTCCGCCGAAAAGCGACAGCAGCAAGTGACCGGCTGCAACGACTGCGAGCCCGAGGGCCAGCGCCGGCCAGAAGGTCCAGCGCGCAGCGTCGATTGCTGCTGCGGCAAGCTGCTCGCGGGTGCCTTCTGCGATGAGGCTGGAGAAGCGTGGACCGGATGCTGCCTTTACCGAGAACATGATGAAATGCACCAGCGCCATCGTCTTTGCGGCGGCAAAATAGATCGCCACGTCATGCGGCTCGAGGAAGATGCCGACGACAACCACATCCGAATTGGTCAAGAGGAAGCTCACGCCTTCGACCAGGAATATCGGGAAGGCGATGTTCAGCCAGTTGAGGAAATCGACCCTGCGTGGTCCCTCGCTGTAGTGGCGGCGCAGGCGGAGGAGTGTCGCGATGTATTGGCCGATGGCGGTGACATAGGTTGCGGCCAGCGCGGCTTTCATGGCGGTGACGGCAGAATGCTCCGCATCGGCTCCGATCGCTGCCAGCATGAAGAGAATTATGAGGACAGGCCGGATGATGTAGACCGGGCTCAGCGCCATGACCGGCCAGTGATTGGCACGCGAGGTGCCTTCCAGAATGTCGCCGAGCGCGATCATCGGCATGGCGAGAAGGCCAAGGAAGACAGGAATGAGATAATAGGACTCAATCCTGTCGCCCAGGAAATGGAGTCCCGCCATACCGGCAGCCATCACCAGCGTTCCGGAAAGCATGGCGAAGGTACGGGCCGTTCCCGTCAGGCCGCGAATCTCCTCCAAGGCACCTGCAGCCTTGTATTGCGGCAGGAAACGAACGATCGCGGTGTGAAAGCCGAGGCAGGAGAGATCGCCGAACAGGACGATCAGAACCCAGACAAACACGAAAATCCCGTATTCATATTCGCCCATGAGGCGCGCGAGGATGATCTGGGAAATGAAGGCGAGGGCGGCGCTCACTATGCGGATCGAAAAGGCGGTAAGTGCCATCCGCTGTGCGGTTGCCTTGTCGCCGTGCCCGGTCAGAACTGCGGCAAGCACGCGCAGCAGACGGCTTCCCGCTGGACGCAGGCCCGCAGGCAGTAGTCTTTCCGCTGTTTCAATGACCGCCATTACGAACACGCAACACTCTGAACTCAGGCAAATCGTGTCAGAACTCTTGTCAGATCAGGATTAAGAAACGGTTGTGGCGAGCAGATTATCCTTAACCGCCAGTCTAATTCGCGCAAAAAGAATGCCGCCCGAAGGCGGCATTCTTCAGCTGCCTGCCGTCGCTCAGGCTTCGGCAAACGCACCGTGGCAGTGCTTGAATTTTTTGCCAGAACCGCAGGGGCACGGCTCGTTGCGGCCGACCTTGCCCCAGGTGGACGGGTTGTTCGGATCCCGGTTTTCCGGCGAGACGATCACTTCGGATGCCTGGTAGATCGGCGCGAAATCATTCTCGCCCGTGTCGGGGTCCAGGTGCTGGGCTTGCATGACCGGCAGTTCCGGCTCGGCGGGCGCCTGCTGCACCAACTCGACGCGCATCAACTGCGCCGTCACAGCCTCGCGCAGGCTGTTCAGCAGGGTCTGGAAGAGCTCGAAGGCTTCGGACTTGTATTCCTGCAGCGGATCGCGCTGGGCATAGCCGCGGAAGCCGATGACGGACCGCAGGTGATCGAGGTTGACGATGTGCTCGCGCCAGAGATGGTCCAATGTCTGCATCACGATCGAACGCTCGACATAGTGCATGATATCCGGGCCGAAACGCTCTGCTTTTTCGGTGAAGGCAGCGTTGGACGCTTCCGTCAGACGTTCGCGAATATCGTCTTCACCAATGCCTTCTTCTTTCACCCAGTCCTCGATTGGCAGATCGAGGTTGAGAAGCGCGCCAACCTGCTCCTTCAATCCGGCAGCATCCCATTGCTCGGCATAGGCGCGCTCGGGAATATGCTTCTCGACGAGGTCCTCGATGACCTCGCGGCGCATATCCGAAACGGTCTCGGAGATGTTCGTAGCTTCCATCAGTTCGAGGCGCTGTTCGAAGATCACCTTGCGCTGATCGTTCAACACGTCGTCGTATTTCAGCAGGTTCTTGCGGATATCGAAGTTGCGGGCCTCGACCTTCTTCTGGGCGCGCTCCAGAGCTTTGTTGATCCAGGGATGGACGATTGCCTCGCCTTCCTTGAGACCAAGCTTCTGGAGCATGCCGTCCATGCGATCGGAGCCGAAGATGCGCATCAGGTCGTCCTGAAGCGACAGATAGAACTTGGAGCGGCCCGGGTCGCCCTGACGGCCGGAACGGCCACGGAGCTGATTGTCGATGCGGCGGCTTTCATGGCGTTCCGTCGCGATGACATAGAGACCACCGGCGGCGATCGCCTGCTCCTTGAGCTTCTGGATCTCCTCGGCGATCGCTGCAATCTTGGCGTCGCGTTCCGGGCCAGGCTCGGCCTCGCCAAGCTCGCGCTCGATGCGCATGTCGAGGTTGCCGCCGAGCTGGATGTCGGTACCGCGGCCCGCCATGTTCGTGGCGATCGTGACCGCGCCCGGCACGCCTGCTTGCGCAACGATATACGCTTCCTGCTCGTGATAGCGGGCGTTCAGGACCTGGAAGTCCTTGAAGCCCTGCTTGCGCATCAGCTCAGCCAGAAGTTCGGATTTCTCGATGGAGGTCGTGCCGACGAGCACCGGCTGGCCGCGCTTCTGGGCGTCTGCGATCTCGGCGATGATCGCTTTGTACTTCTCCTCGAAGGTCCGGTAGACCTCGTCGTCTTCGTCGATACGCTGGATCGGCAGGTTGGTCGGCACTTCGATGACATCGAGGCCGTAGATGTTGCCGAATTCTTCCGCTTCCGTCTGCGCCGTACCGGTCATGCCGGCGAGCTTTCCGTACATGCGGAAATAGTTCTGGAAGGTGATCTGCGCCAGCGTCTGGTTTTCCGGCTGGATCTGCACCTTTTCCTTGGCTTCCAGCGCTTGGTGCTGGCCCTCCGAATAGCGGCGGCCCGGCATCATGCGGCCGGTGAATTCGTCGATAATGACGATTTCACCATTGCGCACGATGTAGTCCTTGTCGCGCTGGAAGAGTTTGTGGGCCTTCAGCGCATTATTGATGTGGTGGACGATCGCGACGTTTTCTATGTCGTAGAGCGCGCTGCCTTTCAGGAGGCCGGCCTGTTTTAGGAGGCCTTCGAGCTTTTCAGTACCAACTTCAGAGAAGTTCGCCGAACGTTGCTTCTCGTCGATCTCGTAATCTTCTCCCGACAAGAGCGGAATGAAAGCGTCAATCGTGTTATAGAGATCGGAGCGGTCGTCGAGCGGACCGGAGATGATCAGCGGCGTGCGTGCTTCGTCAACCAGGATCGAGTCCACTTCGTCGACGATCGCGAAGTTGTGGCCGCGCTGGACCATCTGGCCCTTCTCATACTTCATATTGTCGCGAAGATAATCGAAGCCGAGTTCGTTGTTCGTGGCATAGGTGATGTCGCAATTGTAAGCGGCAGCCCGCTCCTCATCCGACAGTCCATGGACGATGACGCCCGTGGTGAGCCCGAGGAAGTTGTAGATCCGGCCCATGTTGGCGGCGTCGCGGCGGGCAAGGTAGTCGTTCACAGTAACGACGTGGACACCCTTGCCGGCAAGCGCATTTAGGTAAACCGGAAGTGTCGCAACGAGCGTCTTACCTTCACCGGTCTTCATTTCGGCGATGGCGTTCGAATGCAGGATCATGCCGCCGACAAGCTGCACGTCAAAAGGCCGCAGGCCGAGTACGCGGCGCGAGGCTTCGCGCACGACGGCGAATGCCGGAACGAGAATGTCGTCGAGCGTCTTCCCGTTCGCCAGCATCTTGCGGAACTCGACCGTCTGGGCAGCGAGCTGTTCGTCGCTCAGGGCCTTCGTCTTCTCTTCGATCGAGTTGATGGCGGCGACTTTCGGCTGGAAGGACCGCACGCGGCGATCATTGGCAGAGCCAAATATTTTGCGGGCGAGACCGCCGAAGCTGACCATATGACTGGTCCTTTCTCAATATTCTTCCCCGGCTTTTCTTATACGCACACCCAGCCGAAAATCAGGCACACGTCTCGAAACGCCAGGAAACTTTTCTGGACGCGAGGTTGCGTGACAGATAAGAGGGGGGTCGAATGATGTCAACGGATTTGGCTGATATAGAAAGGCCACATTCCAGTGTTGATGGCTGTTTTGGGCTGGATTCACGAATGCTGAAGCCGGTGATGTAACTCTGAAAGGTTATTCGATGTTGAGCTACAACAAACTCGCCGTGATGGCGCTTGCAACTTTCGTTGCGCTCCAGGCGCCGGTCTATGCGGAAGACAAGCCGGATGCAGTCGTTGCCAAGGTCGGCGACCTTGAGATCCATCAGTCGGAACTCGATCTGGCCGTCGCCAACCTCGATCCCCAGCTCGCGCAGCTCCCGGACGATCAGAAGAAGGTTGCCGCGCTTTCGGCCGCGATCGACGTCAAGCTGCTCGCCGGCAATGCGGCTGCCGAGAAGCTCGATCAGACCAGCGAATTCAAGAAGCGCATACAGTATCTCTCGGATCGCGAACTGCATAATGCCTATTTCAAGAAGCATGTCGTCGATACCGTTACCGACGATGAAGTGAAGGCGCGCTACGACAAGGAAGTCGCAGCCCTTCCGAAGCAGGAAGAAGTCCATGCTCGCCACATCCTCGTGAAGACCGAGGAAGAGGCCAAGGATGTCATCAAGCAGCTGGATGGCGGCAAGGACTTTGCAGAACTTGCCAAGGAAAAGTCCACCGACCCGAACAAGGCTGACGGCGGCGATCTCGGCTACTTTACCAAGGGTCGCATGGTCAAGGAATTCGAGGACGCAGCCTTCTCTCTCGAAAAGGGCACCTATTCCAAGACGCCTGTGAAGACCGATTTCGGCTTCCACGTCATTAAGGTCGAGGACAAGCGCGACGCTCCGCCGCCGCCGCTTGATCAGGTCAAGGACCAGGTTCGTCAGCTTGTCATGCGCGATAAGTACCTTGCACTCCTTGCCAAGGCGAAGGAAACGTCCAAGGTCGACATCATGGACGAAACGCTCCGCAAGGGTTACGACGACGCGAACAAGCAGCAGGCGCCAGCAACGCAGCCGCAGCAGTAATTTCCATCCAGGGCCCGGTTCTTCCGGGCCCTTCACTATCCTCTGTTGTCGCATTTCCGGACGGCGAACCGTTTTCCAAGTCGCCTGGAAATGCCTATAGCCAGGTCGATCCTCATGTCCGGTTCCGTTTCCCCGCTCGCTCCGAAAACCTTTGCCACGATGCCGGCACTGCGCGGCGTGCGCATGGCGACCGCTTCCGCAGGCATCAAGTATAAGGACCGGACGGACGTGTTGATGATGGTCTTCGACAAGCCGGCCGCCGTTGCGGGGGTTTTCACGCGATCGAAGTGCCCGTCGGCGCCCGTCGACTTCTGTCGTGGCAATCTGCCGCATGGCGTGGCGCGCGCCGTCGTCGTCAACTCTGGCAACGCCAATGCCTTTACCGGCCTGAAGGGACGCCAGGCGACCGCCTTGACGGCAAAGTCGGCTGCCGCTGCCGTCGGCTGCGCCGAGAATGAAGTCTATCTGGCGTCGACCGGCGTGATCGGCGAGCCGCTGGATGCGACGAAATTCGCAGGTGTTCTCGACAGGATGCATGCCGAGGCGACTGGCGATTTATGGTTCGAAGCCGCCAAGGCGATCATGACCACGGACACGTATCCGAAGGTTTCGACCCGCAGTGCCGAAATCGGCGGCGTGAAAGTGACGATCAACGGCATTGCCAAGGGCGCCGGCATGATCGCACCCGACATGGCGACCATGCTCTCCTTCGTCGTCACGGATGCCGATATCGCGCCCGCCGCTCTGCAGGCACTGCTTTCGGACGGCGTCGGCCCGACGTTCAATTCGATGACGGTGGATAGCGATACGTCTACCTCCGATACGCTGATGCTGTTTGCGACGGCCGCCGCCGCCGAGGACGGTCAGGTCCGCATCGAGCGTGCCGACGATCAGCGCCTTGCCGCCTTCCGCGCGGCGCTCAATGAAGTGTTGAAGGATTTGTCGCTGCAAGTTTGCCGTGATGGCGAAGGCGCCACCAAGATGCTCGAAATCAACGTGACCGGCGCAGAGAGCGATGCGGCTGCCAAGCGCATTGCGCTTTCGATCGCGAATTCGCCCCTGGTGAAGACGGCTGCCGCCGGCGAAGACGCGAATTGGGGCCGCATCGTGATGGCCGTCGGCAAGGCCGGCGAGATGGCCGATCGTGATCGGCTCGCCATCTGGTTCGGCGATGTACGTGTCGCGGTTAACGGTGAGCGCGACCCTGATTACTCGGAGGATGCCGCCTCGAATGTAATGAAGAAGCAGGATATTCCGATTAAAGTCGATATTGGGCTCGGCTCGGGTGCGGCTACGGTCTGGACCTGCGACCTCACAAAAGAGTATGTGGCGATCAACGGCGACTACCGGAGCTGATCGTTCATTGACTGAAACATTGTCCCAAAAGGCAAATTTGCCGCTCGTACGCAGGCTGGAAGCTGTCGGTTTCCGGGCGTGGCCGGCTTCTTCCGTGCAATATGACGGCAGCTGGCAGGTACGGCTGACGGCGGGCCATCCGTCGAACCGGCTGAATTCCATCGTGCCGCTCGACCCTTCCGATCATCGCGACGTCGAAGTCCGGCTGGAGAAGGCCAGCCGCAAATTCGAGGCTTATGGCCGCCCGGCCGTTCTTCGCCAGACACCGCTTGCGTCGCCGGTTCTGATCGATCTCGTCAAAGAGCGGCAATGGACGCATTTCGACGAGACAATCGTCATGACCTGCGACCTGGCGCATGCCGAACTGCCGGACACGCTCGATCACCTGCCGACGCATGACATCGGCCGCTTCGTCGATGCCAATCTCGCGACGGATCAAGTCTCCCCGAAGCTGAAGCCGGCGCTTGCGGAGATCATTAACGCGATCGGACCGCCGTGCGGTCTCTTCATGATCGAGGACCCGGAAACCGGCCCGCTTGCAACCGTGCTTTGCGTTCAGGACAACGATCTTGCCGGCATCATGTCGCTTTCGGTGGCTAAGAAGCGGCGGCGGGAGGGTCTCGGCCTCGAAATCCTGACGTCTGCCCTTCGCTGGGCACGCATGCGCAGCGCCCGCTCGGCCTGGCTGCAGGTCAAGGCTGCAAACGTGCCAGCTCTGGCGCTCTATGGCCGTCTCGGTTTCCGCGAAGCTTACCGCTATAGCTACTGGCGCCGGGAACAGGCGCAATGAGCGAAACCGGCAAGAATATTCTGCTGGTTGCCGCCTGCGCTTTGATCGATTCCGACGGCCGTATCCTTCTGGCACAACGTCCGGAGGGAAAGTCGCTCGCCGGCCTGTGGGAGTTTCCCGGCGGCAAGGTCGAACCTGGCGAGACGCCGGAGGAGACCTTGGTGCGCGAACTCGAGGAAGAACTTGGCGTCAAGACCAAGGTTGCCTGCCTCGCGCCGCTGACATTTGCCAGCCACAGCTACGACACATTTCACCTCCTGATGCCACTTTATGTCTGCCGCCGCTATGAGGGCATTCCCCAGGGCAGGGAGGGCCAGGCTTTGAAATGGGTAAAACCCATGGCCCTCAGGGATTATCCGATGCCGCCAGCCGACGAGCCGTTGATCCCTATGCTTCAGGATCTACTTTAGCGAATTATCGCTTTCTTGCGACAAAGTGCCGGTTTCGGCCGGAGTTATTAATCGATCGTTTATCACCTTCTGCCAAAGTTCGGCCTCACTCAAGCAACTGGCGTGTGAGTAAAAGGCTTGACGCATGGACGACGATTTCTGGAAAGCTGTCCGAGAGAAAGAACAGAGCTCGAATGCTTCGCGCAGGACGGGCGCGCTCAATCTCGTTTTGCTTTTCGGCACCGCGGTCGTTGCCCTGACGCTCATCCTCACGCCGATGCTCGCCGACAAGTCCAAGTCGAGCGTTTTCGCCAGTGTTCCGGCCGAGTTCGATACGATCACGACCGGATCGATCCCGAGAACGGAAAACGGCAAGCGCTACACGATACGACGTAGCGTCCTGCAGGAGACGCCCGGCTCGGTCTGCGTTGTCCAGGGGTACGGTTCAGGAGCCGGCTGCTGAGGAAATCGGATATCCGCCTTGGCGGGAAAGGTTGGGCATGCGTATTCTGAAAGCTTTCCTTGCAGATGTTCGCGGCGCGACAGCCGTCGAATACGGTCTGCTGGCCGCCCTGATATCAGCCGCCCTTGTCGGCGGACTGACGACCTTCGGCAACAGCCTGCAAAACACCTTCAATACGGTGTCCAACAACCTCGACAACCACTAGGCGCTCAACTGGCTCGCCTCCATTCACTGCTTCAGCTTGTGCTCTTCCACGCGCAAAGCATCGGCAAGCCGCGCTTTCGCCGATCCCGGCTGCAACGGCTTCTGCTGGCTTTCATGCGGTGCCCATCCTGAAACATAGATGATCGAGAATGTCGCCCTGATACGCCCGTCCGGATCGGAATAGCGCTCGGCATAGATTTCTGCCGCGCGCAGAAAGAATGCGCGGGTGGGCGGCTTGCGGCTGCGGGCGGCGAGCGGATTGGTCATGCCCATGGCGCGCAGATCTTTCATCAGCGAGAAGAGGGAATCGTAGCGGACCGTATAGGTCTCGGCGTCGATCACCGGCAGCGCGAAGCCGGCGCGCTGGAGGAGGCCGCCCACATCGCGGACGTCGGCGAACGGGATCACGCGCGGGCTCGCGCCTCCGGTCATCTCCGCTTCCGTTGCAAGCAGAACATCCCTGAGTTCCTGGAGAGTACCTGCTCCGGGGATTGCCGCAAGAAACAGGCCGTCGGGCTTGAGAGCGCGGCGAATCTGGATGAAGACGCCGGGCGTGTCGTTGGTGAGATGCAGACACAGCGGCGCAAGAACGAGGTTGGCCGACTGCGGCTCGATCGGCACGTCCTCAAGCGGCGCCATGGCCAGCACTTCATTCGGCGCGGCAAATGCCTGTTCCGCCTCGACCCGGGTCATCGCACCGATCTTGCCTGTTGCGACTGCCGCCCGCGCAGCTGCTCCTGTCATCCCGTGCAGTTCCACGGCGGTCTCGAAATGGCGTTCGACGACAGCCAGCCGATCGGCAAGTTCCGCGGCGGCGATATCCAGGAGAAAGGCAGCTTTCGGATCGGCGTTTTTCAGTGCGCGACGGCGGTTTGCAGCGATCGCGGTCCGGTCGAAGATCATATCCATGCGCATGTCCATAGTCCTGCGCGCGAAGGGCGGCAAGGCGGATTTTCCTTTCCTGCGGAAAGCGCCGATCTTCGCAAATGGGGCTTATCAATTTCGAACGACCGGGGCGCTGCGATTAACGCAATGCGTGCGGCCCTTCGCCATGTTCGCCGATCGGCTCTATCCGCCGGCCCGCGCCTCCTGCGGCATTGTTGCCGCTGGCCACCGCGGATTATGTCCGAAATGCTGGTCCGGCGTGCACTTCACCGAGCTGCCTTATGGCGAAGTGCTGGGTCTGCCGTTAGCGCCGAGGCGATCGCCAATCCACCTCCCTTTGACCGGCTTCGCTCGGTCGCCGCGCACGATCACGCCGTCGGCGATCTCGCCCAAGGTCTCAAATATCGCGACCGCACCGATCTGGCGCCGATGATGGCGGGCTGGATGCTTCGCGCCAGCGACGGCATGATCGGGGCCTGCGATGTATTTGTTCCGATTCCGCTCCATCGCTCCCGTATGCTGTCACGCAAGTTCAATCAGACAGCAGAGCTTGCCCGCAAGGCGCGTTCTTTCGGCGGGCGGGCACCGTGGTCATCACGGTTTTAACCTATGCAAGGGCTTTCTCGGAACCTATATGAGAAAAAGAGACCGGCATCCGTCTGGAGATAAAATATGGCACCAGTCATCATCTATACGCGGCAGTTCTGCGGCTATTGCGCTCGCGCAAAATCTCTTCTCGAAGAGAAAGGGATCGATTATGTCGAACACGATGCGACCTTTTCGCCGGACCTTCGCCAGGAGATGATTGGCAGGTCAAATGGCAGGACCACATTCCCGCAGATATTCATAGGCGGGCAGCATGTTGGCGGATGCGATGACCTTTATGCGTTGGACCGGGCCGGCGGGCTCGATCCCATGCTGGTAGCCTGAGGGGAGACCGATGACGTTCAAGGCCGCTGCCGTTCAGATGTGTTCCGGAGTCGATCCCGCGAAGAACGCAGCCTCGATGATGCACTTGGTGCGTGAAGCAGCAGCCCAAGGCGCGATCTATGTGCAGACGCCGGAAATGACCGGCATGCTGCAGCGCGACCGGATTGCCGCGAAACTGGCGTTGCGCGAAGAGACGGACGACATCATCGTCAGAACGGCGTCCGCACTCGCTGCCGAACTCGGCATCTACCTGCATGTCGGCTCTACGGCGATCGCACTCGACGACGGCAAAATCGCCAATCGCGGCTTTCTCTTCGGCCCGGAAGGCAAAATCCTCAATCGCTACGATAAGATCCATATGTTCGACGTCGATCTCGATAACGGCGAAAGCTGGCGGGAGAGTGCCGCCTATCGTCCGGGCTCGGAAGCGCGCGTCTTGTCGCTGCCATTTGCGGAAATGGGCTTTACGATTTGCTACGATGTTCGGTTTCCTGCGCTTTTCCGCGCCCAGGCGATCGCCGGAGCGGAAGTCATGACGGTGCCTGCCGCATTCACGAGGCAGACGGGTCAGGCGCATTGGGAAATCCTGCTTCGTGCCCGCGCCATCGAAAACGGGGTTTTCGTCATTGCTGCGGCGCAGGCCGGGCTTCATGAGGACGGCCGCGAGACCTACGGGCATTCGATGATCATCGATCCCTGGGGCAGGGTGCTGGCCTCGGCCGGCGGTACCGGCGAGGCGGTGATTGTCGCGGACATCGATCGAACGGCGGTCAAGGCCGCGCGTGACAAGATTCCGAATCTGAAGAACGGCCGTGAATTCTCGATCGAAAAAATTACAGGGGCTGTCGTGGGAGGCGTCGCCACTTGATCCGTTATTCCCTCAGCTGCGAGAATGCCCACGAATTCGAAGCATGGTTTTCCGAAAGTGCCGATTTCGACCGCCAGGTTGCGTCCGGTTACCTCACCTGTCCGGTCTGTAATTCCACATCCATCTCCAAGGCGTTGATGGCGCCATCCGTCTCGACCGCCCGCAAGAAGGACGAGATGAAGACGCTGGCAATGGATACCGCGCGCCGCGACGCCTTTGAGAAGCTGAAGGCGGCCGTCGCTCACATCAAGGCGAACGCCGAGGATGTCGGCGCGCAGTTTCCCGAAGAAGCTCGCAAGATTCACTATGGCGAGGCCGACGCCCGTGGCATCATCGGACAGGCGACGACCGACGAGGCCCAGGCGCTGCTCGAAGAAGGCATCGAAATTGCAGCGCTTCCGGTCCTGCCCGAAGACGTGAACTGATCGCTATTCGGGCCGCTTCGCCAGCAGCACGTAGTTCACGTCCATATCCTTGGACAGGTTCCACTGGTTCGACAGCGGATTGAAGAAGACGCCGGTGCGCTCGATGATCGTCATGCCGCTCGCCGCAAGCGGCTTTTCCAGCTCTTCAGGGCGGACCAGCTTTTCATATTGATGCGTGCCGCGCGGTAGCCAGCGCAGGATGTTCTCGGCGGCGAAGATCGCGAGTGCGGCGGCCTTCATCGTGCGGTTGATGGTGGCGACGAACATCAGCCCGCCGGGGCGCACCATTCCGGCGCAGGTCGTCATGAAGAAATTGACGTCGGCGACATGTTCGACGACTTCCATGTTCAGCACGATATCGAAGGTCTCGCCGGCTTCCGCAAGCTGTTCGGCGGTGACTGCGCGGTAATCGACTGTGACGCCAGACGCTTGCGCGTGTGTCGAGGCAATGCCGATGTTCTTCTCCGAGGGATCGGCACCGACAACACTTGCGCCCATTCGGGCGACGGGTTCCGAAAGCAGGCCGCCGCCGCAGCCGATGTCAAGCACGCGCAGGCCTTCCAGCGGACGCGGGCTCTTCTGGTCACGGCCGAAGTTTTCGGCTGCCTTGTCGCGGATATAGGTGAGGCGCACCGGGTTGAACTTGTGCAGCGGTCTGAACTTGCCGGTCGGGCTCCACCATTCCGCCGCCATTGCGGAAAAGCGGTCCACCTCGCTCTGGTCGATCGTGCTTTTTGCCGCGTCGCTCATGACCCTGCTCCTTGCGTTCGTCGTGAGTGAAGTCGGACGATCAGCAGCATAAGTCAAGAGGAAGGAAAACGGGGAACGGCAAGACGCGCCTCGAGCGCCGCGCCTATCGCCAGGACGTCTTCGTCGGCAAAGCGGCGTCCGACGATCTGCAGCCCGACCGGCATGCCATTTGCTGCAGGACCGACCGGCAGTGAAAGCGCGGGCAGTTGCGGCAGCATGTTGAAAGGGCAGGTCATGTCGAGCCCGGCGAAACGGCCGTCCGGACAGGTCGCGACATAGTCGTCGTCAGTTTCGCTGGCGAGCGGAGCGGTGATGGCGCAGGTGGGGCAGAGCAGGGCGTCGTAGCTCTCGAAGAGCTTTGCCATATCGCGCCACATTGCGGTGCGCAGCAATTCCACGCGCTTGTAGGCGGTGGCATTCATTGAAAAGCCGCGCTCGATGATCGCAACGACGGCGGAATCCATTTTCTCCCGGTATTCGGTAATTGTCTCGCCGAAGAAGCCAGACATGAAGACGCACCAGAGATCGAACCATTCATCGTTAACCGAGCGGGTCCAATGCATCGGGACTTCATCGACGGCGGCGCCGGCGCGACGTAGTTCCTCGACAGCAACGCGTATCGCCTGCTCGACCTCGGGCTGGATACGATAGTAACCGAGGTCCATTGAGAGTGCGAAACGCTTGCCTTCCAACTGGCCGTCTCGTGCCGCATGTGACATGAAGCCGATAGGCAGCGAAGAAATGTCCTCGTCGCTCGGACCGCAGGCCGCTTCCATGAAGGCGATGGCGTCTCCCACCGTGCGCGCCAGCGGACCGAAATGCGAGATGTTGTCGAAAACGCTTGGCAGGATCGTCATCGGAATTCGTCCGAGGCTCGGTTTCAGGCCGACCGTGCCGCAGAATGCGGACGGAATACGCACAGAGCCGCCCATATCCGTGCCCTCCGCGAAGGGCACGACGCCGGTCGCGACCGCAACGGCCGACCCACCGGAGGAGCCGCCGGAGGTGCGCTCCGGATCCCACGGGTTGCGGGTCACGCCCCAGCGCGGGCTTTCGGTGAAGCTCGCAAAGGCGAATTCCGGCGTTGTCGTCTTTCCCATCAAAATGGCACCCGCGGCTTGAAGACGGCGGATGCAGAGCGCTGTTTCGGCAGGCACCCAGTCGCCCTTTGTCCATGAGCCCAGCGTCGTCAGATCGCCTGCGGTCGGCGTCAGGTCCTTGGCGGCGAACGGTACACCGTGTAGTGGACCGGTTGCTTCGCCGCGGGCGGCGGCGCGATCCGCCTCGCGGGCCGCTTCGAGCGCCTGCTCCTCACGGAGGACGGTGAACGGATTCAGCGTTTCGCGCACCGCCTTGGCGCGGCGGATCGATTCCGCCACCACGTTTTCGGAGGCGAACCGGCCCTGGCAGATACCGCTTGCGATTTCCATTGCAGGAAGGTCCAGCGGATGTGGTGTGGCGGTTTCCAGTGGCTTACTCATCGTGGCTTCTGCCGGCGTGAAGGAGTGCGTGCGTTCTCATGCGGCTCTAGTTTCAACGGATATAGTGAAGCATCCTCGATCAACCACGTGCTTGCTGCAAAAAGTCATCCGTTGCCATCAGCTCGAGCTGAACGGAGAAGCGATTTCTCAGGAATTCCAGCGAGGCATCGGAGGTTTGGTCGTCGCTGCTGCAGGCCGCATCTTCGACAAGGATGACGCGGTAGCCGAGATCAATCGCTCCGAGTGTCGTCGCCATCACGCACACGTCGGTTTCGCCGCCTGCAATCACCAGTGTTTCGAATGGTTGCGCCTGAAGCACAGCCGCTGCATGTCGACACAGATATGGCACCAATTTCCGAGCGGTCCTCTGTTCATTGGAACCTCCGACCTTTTAACTCGGCATAGGTCGGGTTCCTTGAATTATTGAAACTCGTTGCGGCCCGCGGCGTTATCTCGCAGGCGGATAAAGGCGGCGCAGATGACGAACAAAGGGACCGGCAGCGACTATTTGCCCGACGGCGTCACTGAACATCGAGACTTTCAACGGCGGGTCTGGATCGTTCAGCGTGTGGCCTGGTTTGTCTTCGGTCTTATCCTCGCGAGCTGCCTCGTCGGCGCGTTGGGAAACGGATATCTTTCCCGCGCCTTGGTGGAAACGCCGCAAGGAACGGTCGACTACCCAGCCATCTCGCGATGGAATGCGCCGGACGAGATTCATATTCGATTCGGACCCGGCGATGCGGATTGCGTCTTCACAGTCGATGCAGCGTTTCTGAAGGGCTTTTTCGTCGAGGGCATCGACCCGCCACCAAAGGCGGTGACGTCCAAAGCCGGCCTGATCCATTATCAGTTTCCCGGGGATCCAGGCATGCCGATCGATGTCAGGTTCCACCTGCACACCCAGTCGCCGGGCTTTCATCGCATTCGTCTCGGTATCGGCGATCACGTTTCGGCCCCGCTTGTCTTGATCCTTCCGTGAGGAGAACTCGATATGGAAAGCGTTATTCGCGGCCTTTCGATCTATTTTGCCCTCCTTGTCATCATACGCCTGTCGGGCCGCCGGACGCTCGCACAGATGACGCCGTTCGACCTCGTGATCCTGTTGGTGGTCTCCGAGACGACGCAGCAGGCGATGCTCGGCGACGATTTTTCGATAACCAATGCGATCGTGCTGATCTTGACCCTGTTTCTTGCGGATATCCTGCTCTCCTATCTCAAGAGCTGGTCACCGCTTGCGGGCAAGGTCATCGACGGCGTTCCGACCATTCTGATTGCGAATGGGGTTGCAGACCAGGAGGCCTTGCGCGGCTGCAGGCTGCAGATGGAAGACGTGCTCGAGGCCGCGCGCAATCAACAGGGTGTCGAAAGCGTCAAGGACATCCGCTTCGCTATCCTCGAGGTGAGCGGCGCCATCAGCATCATCAAAAATCAATGAGTGCTGAGCCGCCTTCGAAGGCCAGGAAGGTGGCTTACGGAATCGCAAAGATGCTGATTTCGTGGGCGATGCCACGAAGCGCAACTTTTTGCGACATCGGATTGAGGCCGCGATCCGTCAGAAGGCTGAAGGCGCGCGGGTCGCCCAACACCGAGCCGGTCGCGAAGATTTCGCGCGATGTGGCCAGATGCTGGACGCGCGAGGCGATGTTCACCGTCTGCCCGAAGTAATCCTGCCGTTCGTTCAGGTTCACCGCGATGCATGGTCCTTCGTGGATGCCGATCTTCAGAAGCAGATCTTCACTGCCGCGTTCCTGGTTGAGCTTGCGCATCGCCTCGCGCATTCGCATGGCCGCGATGACTGCCCGGTCGGGGGTCGGGAAAGTGGCCATCACCGCGTCGCCGATTGTTTTCACAACAGCACCCGCTTCCGCGCCAACGATGTCGTTGAGAATGCTAAAATGCGTTTTCACGAGGTCGAATGCCGCAAGGTCGCCTACTCTTTCGTAAAGCTCAGTCGAACCGCGGAGATCGGTGAAGAGGAAGGTCAAACTGGTGATCTTCAACCGCTGATCTACTTCTATCGTGTCGGTGCGGTAGATGTCGCGGAAGGTCTGGTTGGAGAGCAGGCGCTTGGCAGTCAGGAACGGGCGGCGGCGGCCGAGCAAACCATGCAGGGCCTCGTTCGCTATGCAAACAGATGGCAATGTGCGGACCTCGGTGTGGTTCTCCACCGAAATGCGCACCGGACCGGGCCTCAGCTCAAGGGGCTCGCTATGCCGGTGCGCGCGATCGAATACAAGCGAGAGGCTCTGCCGCTCCTTAGTTGGCTCGCCTTTGATATCCAGGAACTGCGCTGCGTGGGTGACCGGTTCGAAGATGATGACGAAATCCGCAGGCAACTGCAGGGAAATGACGGCTTTCTCTCCCGGCGGCAGTTCGAGGGATTCAAGCACGAATTCGTCGACCTTCGCCTCAAAATCTTCCTCCGGCAGGTCGACACCTGAACTCCAATAGATCTGGCGGAAATACTCCAATGGCGGCAATTCGTGCGGATTGTGAGCGGCAATGCGGCGCACCCGCGGACTGACAGTGAAGGTGACTTCGACCATCTCGTCCAGCGTCGGCTCGTAGCCCGCCGCGCAAAGTGCGCAGTTATACTCGTCACTCTGGACGGTCCTCAGCGAGGTGTTGGCGTCGAGCACCCCGCCACAGCCGGGACACAGCACGTTCCATGACAGATCGAATATGCCGAGGCGGGACGCGTGCAGGAAGGCGTTGACCACCTGCTCTTCGTCGAGGTTCTCGCTGGCTGCGAAGGCAAGCGCATTGACACGGCAAAGCTTGCGGTCGGGGGCGTCATGGACGAGCCGCTCCATAGTGTCGACGATTTCCGGCTGCGCCGACTGGCGCAGTTGTGCGAATAAAGACCGGGCCTCATTCATGATAAACATCTTACACCGAATCCGATGCGCGATAAGCGGATTTCCTCAAGGTGGATGAGATTGTCGCGCGGGTCTTTCCGTTTCAGTCGACGGCCACCTTGCCACCCCCATTCAAACTCGCTAAGAGACGCCGCAACTTGGGCCCTTGGGTGCAAGGCCTTAGAAGGGTTCCACAGACTGCTTATCCGACCCTTCGGCCATGCTGTTTTCAGGGCTCCGTCATGCCGGGTCTGGCTTTCGTCTCTCCCGGCGTTTGCTGTGGTAGAGGCTTATGGCACGCATCGTAATGAAATTCGGCGGAACGTCCGTCGCTGATCTGGACCGCATCAAGAACGTTGCCCGCCATGTGAAACGTGAAGTCGATGCCGGCCACGAGGTTGCGGTGGTGGTGTCGGCGATGTCCGGCAAGACTAACGAGCTGGTTGGCTGGGTGCAGGGGACGCCGAAGGTGGTCGGTGCCAATTCACCATTCTACGATGCGCGCGAGTATGACGCGGTCGTCGCTTCCGGTGAGCAGGTGACCTGCGGGTTGCTGGCGATCGCGCTGCAGGCCATGGACATCAATGCGCGCTCCTGGCAGGGCTGGCAGATTCCGATCCGCACCGACAATGCGCATGGCGCTGCCCGCATCCTTGAAATCGACGGTGCCGATATCATTAAGCGCATGGGCGAGGGTCAGGTTGCCGTCATCGCCGGCTTCCAGGGTCTCGGGCCGGACAATCGGATAGCGACGCTTGGCCGCGGCGGTTCGGATACGTCGGCGGTGGCGATCGCGGCTGCTGTCAAAGCCGATCGCTGCGATATCTATACCGATGTCGACGGCGTCTATACGACCGATCCGCGCATCGTGCCGCAGGCGCGTCGACTGAAGAAGATCGCTTTCGAGGAAATGCTCGAAATGGCCTCGCTCGGCGCCAAGGTGCTGCAGGTCCGCTCGGTCGAGCTTGCCATGGTACACAAGGTCCGTACCTTCGTGCGCTCCTCTTTCGAAGATCCCGATGCTCCGGGCATGGGTGATTTGTTGAATCCGCCCGGAACGCTGATTTGTGACGAGGATGAAATCGTGGAACAAGAAGTAGTCACCGGCATCGCCTATGCCAAGGATGAGGCTCAGATCTCGCTTCGCCGTCTTGCCGACCGGCCCGGCGTTTCCGCCGCGATCTTCGGCCCCCTCGCCGAGAGCCATATCAATGTCGACATGATCGTCCAGAACATTTCCGAGGACGGTTCAAAGACCGACATGACCTTCACCGTGCCTTCGGGCGACGTCGAGAAGGCGATCAAGGTGCTCGGCGAGAACAAGGAGAAGATCGGCTACGACGTCGTGCAGAACGAATCGGGCTTGGTCAAAGTTTCGGTCATCGGCATCGGCATGCGTTCGCATGCCGGTGTTGCCGCCACCGCTTTCAAGGCTCTTGCCGAGAAGGGCATCAACATCAAGGCGATCACGACCTCGGAAATCAAGATTTCCATCCTGATCGACGGTCCTTATGCGGAACTCGCTGTCAGGACTTTGCATTCCTGCTACGGTCTGGATAAGAATTGATTCCCAGCAGGCCTGCCGCATTTAAGTTGTGAAGTCACGCGGCGTCTGCCGGGTTACTTTGCTTTTGTTTTTGGAGCTTGAGACGCCATGAGAGACCTATCCGGCGGTCCGCGCGTGCTGCTCAAGCGGCTGCGCGAGTTGATGGCGGAGCCGCTGGAGCCGCAGGAGCGTCTCGACCGGATCGTTCGGCAGATCGCCAGCAACATGGTGGCCGAGGTTTGCTCCGTCTACGTGCTGCGCTCTGACGGCGTTCTCGAGCTTTATGCGACTGAGGGCCTGAAGAAAGAGGCCGTCCACCTATCGCAATTGAAGATGGGGCAGGGCCTCGTCGGTACGATCGCCGCTTCGGCGCAGCCGCTCAACCTCTCCGATGCACAGTCGCACCCCGCTTTCCGTTATCTCCCGGAAACCGGCGAAGAAATCTACCATTCCTTCCTCGGCGTGCCGATCCTACGCACCGGCCGTTCGCTCGGCGTTCTCGTCGTGCAGAACAAGGCGAGCCGTACCTACCGCGAGGAAGAACTAGAAGCGCTCGAGACCACGGCGATGGTGCTCGCCGAGATGATCGCCACCGGCGAGCTCAAGAAGATCACGAAGCCCGGCCTTGAACTTGACCTGACGCGCTCCGTCACGATCAACGGCGATACCTATAACGAAGGCATCGGGCTCGGTTATGTCGTGCTGCACGAGCCGCGCATCGTCGTCACCAATCTTCTCAACGAAGATTCGGAGAAGGAAATCCGCAGGCTGGCGGAGGCGATGGGTTCGCTTCGGATTTCGATCGACGACTTGCTTTCGAGCCGCGACGTGTCGATGGAGGGCGAGCATCGCGAGGTTCTGGAAACCTACCGCATGTTCGCACATGACCAGGGCTGGGTGCGGAAGCTCGAAGAGGCGATCCGCAACGGCCTGACGGCGGAAGCAGCGGTCGAAAAAGTCCAGAGCGACACCAAAGCGCGCATGATACGTCTGACGGATCCTTATCTGCGCGAGCGCATGCATGACTTCGAAGACTTGGCGAACCGCCTTTTGCGGCAACTGACTGGCTACAGCGGCCACACGTCGGGTGATGGTTTCCCGAGTGATGCGATCATCCTCGCGCGCGCCATGGGTGCCGCCGAACTGCTCGACTACCCGCGCGCCAATGTGCGCGGCTTGGTGCTCGAGGAAGGTGCCGTCACCAGTCACGTCGTCATCGTCGCCCGGGCCATGGGCATTCCGGTGATCGGCCAGGCGGCAGGCGTTGTCGCGCTTGCCGAAAACGGCGATGCCGTGATCATCGATGGCGACGGCGGCCATGTGCATCTGAGGCCGTTGCCGGAGCATCAGAGGTCTTACGAGGAAAAAGTCCGGTTCCGCGCGCGCCGGCAGGAGCAATTCCGGGCGCTGCGCTCCGTTGAGCCGCTGACGAGGGACGGGCAGCGGATTTCGCTGCTGATGAATGCCGGGCTTCTGGTCGATCTGCCGCAACTTGCGGAATCGGGTGCCGAAGGTATCGGTCTCTTCCGCACCGAGCTGCAGTTCATGATCGCTTCGACGATGCCGAAGGCCGACGAGCAGGAAATCTTCTATCGCAACGTGCTGAAGCAGGCGGCCGGCCGCGTCGTTACCTTCCGCACGCTCGATATCGGCGGCGATAAGGTTGTGCCCTATTTCCGCGGCCACGAAGAGGAGAATCCGGCACTCGGCTGGCGTGCCATTCGCTTGTCGCTCGACCGTCCGGGGCTCTTGCGCACGCAGCTTCGCGCCATGCTGAAGGCGGCTGCCGGGGCCGAGCTGAAGCTCATGGTGCCGATGGTGACCGAGGTTTCCGAGATCGCGGCCGTTCGCGAGCTTCTGCAGAAGGAAGTGCAACACCTCTCCCGCTTCGGCCACGGTCTGCCGCGCAAGCTGCAGTTCGGTGCGATGCTGGAGGTGCCGGCACTACTCTGGCAGCTCGACGAACTGATGGCGGCTGTCGATTTCGTCTCGGTCGGCTCCAATGACCTCTTCCAGTTCGCTATGGCAGTGGATCGCGGCAATGCGCGCGTTTCCGACCGCTTCGATACGCTGGGCAGGCCGTTCCTCAGGCTCTTGCGCGACATCGTGCGAGCCGGTGAGCGCAACAATACGCCGGTGACATTGTGCGGCGAGCTTGCCGGCAAGCCGATCTCGGCGATGGCGCTGCTTGGTCTCGGCTTTCGCTCGGTGTCGATGTCGCCGGCCTCGATCGGGCCGGTAAAGGCAATGCTGCTCGGTCTCGATGCCGCGGCGCTGGCGAAGGTCATGAACGAGGCGTTGGACGATATCCACGCGACGACCCCGATGCGCGAGGTGCTTGCCCACTTCGCCGAGAGCCACAATATTCCCCTTTAGCAAATTATAAGAAGAATCGGAGCGAAGGGTGGCGAAGCTTCCCGTTGAAAAGATGCGCGAGCTGGAACGCCGCTTCGGCGAAATTGAAGCGCGGATGTCGGCCGGCCCGTCGGCGGACGTCTACGTGAAGCTCGCCTCCGAATATTCCGAGCTGCAGCCCGTCGTCACCAAGATCCGCGCCTATGAAAAGGCTGAAGCCGAGCTTTCCGATCTCGAAGCGTTGCTTGAAGACAGGTCCGTCGACCGTGAGATGCGCGATCTCGCGGAGCAGGAATTGCCGGATGTGAAGGAGCGCATCGAGGCGCTGGCGCAGGAAATCCAGATCCTGCTGCTGCCGAAGGATGCCGCAGACGAAAAGAGCGCGATCCTTGAAATCCGCGCGGGTACGGGAGGCTCGGAGGCCGCACTCTTCGCAGGCGATCTTTTTCGCATGTATGAGCGTTTCGCCGCGGCGAATGGCTGGAAGGTCGAAATCCTTTCCGCAAGCGAGGGCGAAGCCGGCGGCTACAAGGAAATTATCGCCACGATCACCGGCAAGGGCGTCTTCGCCAAGCTGAAGTTCGAGTCCGGCGTGCATCGTGTGCAGCGCGTGCCCGAAACGGAAGCGGGTGGGCGCATTCATACGTCGGCAGCAACGGTCGCCGTGCTGCCCGAAGCCGAAGAAATCGACATTGAGATCCGGCCGGAAGACATTCGTATTGATACGATGCGATCGTCCGGCGCAGGCGGCCAGCACGTCAACACCACGGATTCCGCGGTCCGTATCACGCATCTGCCGACGGGCATCGTCGTCACCAGTTCGGAAAAGTCACAGCACCAGAATCGCGCCAAGGCGATGCAGGTACTGCGTTCGAGGCTCTATGATGCCGAACGGCAAAGGGCCGATAGCGAACGTTCCGCCGATCGCAAGAGCCAGGTCGGCTCCGGCGACCGCTCGGAGCGGATACGCACCTACAATTACCCGCAGGGCCGCATTACCGATCACCGCATCAATCTGACGCTCTACAAGCTGGACCGGATGATGGAAGGCGAGATCAATGAAGTGGTGGACGCCCTGCTTGCCGATTATCAGGCAAGCCAACTGGCTCAGCTTGGCGAGCAGCAATGACCGGAGCGCGGCCGACGGTTTCTGAAGTTCTCGCCGAAGTCCGCCGCCGCTTCACCGAAGCCGGTATCGCCGATCCCGCAACGGATGCAAGACTGCTCGTCGCCGGATTGCTGAAGTTCTCCTCGAGCGAAATGCTATCACGCGGTAATGAGCCCGTCGCTGCCGATAAAGAGGCGCTGATCCCGGCGGCTGTGGAACGACGGCTAGCGCATGAGCCGGTCCACCGTATTCTCGGCGAGCGTGAATTTTACGGTCTGCCGCTTTCGCTTTCCGCCGAGACGCTGGAGCCGCGGCCAGATACGGAAATTCTCGTCGATACGATGCTTCCTTATTTAAGAACCCTTGCAAAGACGGAGGAACATCTCCATATCCTTGATCTAGGAACCGGAACCGGGGCAATATGCCTTGCGCTTTTGAGCGAATTTCCGGGAGCGTCGGGTATCGGAAGCGATGTATCTGCAGATGCCCTCAGGACGGCTGAATCAAACGCTGCAAGAAACGGATTGAAGGAACGGTTTGAGACTGTGCAATCAAGTTGGTTTCAAAACATTCACGGTACGTTTCACGCAATCGTCTCAAATCCGCCCTATATTGCTTCCAATGTCATCGACAATCTCGCTCCTGAAGTGACGAAATTTGATCCGGCGGCAGCTCTGGATGGTGGCCCCGATGGGCTTGACGCATACAAAGCGATAGCCAAGGATGCTGCCAGGTTCATGCAGCCAAACGGCGTCATAGGACTGGAAATCGGCTACGACCAGCGCAATCACGTGACGGCGGTCTTCGAGGCCGCAGGTTTCAAATGCGTCGAATCCGCAAAGGATTATGGCCAGAATGACCGGGTGCTCGTGTTCGCACCCATCGCTTGAGCGACAAATTGCAGCATTGAACAGGACATTACTGCTATTGCGAAGAAAAGGCTTGGATTTCCCGGGGAAGCGATATAGGTTGCCCTCACGCGTTGGGCAGTCAAGAAGGAACGTCGATTCGTTCGGTACTTGGTCGGCCTCGGGGGTCCACTCTTTTAAACGAGAGTTTCAAAGGTTGAACACGACCCAATGCGTGAATCAGTCAATATGACTTGAGAACAAGCGGCAGGTCGGCGCGAAGGCGCATTATGCTTGCGGCACGAAGGCCCTGAGCCGGTTTACCGGCCACGGCGGTTGGTGCCATAACTCCACACAAACAGCGAATTCAGGTGAACGATCTATGAGGCCAGGACAGCAGAACAAGCGCGGTCGAGGGCGTGGCAGTAACAATAACGGCGGCGGAAATAACAACAACAATTTCAACCGCAAGGGTGGCAATCCGCTGACTCGGACCTACGACAGCTCCGGCCCCGACGTGAAGATCCGCGGTACGGCTCAGCATATTGCTGAAAAATATTCGCAGCTTGCCCGCGATGCCCAGAGCTCCGGTGACCGCGTCATAGCCGAGAACTACCTGCAGCACGCAGAGCACTATTACCGCATCATTGCGGCCGCCCAGACGCAGATGCAGGAACGTTTCCAGCGCGACGATCGGAACGAATATACCGACCGCGAAGGTGGCGAGCGCGATGGCGACGAACTGGATACAGTAGACGGCGATGATGCCGTCGTCGTTCAGCCGCCGCGCGAGCAGCATCGTCGCGAACAGCGCGCAGAAGCTCCCGCTTCTCTACCGGCCCCGGCTCAGGATACCAACGACGGAACCGGCCCTCAGCCGGATATCGAAGGCATTCCGGCCGAAGTCTCCATGGAGGAAGAAGGCGGCCCGCAGCGCGAACGCCAGCCGCGCCGCCGTAACGCCAGCAACCGCCCGCGCCGTCCGCGCCGCGCCGAAGGCGAAGGCGAGGCTGCTTCCGCCGAAGCACCGGCTCTGGTCGAAGCGGCTACGGAATAAGGCTGCCGTCTCCGGCTCACACGAATATTGTCGCGACAGAGCCGGCGAGTATGATTGCCATCACGATATTGAAGGCGCGCGCAATGCGCGCGTCTTGAAGCAGTTTCTGCATCAATGCCCCGGCCATTAACCAGGCGAGACCGCTTGGGAAAGCTGCCACAAAAAATAGAACTGCGAAGGTTGCGGCCAAGCCGAAAGCGCTTCCTGGAGATGCGCCGGAGTAGGCGGCAATCCCACTCACGGCAACCAGCCAGCCCTTCGGATTCATCCATTGAAACGCCGCCGCTTGCAGAAAGCTCACGGCTTTCGTGTCGCCTTTCGCCTGCGTCACGTCCGCGGTCGCGATCTTCCAGGCCAGCCAAAACAGAAACGCAGCGCCGATCAGATTCATGATCGTTAGCGTAAGCGGATAAAGCAGAAACAACTGCGCAAGGCCGAGGCCCGCACAGAAGAATAGCGACGACATTCCCAAGGCAGCACCGAGCACGCATGGCAGGCCGCGTGTCAAACCCACGAGTGAGCCGGTCGCCATGATCATGACGTTGCTGGGGCCGGGCGTGATGGCGCCGACGACTGAAAAGGTCAGAAATGCAATCGTTTGCTCGAGGGTCATCAAGGCTCTGCTGTTTAGGAAGCTGCAACGCATACCAGCAGCGCTACAATCGGGTCTTGAACGTTCGTGCCATCAGCCCGCGCCGCGCGTTCGCGGAGGATTCTTCGGCCCGGGTTTCGTGGTTCCGGGCTCTTTAAACTCGCGAAAATCCATCCCATATTCCTCCTCGAATGCTTCGTCCAATTTCCAAAAAGGATGAAGCAACGGCTCGCCTTTTGAGGGAGCTCAATCTCAATCATCGGTCTGTGCCTTATAAGGGCAGGGCGATCCATGGAGGTAGAATATGAATATCGAAAAGTATTCCGAGCGGGTTCGCGGTTTCGTCCAGTCCGCCCAAACCTATGCCTTGGCGCAGGGTCACCAGCAATTCACGCCGGAACATGTCCTCAAGGTCCTGCTTGACGACGATCAAGGCATGGCCGCTTCGCTGATCGAACGCGCCGGCGGCGATGCCAAGGCCGCGCGGCTTGCAAACGATGCAGCGCTTGCAAAGCTGCCGAAGGTTTCCGGCGGCAACGGCAACATCTATCTCGCCCAGCCGCTCGCTAGAGTTTTTTCCACGGCTGAAGAGGCCGCCAAGAAAGCCGGCGACAGCTTCGTCACGGTCGAGCGGTTGCTGCAGGCCTTGGCGATTGAGACTTCCGCTTCGACCTCAGCGACGCTGAAGAATGCTGGCGTGACGGCGCAGAGCCTCAATCAGGTTATCAACGATATTCGAAAAGGGCGCACGGCCGACTCCGCTAATGCGGAACAAGGCTTCGATTCCCTGAAGAAATACGCCCGCGATCTGACCGGCGAGGCCCGCGAGGGTAAGCTCGATCCGGTGATCGGCCGCGATGACGAAATCCGCCGTACCATTCAGGTCCTCTCCCGCCGCACCAAGAATAACCCGGTGCTGATCGGCGAGCCCGGCGTCGGCAAGACGGCAATCGTCGAGGGACTGGCACTACGTATCGTCAACGGCGACGTGCCGGAGTCTCTCAAGGACAAGAAGCTGATGGCGCTCGACATGGGCGCGCTCATTGCTGGTGCGAAGTATCGCGGCGAATTCGAAGAACGGCTGAAGGCCGTGCTCAACGAAGTGCAGTCGGAAAACGGCGAGATCATCCTTTTCATCGACGAAATGCACACGCTAGTCGGCGCCGGCAAGGCGGATGGAGCGATGGATGCTTCCAACCTTCTGAAGCCAGCGCTTGCGCGCGGCGAGTTGCACTGCGTCGGTGCCACCACGCTCGACGAGTACCGCAAGCATGTCGAGAAGGACGCAGCACTCGCCCGCCGGTTCCAGCCCGTCATGGTCGATGAACCGACGGTCGAGGACACGATCTCGATCCTTCGCGGCCTCAAGGAAAAATACGAGCAGCACCACAAGGTTCGCATTTCGGACTCGTCGCTGGTGGCGGCTGCGACGCTGTCAAACCGCTATATCACCGATCGCTTCCTGCCCGACAAGGCGATCGACCTGATGGACGAGGCGGCCGCGCGGTTGCGCATGCAGGTGGATTCGAAGCCCGAAGAGCTCGACGAGTTAGATCGCCGCATCATGCAGCTGAAAATCGAGCGTGAAGCGCTAAAGAAGGAAACGGATGCGGCCTCCGCCGACCGTCTGACGCGGCTCGATGCCGAACTGACGGACCTGGAGGAGAAGGCCAATGCGCTGACGGCCCGCTGGCAATCGGAAAAGCAGAAGCTCGGTCTTGCCGCCGATCTCAAGAAGGAGCTCGACGACGCCCGCAACGAACTGGCAATCGCCCAGCGCAAGGGTGAATTCCAGCGCGCCGGCGAATTGACCTATGGCGTCATTCCGGAGCTGGAGAAGCAACTGGCCGATGCGGAAAGCCAGGATGGCGACCGCAGCGCCATGGTGCAGGAGGTCGTGACCCCGGACAATGTCGCCCATGTCGTTTCCCGCTGGACCGGCATTCCGGTCGACAAGATGCTGGAAGGCGAGCGCGAGAAGCTGCTCAGGATGGAAGACGAACTGGCGACTTCGGTCATCGGCCAGGGCGATGCGGTGCAAGCCGTATCGCGTGCCGTTCGCCGCGCGCGCGCCGGGCTGCAGGACCCCAACCGGCCGATCGGCTCATTCATCTTCCTAGGCCCGACCGGCGTCGGCAAGACGGAGCTTACCAAGGCGCTCGCCCGCTTCCTCTTCGACGACGAGACGGCGATGGTGCGCATGGACATGTCGGAATACATGGAAAAACACTCCGTGGCCCGGCTGATCGGCGCCCCTCCCGGCTATGTCGGCTACGAGGAAGGTGGCGCATTGACGGAAGCTGTCCGCCGCCGGCCTTATCAGGTCGTGCTCTTCGACGAGATCGAGAAGGCGCATCACGACGTCTTCAACATCCTGCTGCAGGTGCTGGATGAGGGGCGCCTGACGGACGGCCAGGGCCGCACGGTCGACTTCCGCAATACGATGATCATCATGACCTCGAACCTCGGTGCCGAATTCCTCACCCAACTGGGCGAGGGCCAGGACAGCGACACGGTTCGCGAGCAGGTGATGGAGGTCGTGCGCGCCAATTTCCGGCCGGAATTCCTGAACCGCGTCGACGAGATCATCCTCTTCCATCGCCTGAAGCGCGATGAGATGGGCGCGATTGTCGATATCCAGCTGAAACGGCTGGTGGCGTTGCTGGCCGAGCGCAAGATCACGATCGAGCTCGATGACGATGCCCGCAGTTGGCTTGCCAACAAAGGCTACGATCCGGTCTATGGCGCGCGGCCATTGAAGCGGGTGATCCAGAAATATGTCCAAGATCCGCTCGCCGAGCAGATTCTCTCCGGCCAGGTGCCGGACGGATCGACGGTGAAGGTCACCAACGGTTCCGACCGCTTGTTGTTCCGCCCGCGCAATTCCGCCGTCAGCGAAGCAGCGTAAGAGACCGGCGTCCGGGAAAGCTAATGGCGGCTCCGGCCGCCATTTTTTTGGACTACTTGCTGGCGATCTGATCGACCGGCTGGTTATTCAGGAGCGTATCGATGCGCTTGCGCTCGTCCTGGAATTTAGCCAGTGCTTCGCCGGCCAGCGACTTGCCGCCCGGCAGGCGGATGCGGAGCGGATCGACCTTGGTACCGTTGACGATCATCTCGTAGTGCAGATGCGGTCCGGTGGATTCGCCGGTGGTGCCGACCCAGCCGATCACCTGGCCCTGGCGAACTTTGGCTCCGGGCACGATGCCTTTGGCAATGGCGCTCTGGTGGTTGTAGGAGGACTCGTATCCATTGGCATGACGGACGATCGTCTGATTGCCATAGCCGCCAGAATCCCAGCCGGCCTTCTCGACCGTGCCATTGCCGGTCGCGATGATCGGCGTACCGCGGGGAGCGGCCCAGTCGACGCCCGTATGCATGCGGGCAAAACCCAGGATCGGGTGGCGTCGCATACCGAAACCGGACTTGAAAATGCCGTTCGGCACCGGGTTGCGCAGCAAGAACTGACGGATGCTCTTGCCGTCCTGATCGAAGTAATCGACGTTTCCGTCCGCATCCTGGAAGCGGTAGAAGCGTGTCACCGTATCGCCAAAACGGGCATTGACGTAAAGCAGTTCGGAATTCGGCGTCGCGCGGCCGCTCGAATCGGCGACAGAGAAAAAGGCCTCGAGGAAATCGGTCGCCCTCAATTGCGCCTGGAAGTCAACGTTTGCCGCAAGCAGCTTGATGATCAGCGCCGTCATATCCTTGGTCATGCCGTAGGAAAGAGCGGCGCGATAAATGCCGTCATAAACGCGCGGCAGGTTCTGGCCAGCGGGAACCGATAGCGAATTGTCATCGAAGGCAGTCGCGATCGCGTCAAGCCTAGGCGGTTCACTTGCCTCAACGAAGCGGCTCTTGTCATCGAGAGCGATCGTGACGAGATGACGCGTGCCACGATAGACGCTGGCGCGGATGAGTTTGGCCTGTTCGCCCTTCTGGATGATGCCGACACGCAGGACGTCGCCCTTGGCAAGCTCGTCGCTGCCGAGTGGCGGCGCGAGGTTGGCAGAGAGCATCTTCGCCTGCGGCTCGGGATAGCCGGAATCCATCAGCGCCTTGACGATGGTGACATCCTGGCGGGCCGGCACGATGTCGTCGGCAAATTCCTCGGTCTGCGGCGTGATCGATTCCGGCGCAGACACCGTCATGTTCTGCTCGAGAACGCGGGCCGACAGGCCAGATGTCAGATCGACATCGTTGTCCTCGTTCGAAAAGCGCTGAGGGTCGACATAGTAGAGCGCCGCGACTTGAGTGGCTCCGTCAGTCAGCGCCGAACCGTTCGAGCGGACGTTCTCCTCGACTTCATCCAGAGTCATGCCTGGCGCCGCCTGAAAGTCGCTCTTTCCGGTTGGGAAGGGAACGGTCTTGAGGCTGACCTCGGATTCAACGTCCGAGCCGTAAATCGCGCCGGTGCGTGCGGCCGGTGCGGGCTGCGCCTCATCGGCCGCGAAGATCGCAAGCGCGTCGAAATCCGGATAATCCTCGGTCGCCACGTGATTGGCGGCGAGCCGCATCTTTACATGCGAGAAGGGCTGGCGGCGCACGATTTCCTTGTCACCGTCATGGACGACCGTCGACACTTCCATGATCGCCCGGTCCGAAGGTCTGGCGGCGATCGCGGGGGCGATCAGCCGTCCGCCACGGGTAACGGCGCTATCTTCATGGGTATTGATGCTGGCAAAGGCCTCGGCGGGGATCGCCAGCTGCTGCCGGCCATCAAGGGCGGCAAAGAGCGCGACACCCATCAGCACGCTCGATGTGATGCCAGTGAGGAACGTGCCCGAAAGCCAGCGTAAAGAAACCTCACGCTTGTCGGGTGCGCGCCTGCCATCGGCGAGAAGCGGAGGCTCGTTACCCAACGAGCGGATCATCATCTTCTCCGTCATCATGGCAGTTTTATCCGCGTCCTTTCATGGGCTTACTCGGGGCTGCTCCGGCTGGGCCGAAAGATGTGCATATTTCGGGCATGGAAGTCAAATCACGCCGCAGGGCGCAATCTAGCGCCCATGCCTGCGTGAATCATGCGTCCTTCTGAGACCACCCGATTGTGATCTTGTGAGGGCGGAACCATGGCCGAAGGCAATTTTTACCGGCGTT